>JACOSB010000001.1 GCA_016179105.1 Candidatus Acetothermia bacterium
CCGGAGCCACTTTACTCAACTCCATTCCAGAGAACTGCTTCTGACTGGCGACGAGAAAATCCACATAAAGATCGAGGGAACATTTCTGGCGTTGCATACCCCTATCTTACTGTTCATAAACTCAACCGCGAAAGTCCTGCATCCTATACTTCGAAAGTGCTGCTCTGGGGAATCTGTTCACCATGGTTTTTTTATTTGCATTTGCAGTGGTTATTGTATTTGCAGCCATATTCTTGGACAGGTGGAGAGCAAGTAAGCCGAAGTCCCCGGGACCATAATCCGCGCGCAGTAGGACTCTATTCCAAACCGGGGGATAAGCGGCTATTTAGAATTCTCACATGCCAACGTTTGTTCACAAAAGGAGCGATTTGTGACTGCTCTCTGACCTTACGAGCTGACAAGGGTTTTCGGGGCTTATTTTTACCACCCCTTTTATGACCATTCATTTTTCGCACTTCGGTAAGGTATAAGCGGCTCATTTCTTTGGCGCGAATTTTTGTACGCGATGGTTGCCCGCGTCAGCTACATAAATGTTGCCGGCGCCGTCGATGGCCAACCCGAGCGGCTCGCTGAATTGGCTTCCCAAACTTCCTGCACTGCCCCACTTCAGTAAAAATTTCCCGTTCGCATCAAATTTCTGGACGCGGGCGTTGTCGCGATCGCTGACATAGATATTCCCAGAAGAGTCTGCTGAGAGTCCCTCCGGGCCGGCGAATTGCCCGTCGTTTTGTCCAAAATTTCCCCATTTGGTCAAGAATTTTCCGTTCGCGTCAAATTTCTGGACGCGGTGATTCCCTTGATCGGAAACGTAAACGTTTCCTTGCGCGTCGACGACAATCCCCGTCGGGAAGAAAAATTGCCCGTCACGGTTCCCGCCACTGCCCCATTTCAATAAAAATTTTCCGTTGGCGTCAAACTTTTGTACACGGTTGTTCTTGTCAGTCACATAGACTTGGCTCTTGCTGTCGACAGCGATGCCTTGGGGATTGTCGAACTGCCCATCTCCGTCACCGGGAGAGCCCCACGTCAGCACGAATTTTCCGTTCGCATCAAATTTTTGCACGCGATGATTTTTGGTATCAGCCACATACACGTTGCCTTGCGCATCGACAGCCAAAGCGCGCGGCTGATCAAGCTCACCGGGGGAGCTGCCGAAGTTTCCCCATTTGAGCAAAAATTTACCATTCGCATCGAATTTCTGGACGAGGCTCTTGCGCTCATCGAGCACAAAGATTTCTCCATTGCTGCGCGACGTAATGCTGACAGGGCGGTCGAACTCGCCCGGCCGGGCTCGCCCTTCTTCTCCCCAGAGTAAGAGAAATTTCCCGGTCAGATCAAATTTCTGGACGCGGGAGTTGGTCGTGTCAGTGACGTAGAGAATGCCGCGAGGGTCGACGGCGATCCCCGTGGGACTCAGCAGTTCACCCTCATCCGTGCCGAAGCCTCCCCATTGACCCAAATACTTTCCGTTGGCATCGAATTTTTGTACGCGGTTGTTCCCACGATCTACTACGTATACATTGCTCTGGCTGTCCACTGCAATTCCATAGGGGTTCGCAAACTGCCCATCTCCTTTGCCGCGCGCGCCCCACTTGGCTAGGAATTTCCCGCTCGCGTCGAATTTCTGCACGCGATTGTTGTTTGTGTCTGCGACAAAAACATTGCCCTTAGCGTCGATTGCGATTCCCGAGGGAAAGAAGAGCTGTCCGTCGGCGGGGCCGAAATCGCCCCACTTAGTCACAAAATTTCCGTTCGAGTCAAATTTTTGGATGCGATGATTCTGAGTATCGGCTACATAGATGAAGCTCTGCGCATCGACCGCGATCGCGCGGGGCGCGAAGAGCTGACCGTTGGCGTCGCCTTGCTTGCCCCATTCGATGACTAATTTACCAGTGCGGTCGAATTTGAGGATGCGATGATTGTCCGCATCGGTGACATAGAGATTTCCCTGCGCGTCGGCGGCAATTCCGTAGGGCTGAGAAAATTGGCCTTTGCCGACGCCGGGGCTGCCCCATTGAAAGAGAAATTGTCCGGTAGGGTTGAATTTCTGCACGCGCTCGTTGTCCGAGTCGACGACATAGAGATCGCCGTCGGGGTCGACCGCGATGCCCAGCGGAACGTTAAACTCCCCAGCCGACGCAAGCCCACCCAATTGAGCTAAAAAACTGACGGGCGACTCCAGCGCTGTGAAAGAAAAGTCAACGGCTGCGCTGTTGTTCTGCTGCTCGTCCGTCAAAACAACTCGATAGGTTGCTTTCTGCGCGGTTTTTGTCGACAAGGTAAAGAAGAAGCTGCCCTCACGCTGCGCTTTCACTTTAGGCTGCACGATGAACGTCTTCAAATCATCTTTGCCCTCGGTCAGGGTGAATTTGGCGAACGAAATATCCCCGGCGCGGCTGGCAAAGCGAAAGAAGACTTGACCGGTGACCGTCGAGCCGTCGGCGTTGATCGTCAGCGGAAAGTCGATGCGGCTGACTTCAGGGCCAGGATTTTGTTGATTCGCTTGTGTTGTAGGAATAATCGCAGTGGAAATGAGAAAGAAAACGGCGAGCACTTTTCTTATGTTGTCCATCGATGACACCTCTCTCGTCGATTCTGGTATTATACTATACACAGATTCGCCGGAGGAGGTTGCGATGCATCCACATCCACTGCAAAAGCCGCTGCGAATGATCGGACTTTTCGTTCTCTCTCTCATCCTCGTGACCACGCTGTCCTTGGCTCAAACGAATTCCCAGACTTTCCAGAATGTCAGCGTGACTAATCAATTGCAGATCCGTTCGGCAAGCCCGGCGACGGCTTCTAAGCCTGGAGTCCCGTCTGGAACGTTGAGTGTTCTTGGCTCCGGCTGGGAAGCCCAAGCCAACCAAGCGCTCGATGTGGGAATCACACTGCAAGCCTTAGTCACCGACGCGAAGACTTACAATCTGGCGTTCTCGACCCAGCGCGGGACCCAGGTCTCTAATCCCGTATTGACGCTCGGCACAGACGGCAGCGCGATCTTCGGTGGTAACTTAACAGTAAACGGGCTCGGCACATCACGATTCACAGGCGATTTGGCCATCGGCACCAGTCGCGATCCCGCGATCTTGAGCGTGACCGGCGCTGTCAATGTCTCGGATGCCATCAAAGCAAGAAGCTTTCAAGGATCCGGCGCAGAATTGACAGACTTTAACGCTTCACAAATTAAGGGCATTCTCAATGTCACACAATTGCCAAGCATCCCGTCCAATAAAATTCTAGGGACGTTGGACATTTCGCAGTTGCCTCGTAACGGCTACGAAGGGACTTATGTAAAGCTCGCGGGCGACACGATGACGGGGCGCCTAAAGCTACCCATTTTGCAAGTTACAGGCCGCAGCGACTTCGGCGAAGATGTATCGGTAGCCGGCTCACTCACGGTGAGCCAAGACTTTAACGTAAACGGAGGGCTCGGCGTGGCCGGGGCGCGCCCAGACGCGACGCGCAACGAGAGTCTCGCAGTGGGCGGGGGGGCACGCTTCTTGGGATTCGTCGATGTCACACAGCAGCTCAGAGTACGCGGCACGGTCACATTCGACAGCAATCTCATCGTCGGTGCGAATCATACAGTTAACGGAAATTTCGATCTACGCGGCAACGGAACGGTGCGCGGCGATTTCACGGTAAACGGAGACGTGACGGCCGCGGCGTTTCACGGTGTTTGCAAAGAAGACTCTGATAAGTCAGGCACCGGCTGCAAAGACATCGCAGAGTTGTTCGACGCGACGGAGCCTGTGCAGCCGGGACAATTGGTCGCGCTCGATCTCGGTGCTCCGGGGCACGTGAAGCTTTCTTCAAAACCGTACGAGACGCATCTCTTCGGTGTCGTCGTCGCACAACCGGGCATTGTGCTAAGCAGTGAAGGTGTCTTACTCGGAAGCGATGCCGCGCGAAGTGCTTCTGCTACTCGACCGGCGGTCGCACTTGTTGGACGAGTGAGAGTCAATGCCACGTCGGCAAATGGTAAAATTGAAGTGGGAGATGCGCTCACCAGCTCTTCAACGCGCGGCGTGGCGATGAAGGCCAGTGAAGCTGGGCGCATCATCGGGTTCGCGCTCGAAGCTTTTGATGGAACTACGGGGAGTGTGTTGGTGCTGTTGAATCCGAGTTTTTACATGCCGGAATCAGTGCTGAAAGAGCTACGTAAAATAAGGAATTAACGGTAGGAGATAGAAGTTGTCACTAAGCATATTTTTGCGCGAATGCGATCACCTGCTCGAGCGTCATCGCTCGCCCGTGTGCCCGCGCGGCTGCGAACGCCTCTTCGCCCAGACCAGCTCGCACAGCAGTCACGATCCGATCGTAATCCGCGCGGGACGAGGGTGACAGTGAAGCACCGATGGCGTGACGCAGAGCTTCCGCAGCCCCCAACAGTCGCGCGGCTCGTTCGAGCTCTCCTTTTGCCGCAGCAAGGTCGGCTATATCTTCTAGACATCGAGCGATGCCCCGCTTGTCCCCGATCTCGCGTCGGATGGACAAACTCTCCTTCATCAGCGACCATGCTCTCACATAGTCGCCCTGCCGACAGGCGACCTGTCCGAGACCGAGCAAGGAGTAGGCAGTCGACTTGTCACCCAATTCTTTCCAGATCGCCAGACCCTCTTCGTAAAGAGCCCGTGCCGCCGCATAGTCACCCTGAGATTGAGCCGTAAGCCCCAGATTGTGGAGGACCATGGCAATGGCCGGCTTATCTCCCAACTCTCGCCAAAGCGCCAGAGCCTCCCCCCCAAGCGAACGTGCTTTCACATAGTCCCTTTGCTCGTTAGCGATAATCCCCAGGTTGTTCAGAACGTTGGCGCAGATTCGCTTGTGACCTAGATTTCGCGCGATCGTGAGACTCTCCTCGTAGTACGAGCGCGCGGTCGCATGATCACCCTGATTCCAAGCTACCAGTCCCAAACTGTTCAACGAGATGGCGACGCCCCCTTTATCTCCCAGCTCTCTCCGGAGAGCCAATGCCTTCTCATGAAGTCCGTTTGCTTGTTTATAATGACCTTGCTCCCAGGCTAAAATGCCAGTCGCGTGGAGCGCTCGCGCCCGCAAGGGCGGTGACGCATCACTGCCCAGAGACAAGAGTTTCTCTAGCCACTGACGCCCTTCGCTCCAGTAACCGCGCACGTACCAGAACCGCTCCAGCGCTACTGCCAAACTCAACCCCATCTCCTCTTCATTACACTCCAAAGATCGACTCAGGGCCGCCCGCAGGTTATCATGTTCTACTGCCAATAGTTCCAGCCAGATTGTCTGATTGGCACCCTTCAACTCCGGCTCCGCTCGCTCGGCTAATTGAAGAAAAAACCCCAGATGTCGCTGGCGTACTGCGGGCTCTTCCCCCGATTCCAGCAGCTTCTCTCGCCCAAACTGTCGCACTATCTCCAGCAATCGGTATCGTGCTCTCACACCCGGCTGTACGACGACCAGCGATTTGTCCACCAAGTGTGTGAGGAGATCGAGAATCTCCGTAGGGGCGGTTCGCGAATCGCCCCTAGCAGGTCCATCGTCCGCACAAACATCCTCCACTGCCTCCAGCGTAAACCCACCCACAAAAACGGAGAGATGCCGTAACAAAATTCGCTCGGGCTCAGAGAGCAATTGGAAACTCCAGTCCATCGTCGCCTGCAAGGTTTGATGATGCGGCAACGCGGTCCGACTGCCCCCGGTCAATAACTGGAAACGGTCGTCCAATCGTCTGGCAATCTGCTCTACCGACAAAACTTTCGTCCGGGTGGCCGCCAGCTCAATCGCCAAGGGCAGCCCATCCAACCGCTGACAGATTTGCGCTACCGCGAAAGCGTTCTCTTGGGTCAACGCAAACCCCGACTGGCTGGAGCGAGCCCTCTCCTGAAAGAGATCGATAGCTTCGTATTGTTTTAACTGAGCGACAACGTTCGTCGTCTCCTGCGAGAGAAGTGCAGGGGTAGGGATCGATAACGGCGGCACGGTCCAAACTGTCTCCCCTGTGAGGGACAGCGCTTCCCGACTTGTCGCTAAGATCCGCAAGTCTGGACAAGCGTGCAAAAGCATCTCCGCGAGCTCGGCACAGGCTCCGATGAGGTGCTCGCAGTTGTCCAGCACCAACAATGATTTTTTGAGTCGGAAGGCGTCTGCCAGCAACTCCGTGAGTGGGCGATTGGGCTGCTCGCGCACACCCACCGCAGACGCCACCGCTTGCGGGACAAGAACCGAATTGGCTAAAGCAGCTAGTTCCACCCACCACACACCATCGGGGAATTCTTTCAACAGTTCAGACGCTACGCGAAGGGCCAGCCGTGTCTTACCGCAGCCGCCGATTCCCGTAAGCGTCACAAGACGTAGGGGCGCAGCATGCTGCGCCCCTACACCCGCTAATAGCGTCTTAATTTCAACGATCTCTTGCTCTCGCCCGATGAAACTGCTCAAGGGCCGCGGAAGGTTGTTGGGAAAAACCTGAGGCAGCGTGGGGACGTCGTGCCTAAGCATTTGTTCGTAGAGTTCTTGGGTCTGTGGCGTGGGGCCAACTTCTAAATGAGTTTTCAATACCTCAGTACAGGCTTGATAGGTCTGCAGGGCTTGGGAATACTCTCCGGCGTGATAGTGATAGAGCATCTTCTGACGATAGATGCCTTCGTGCCATGGCTCTTTCTCCAGTACTCGCTCACAGCATTCGATCGCACGCCCGAATTGCCTGAGACGCGCGTAGCACTCCGCCAGCCGCGCCAGCGCGTGCAGATACGACGCACGCCAGCGCTCCCGCAAGACTATTGTCCATTCTTCATAGAGGTCTTCCTCCAGAAAATCACTGCGATAGAGCGCGATGGCCTGCTCATAGCCTTGGAGGGCCTGTGCCCATCGCCCGGCTCTTTCTGCCTCTTGTGCGGCTTCGCTTTGTTTCTGAAATTCCTCCGTATCGGTCTGACAGGGGGCGTCCGCGCTGAAGCAGTAGCCCTTCACGCCCGTGTGCAGAATGAAACGAGAGTCAGCGCCCCGCTGCAAATGGGGTTCCAGGACATGGCGCAATTCGCTCACCCGGCGGTGCAAGCTCCGGGCCGCTTTCTCTAGCTCGTGATCAGAGAAGAGAGATTCGATGAGTTGATCTTGGGTGAAGAAACGACCGCGCTCGCTGAGGAGCAGTTTCACGAGTAACTGTGTCTTGCGCTGCGGCCAAGCCTGCGGAGGGATCGTCACATCTCCTAGCCAGATCTCAAAGCGACCGAACAGTTTTACCCTGAGCGCGATCTCGCTCATGGATTCCTCCTAACTGTCCCGCTGGCGGCCTTTGGCTTATCTGAAATACTACCCCATGGTGCTTCCAATTCCAAGTCGGGATGAGTTTCTCGCTAACCCTCTGTCCAGGCCAAAAATGCTCTCCCATTCGCATTTCTCGGTTCAGGGCATTTTCAGGACATCCACCATGTACGGTATTAAGCATGGCAGAAAAGACCCCAGAGACCCGATCGGAGCCGTTGCGGACGGTGAGCGTGGTCGTGCGCTTCTACCGGGGGATTTCCCCGAAGCCCGAAGAGTGGCGCGGCCAGGTGGAGCCCGTGCAGTCCAATGAGAAGCGCTCTTTTCATGGAGCCCAAGAGCTCCTGCAGATCATTCAGAGTCTCTCGGCCTATGCGCGGGAAGAGAAAAATCAGAATCCCAAGGAGGGATTGAGATGAACGTCACCCATCACCTTCGTCTAGCGGTCGCCGTATGGTTGTTGTCCCTGCTGGCGCTGCTGTCGTTGGTTCTGGGGGTAGGAGCGGTGGCAGAGGCCAAGGCGCTGTTCGTCGCGAACAATGGGCTGGACAGTAATACTTGTTTAGATAAAGACCATCCCTGTCGCACGATTGGCAAAGCCATCCAGAACGCTAACAGCGGCGACAAGATCGTGGTGGGGCCGGGGCACTACACCTGGGAGTCGGAGTCGGAGCCGGGTCCGAGCTCATGCAGCTTCAGGTGCGTGATCAAGGTGGATAAGCAGTTAACCATCGAGTCGCGGGATGGGGCCGCAGCTACGGTGATAGACGCCACTGGGCACAATGTGGATGTGGTGCGGATTGAGGCCAGCAATGTCATCTTCGGCCAGCCCCATAAGGGCTTCACCCTCACCGGTGCGAGCGGGGGCTTTTCGGGACTGGTCATTGCCGATGGCACGAGTGGGGTGAAGGTGAGCGGAAACCTCGCCATCCGTAATAGCGGCCAGGGCTTCACCTTCAGCGGCAGCGGGCATGTGCTCGCCGGCAACATCGCCAGCGCCAATTTCTTCGGCTTCAGCGTTATCGGCAGCGGACATATACTTACCGGCAACATCGCCAGCTCCAATTCCTATGGCTTCGGCTTCAGCGGCAACGGGCATCTGCTCAGTGGCAACACGGCCAGCGCCAATCGCTTCACTGGCTTTATCTTTAGCGGCAGCGGGCATGTGCTCACCAACAACACGGCCAGTGCTAATGGCTTCCATGGCTTCGACGTCAACGACGGCAGTGGGTATGTGCTTACCGGCAACTCTGCCGTGGGTAATAAATTCTTTGGCATCGACATCAGGAAAAGCGCCAGCGCCACGATCACTAAGAACAATATCTTCGGCAACGACAGCCAACCTAGCGGTAGCTTCGTCAACTGCGGCTTGCTCAATCAATCTAGGGGAACGATCAACGCGACCAACAACTTCTGGGGGGCTGCTGCCGGACCGGGAGCCGACCCAGCGGATAACATCTGTAACGATGGTATGGGCAGCAACACGACCGTTGCTCCCTTCGCAACCAAGGAGTTCAAGGCCAAGAGCCAAAGTGTGCCATTGTTTGAAGAGTTCACGCAACTAGTACTCTAACCATGTGAAATTGATGGGTAGATGGTGAGGGATTAAAATGAGACATGAGAAAGCATCGAGTGCAGCTCAAGGTCTCCGACCGCCGCAGCCTGCTAGCGCTGATCCGATCAGGTCGGCATTCTGCAC
>JACOSB010000145.1 GCA_016179105.1 Candidatus Acetothermia bacterium
CTCATAGGGAACGATGCCTTTGGTTTCAAGGATCGTCACAAATTTGCCGAATCTATCAAGTAGTGCTGCTTCGCTCTCATCGCGCAAAGTGAACTGACAACGCCAGCCCTTCTTGGTAACACCGAAGAAATTCAGAGAGGATTTCGCTTCTTGCATAGCATCTCCTTAGGCAACACTGGATAGCTCGCGGGCAGCCGCCGCCAACGGCAAGCCGACAAGACCCACCAGCGCTTCATTGTCAATTTCAACACGGTTGGATAGCAGGGTAATCGTGCCAATCAATTCCGAGCGCTCGCAGTCCGCATCGGTAATCCAGCAGCAGGACCATACATTAATGCACCCCAACGACTCACTTCCCCGACAGTCAAAAATCCCAGCTGATCTGACATCGCGCTCGCGGCAATAATCCATGAGACGCTTGCGCTCTATTTCGCTCATCCGCACGGTGATCATACCTCTCACGCTCCTCTTGACTTTCAATCTGCTATCATATACCATAATTATAGCAGTAATGTTATGGTATTTCAAGTAGGAGGTTGACTTATGATACCCGTAATGTTAGCATTAAGCTGCTATGCCCGGAAGAACTCTTACAGAAACGTCGAGAGACAAGCTAGCGGAATTGATTGCAGAGAAGCGACATAGAGCAGGCTGGACACAGGAAGAGCTCGCCCGGCGTCTAGGTGTTTCCATCAATACCGTAGAAAAATGGGAACAAGGAGCCACTGTTCCTTCGAGAATGGCGAAGAAGATAATCAAGCAAGTGTTGAATCTCGACATTGACAAATTAGTTGAACGAGGGGATCTAAAGATTGATAATTGGCATTAAGGTGGTGAGAGACCCAAGGTAAATTCAATAACGCTATAAAAGAAATTTCTCTCGGTTAGTTGCCGAGAGAAATCTAGGTCGATTCTGCCTCTCGGTGTACAAGCACCGAGGTGGGAGTGTTTTTGCCTTCTGGCAAGTGCTCCGACATATTTATTGTAGCACGTTGAAGTGGCACTTGTCAAGGGCAGATGGGGGTATATCTGTCATTCCGTCTGCCGAGTCTCTTGTTGAAGTTAAGATGCGATACCCCGCGCCGGCTCTACAGTCTAGCTTGGACCCTCTCCGATGACCGCGGTATCTTCACACTCGATCCAGCGACGTTTAGTTCCTTTCCAGCCACCACACGCCGGCGATGGGCCAAGCGGCTCGTGAGTTGGCATCTCTGGGAGCTAGTTGACCCTGGCCGGGGCCGCGGAAAACATCCGGTCTACTGCATTCGGGGGAAATCTAAATTCGTCGCTAAGCAAGCGCATCGATCGAAAATCATCCACGAAGCTAAAGGCAAAGAATTAAAACCGCCTCTACAGGCAAACGCTCCAAAGGCTTCCGAAAAAACTTCGACGATAAGTAAGGCTTCGCCTTGGAAACAGGACGCCGCTAAACGCAGAGTCTGGCTCTTTGAAGGTTGGTTTGTACTGGAGAAGGACCGCTACGGCTGGGGTCGTTGTGCTCAAGCGTTCCGACTCGGACTAAAGGACTTTGGCTTCAGTAATGAGTGGGCTCGCAAGTTAGCAGGTGTCATTATGAACGGCTTGGAACATAAGAGCGTGGAAGAGTGCCAGCGTGTCTATCGCGAGCTAGGCGCATGGCTCGTCAGGCAGTGGGGTGTTATCCGGAAGCTAGCCAAGCAAGGGCTCAAGCGGCTCTACTCCTGGCTTGGATGGGCGCTCTCCCGGTTCCTGAAGGATCAGGTGCCGGAAGAACTGAAGACGAAGCGCGAGAAGCTCCTTGAAATTCAAGAGCAGCTGCGACAGAAGCAAGGGCACGGACAGCACTGCGAATGTCACGAGTGCGACAAGGAGCACGTGCGTCGCAAACGTGAGGCCTATGATCGTGCCTATGGTATTATCTCTAGTCCGGATGGAAGACGTACTTGGACCAACTGGGCGGAGTGGGCATTGAACTGGCAACATCACGACCTGATGTGTCGCTGCAATTTTTGCAGAGGAGCCAGGGTGCGCAGTGTAAAGAAATAATGAGAGGGATGCAGAGAAAGCAAGAACTGCGCGCTTCTACGGCCCCTGAACTCACAAAAGCTCAGGATTAGCCCAATCCCTTTTGAGAACATGGGTAAACGACTATACAATCCCACTGATATGAGCAACGGTAAAGGCCGACAGCGGAGTGGCCGTCAAGCAGAGGGTAAGGGTAGGCAACTGAATCTCCACGACAGCCTGAAACCGCTTTTAGATTTCGTCAATTTAAGTGGTCGTGCAAAAGATGCAAAACCTAAAGACCTTCGAGATCTTCCACCTGAGCAGAGAATCCAAATTGTGAGGGATTACTTGAAAGTGTACGCCTCCAATCTATCTAAGCTAGGGGCCGAATCAAGCTTTTGGAAATCAGAAAAGGCCAAAGTGAGCGGTATTAAGGACTTAGGGGAGGACAAAGAAATCACATTCGATCTCTTTGATGAGCTAATGGTCTATGGTACCTTAGAGCACTACGAATTAACTGAGAAAAAGAATTGGTTCGGAAGCGAGGAATTTGAGAGGTTTCTTTACTATCGTGATATCTTGAAATCTCTTATCATTGCCTGGGTGTCCGGTAAATTCGAAGAGACCCATTACATTGACTTACGTAACCTATTTGAGACCTACAAGCTGCATCTTACTTTAGATTTGGGGGCTCAAGGGTGGGAGACACTCATTAAACCTGATGCGCTTTATTTCAGTTTAGATTTGGGCGGGTTGATTGCACAACTTCAAATTGGCCTGTTGAACGTAGTGACAAACAAGCTCTCGATTCAACGGTGTGATCTGGAGGAGTGTAAAAGATTGTTTCACCCTCATCCTTTTAGCCCTAAGCAAGGGAACAAACGTTCACGTTTCTGCTCTCCTCGGTGCCGCGATAGAAACACCAACCTCTCGCGAAAATAGCAGCCCAAGAGCATATACTTGAAGCTCTAGTGAAAAGTCGCGTAGCTTCAAATCAGAAGAGGATTTTCGTATTATTCTGATGAACAACATTAATAAGTAGGTGATCCAAAAATATGGCACGCGCAGTGATCAACATCAGTTGCGATCCACACCTCGCAATTCAGGTACGCGAGCTGGCGGAGCGCATGAACCAGACCGAATCAGAGCTGTGTGTTGAGGCGTTGAACCGCTTTTTTGCCCAGCAGTGGGACAAGAATGTAGGAGTGGTAAAGAAATCAGTGGGAGGTCCCAAAGAAGCCGAGTCACCCCACTGAGAAGGATAGGCCAATTAATGTCCATTGGATAGCCCAAGCATGGTTAGGAGGTGGGAAAGCTATGGCTAGAACTGTGCGGGAAAAACGGCGCAAAGAAAAGGCGCCGCGACTTAAAAGATCGTGGCAGATCGGTCGCGGCGCACAGTTCGTTTGTAGACGTATTCGGCTTTGATTATACACGCAACGAGCCTGTCCGTCTATTTGCAAGAAGCCTTCAGATGATCCATTGCTAGGGCGCTGTATGCGCTCAGAAAGGAAAAACTTTATGCAGTCAGAGTTGGAAAAACTCAGAACTGAGTTGGAAGAAGAATTGGAGAAAGACGATGGCCAAGCTGACTTTTGGAAGCCTTCGAAGGCTGGTGAACGCGTCGTAGGCACGCTTCGTGCTGTGAAAGAACGAACGGGCAAAAACGGACCAGAAAAGTTGGTTGAGCTGCTAGACATTGTGACTGGCGATCCCATTCTTTTCTGGCTATCACGATCTGTCTTACGCGACAAGTTTCTGACATTGGCCCCGAAGCGGGGAGATGTTGTGGGTGTTAAATTTCTGGGTGAGAAAGAAAGCAAGAACGGAACGAAGTTTTTCGACTATACCGTAAGAGTGAAAAGGCGCTCAAAAACAGACCAAGTCTACGAGGATCTAAACGAAAACGTGGACATCGAAGACGACCCATCGTAAGGGACCTACCAGTTGCACGGGCGGTATGACCTGCGGCTCAGCCGCCCGTGCAACTCAGCGTCCTCAGAATTTTTCTTGGAGTTGCGATCATGCAAGATGAAACCATACACTCAGCCTATAGCCCACCGAAGCCAGGCTTGCCTCTTGAGGTCATCTCGTCTGAGAAGCAAGAAGCATTAGATCATTTGGCCCAGTTCTTCATCAAGCAGTTAGCGGGTCCCGCCACCACACAACGCGAATGGCTGAAGAAAAAGTGTGGCTTGTCTACTGACAATATGGGGGTTGAGATCACCCTAGGCAAGCGCCAGCTCTGGGTTCCGGTCGGCCTCGCCCCGATGAAAGCCGAAGCGTACAAAGCTGGACTTGATCTTTCTATCTTGCCCGAGCGCGAGACCCTCAACGGTCGGTCCAAAGACCCATGGCCTCAAAAGGTGGTAATGGCCTACCTGTATCACTCGGATTTCATCCACGTCGGCGGGATCCAATGGCGCGATCCACATGCTAAGACATCCCGAAGTTATTGGCTAATTGGCTCTTCCGCCTCTGGGATATTTGGCCTGAACCTCTTGACACCAGATCAACTGGACACGGTCATCATGGTCGAAGGTCCCCACGATGCCCTGGCCCTACAAGCACTCGCTCTTGCTCGCGGCGAGGTATATCCCATCGTCGCGGTGGGTGGAACGATGTCTTACTTGCTGGCTGCGAAGCGCTTGAGAAAGTTGGGTTATAAACAGATTTGCATCTGGCCAGATAATGACCAGAAAGGTCGTGAGGCTGCTGAGCGTGCGAATTTCTATGATGTCGGCATTATCTATCCTGAGGATTATCAAGAAGACGAGGACCCGTGTGATTTCATCAAGCGTCTCGGTGACTTGGATAAAATTCTCGATGCGCTCAAGCGCGGCCAGCGGATCGCACCCAAGCGGCTGCCCAAAGGGTATATGTTTGGCTCCGATCGCTCTATCTGGACACAGAAGAAAATCAAGATTCCCCAGAAAGACGGTGGCGGCATCAAGTACGAAAGGGGGCAGCTTGTCTGTCTGAGTCCTACGCATGTCGCTCAACGCTACCGAGATGAGACGGGAACCCTCTGGAGCGAGCTCTCGTGGACGAATGACGAACTGCACTCGCTCATCGTCCCGCGCGTCTCGTTGATGGATAAAACTGGTCTGATCGAGAGTGCGTCACGTGGACTGTTGGTGAACTCAGAAAACGCGACGCGCCTGACCGCCTACTTGACAGGCTACGAGTACGAGAATCGCAAGTATTTAACGCCGCGAGCGGCATCGACTCGTTTGGGTTGGGTGACGCCCAAGTCCTTCCTCTGGGGACGACACTGTCTTGGCGAACGTGTAATTTTTCTCCCCTCAGGAACCGAAGACGCCTCGATCGCGGACGCCTATAGCGCCGAAGGTGATCCTAAAATTTGGCGGGACTTAGCTCGTCAGGTGTACAAGGATCACCCGATTGCCCGCTTCGTGATGAATGCGGCGGCCGCGGCTACCCTCGTCCGTAAGCTCACCCGGCGTACCTTGCTCATCTATCTCTTCGGAGAGAGCGGGAAAGGCAAGAGCGCCGCGGAGATGATGGCCATCAGCCTCTTCGGCCATCCTGAGACCTTGTCTTTGACATTTTTCTCCACGGTCGTCGGCTTGGAACGTACCCTCGGCTTGTTCGCTGATCTACCGTTGGTGATCGACGAGAAACAGGCAGCGCAACATCCCGATGTGGTCAACCGTTTGGTCTACATCTTATCGAGCGGCCGAGGGAAGGCTCGCGGTGCCAAGACCGGTGGATTGCAAAAGACTGCGCACTGGCGATCATTGGTGATCGCATCGGGGGAGGAGGACTTGTCGAGTAGCCCGTGGCGCGGGATTGCTAACCGCGCGCTCGAAGTTCACATCACTGAAGTCTTACCAGAAGATTTGGCTCGAAAAGTTCACCAAGTTTGCGCCGCTCACTACGGCCATGTGGCAGAGGCGTGGTTTACCCGACTGCTCGCTCTGGCCGCTGGCGAGCTGGAGACCCTCCACGAGAGGTTTGTGGCTCGGTTGAAGAAGGCTTGCCCCGGTGCCGCTGAGAGTCACATCGACATCGCGGCTCTCATCACGGTCGCCGGATGTCTATTGACGCCGATTATTCTGGAGGGGATTGACGAGGCGGAGGCCGAACGACTGAGTTTAGAAGCGGCTCAGATCATTCTGGGGAGGATTTCCAATGATCCACAAGAGAGTCTGGCCGAGAAGGCTTTGGAGTTCGCACTGGGCTGGGCTTCAGAGAAAGTCGCCGAAGCCGCCGCTCGTAGTCGAGACGACCATCCGGTCGAATCCCCGGTAGTGATCCAATCTGAGGAGGATGGTTTATGCCTGTTATGGTCCGCATTTTCTGAGGCTCTTAGAAAGGCCAGCTACACCCCGCGTCGGGTGTTGGCAGATTGGGCCGAGCTGGGGTGGGTCGAGATCAGTCAAGAAGGTAACGAACGAAGATTCCAGAAGCCCATCCGGCGGAACGGCATCTTGGCCCGGTACGTCGTTTTCACAGAAGAAGTCCTGAACCGCGAGGAAGGCGAGGACGATGATGTGGACTTTTGACAGTCAACCGGTAACTTGGACGGGACCGGGAACTCTACCGGTAACTGCGAAAATTCTCTTCCATTCTATAAAAGACGTTAGCAGTTACCGGTGTTACCGGAGTTACCGCTCCTTGCAGGTATATAAGCGAGTGACCTTTGGCTTGTCCGCACATAAGAGAAATAGAAGAAATACCGGTAACTCCGGTAACTATTCCTTACTTCTCTCTCCCTATCTACTTAAAGGGGGTTACCGGAGGAGTTACCGGTCAGTTACCGGTCGAACGTTTTCGAGACCTGTTTCGCTGAAAAATGCTGACTGGATAAGAAAAACATGATCTTGAACCTAACCGGTAACTATGGGGGGGTTCGCATGATAACCGATCAAACGAGTGCAACGGTGGGAAATCAAGCTCAGGACCAGAACCTCCAGCCTCCAGCTTGGATGAGGGTGGGCGGCTGGTGCATCGAGTGTCAGCCAGAAGAAGCCAAGCAGGCGCTCTTGATAGAAGCATTTCGAGTGATAGGCCGGTACTGGCAACCAGGGGATGGGGATAACCCGGAAATGGCTTGGGTCTGGGTATCGTTAGACAGGATCGACCAGGGTTGGGATCAACTGGGTTACGAGGACCTACGCCAAGCCCTCCGGCGGCTATTGAAAGGTATCAAACGGTGCAATGGTGCCTCAAGGACTATCTCCGGACCAACGCCAAAGGACCCGATCAACTGCGGCACTAAGTAACTTTAGAGCAAAGGATAACGAACGCAGGTGGACCAAGCAGGGACAGTGCGACATTTTGTTACATAAGACGGGAGAGCTCGAGTGTACTCATTCAGATATGAAGACCCACGATTGGCGGGCGTGATTATCCGAGAGGCGGTGCGCTGCGGTAAGCCGAACTGTCGCTGTGCTCGAGGGCGACCGCATCGCTGGTATTACTATTGCTACTATCGCGTGCTGACGCCACAGGGTTGGCGGCTCAGGAAAAAGTATGTTCCGAAAGCTCAAGTGCGCTCACAGCGACGAAAGATTCGAACGGCAAAAGACCAGGAGCGATTGTACAAAGTGGAAATGAAGGAAACACAGTTTTTACTGAAATTAGTCGAAGACCAGTTACGGCAGATGCGCCAGAGCAACGTCTATCAGTGAAGAAAGGCAGATCCTATGCAATTAGCGAATTCCACGAGCCTCCATGAACTTTTACAAGAAGCGTGCAAACGGCTGAAGGAGATTGATGCCAAGGAGAAGGCCGGTGAATTAACTCACGAGGACGCGAATAATGCCCGCGAACAAGCAAACGATGATTATGCGAAGGCTCGGCACCAGTTGGCCATCCATAGAAAGAGAGCCTGCGAGCTGCGCTACCGTGGCGAGTTGGAGTGGGGCAAAATTCGTACTCCAGAAGATTGGGAAAAGCTGCTGGCCCAAAGTCGCTGTGATTACGAAGATGGGCGATTCTTTCTGCAGCGCATCGGTCGCATGGCAGACGTCGATCCCGTTTTAGTGGCTACACTTTTGGAATTGCGACAGGCCTGGATTACCGATTACCAGATCGAGACAGCTCCGGAGTTCTTGCTAGTCGACATGGCTCTATGCAGCCACTTCCATTTTCTAAGGTTCAACGAGTTGATGAGCAATCTGGAAATGCAGGTCGAATGGGAATTGTTCGGCTTGGACCAGCCGAAGCTTCGTTATGATGAGAGTGGTACGATACCCAAGGAACTGAGAGTCGAGCATTACGCGGCGCGGTTGCAGACGGAATTGCTGCCGCAGTTGGACCGGCTCAACCGGATGTTCTTGCGCAGCCTCAAGGCGCTGCGAGACCTGAAGCGAGCCAACGTCGAGTTGCATATCGGGCAAGTGAATATCGGGGAGAAGCAGGTGAACATAGCAGGGCACGCAAGACAAGAACAAAAAGAGGGTAGGTAATCCGGGGCTTCGATCCCTTTTGACAATGTGGGCTTATCCTGCTATGATACCACGGAGGTGACCACATTATGAAGATCACCACAGTTCGCCATTTTCGGGATAAAGCCACCGAGATGTTTCGTTCTAAGGACCCGATCCTGGTGTTGCGCCGCGGCGAGATCGCCGGGATATATTTCCCTTACCCGGTACAAACTCTGCCCGTCGAAATGAAACGAGAAATGTTCATCACGCTCACCGCCAGTATTGCCAAACGGTTCAAGCAAGTCGGTATGACCGAGGAGGAAATCCTTGAAGACTTCGAAAGCTTCCGCCGAGGGCGTCGACAGAATCGTCGTCGACGCTAACCCGATTATTTCTGCGGTAATCGGCGGGAAAGCTCGCGAAATTTTCTTGACCTCGAACATCAAGGAGTTTGCGACGACGGAGTTTACGTGGCAAGAAGCTCTGGAGTATTTGCCGGAAATGGCACGTAAGCCCAGAGTACGTAGAGCGGGGATTCCGCTCTCGGAGTTATACACGACGCTGGTGGCACTGCCCTTGGTTGTGTACGAGTATGAGTTTTACCAGGAAAGAATGACCTTGGCTCAGTCGCGCATGGAGAAGCGTGACCCCGACGATGCTCCGCTAGCCCTAAAACTAAGAGCCCCGGTTTGGACCAACGATGAAGATTTCGCTGTGAGTGGGATCGAGTGGTTCACTACGGCAGAATTTCTGAAAAGACTCAGCGAGTGATAGATGGGTTCATGAAGGAGTCCCTCGTTGACGACCGGAATTCTCCCCGCGTCAGAATCAAGGTCTCGCTCATAGCGTCAGAGATTTAATTCGGCCTGCATTTCTTCAATCTGCTCTCGACTACTGATGCCAAGGTAGAAGAGCGACGTTTCCCAATGAAAACACGTCGGTCACAAACTGTGAAGCTGTCAAAGGGTATGATTCAAGAGCGTATGCTCAACCTCTTCCGCTGGCAGTCGGTTGATACGATGCGCAACCGTTTCCGCTTTTACTCCCTCAGTGTCGGCATGGACCTCTGGGGTGAGCCGGTGCTCATCAACCACTGGGGTCGGATCGGCACCCGCGGCCAGCGCCAGTTCATCTGGGGGCCTGTCTCGGAATTAGGAAAACGCATTGAGCGTGTAAAGATCGAAAGGGAACTCCACGGGTATCAAGTCCTCAGCTCGTTTTACAAGACGTAGCCGAGCGATGCATCAAGTCACCAACATCCGGCAAGGCGATTAATGAATTTGCTTTGGGAACGGCAAAGACTATATAATATACCAATGTAATAATTTGTATACTATAGGTGCGCTCGTGATCGTGTTTGATGCCTCGACCCTCATCATATTGGCAAAAGTCTCGCTCCTTCGTGAGGTGTTAGTAGCCCATAAGGCCATGATTCCGCCGATAATTCAGGAGGAATGCACCCGCGAATCAACGCGGGAGGATGCCCAACTGATCGCCCAGTTGATTAAGGAAGAATTACTCGTAATCGTTGAACCCGAAAGAACGAATCGTATCTCACAGATTGCAGAGGATTTCAGTCTCCACCGGGGAGAAACCGCTGCACTCCATTTGGCATGGCAAGAGAAAGCACCCTTGGCTACGGATGACACTCCGACGCGTAAGGCGTGTAAGATTCTCAATATTCGCTCCATTATCGCCGTGGCCTTCTTAGAACGGCTGGTTCAGCGCGATCTACTTTCGGGAGAGCGGGCGCTTAGCTTGGTCAAGAAGTTCAAACAGTATGGACGTTATGATGCCGAAACGCTCGAAGCAGTGAAGGCAAAAATCAAACAGCGAAGAAGGTGATTCTGTGAATACCGTCAGCGTTAGACTGAGTGCGGAAGAGCTGAAGAAGATCCGAGCACTGAGCAAACAAGAAGGCAAAGGGAAATCGACCGTAGTGCGGGAACTGATCCGAGAAGGATTTATCTATAAATCCTTACAGGCCTACCGTGAGGGGCGAAGATCTATCGGAACGCTGGCACAAGACTTGGGGATATCGATCAGCGCGACGATTGATTTGTTAGCGAATTTCGGAATTGAGGCGCCGGTCACTTACGACGATTATCTGGAAAGTGTAGAAACATTACAGAGGCTAAAATAAGAGTGTTTAGTTCCGCCTACGAACGAGGTACCCTCCCCCCCGACGTTTTTCCCGTTGTTCCCGCAAGCCCTCACAAATTCAATTCGGCCTGCATCTCCTCAATCTGCTCTCGGCTGATACCCAAGTAATCCAGCGTCGTTCCCGGCGACTTATGCCCGAGGGTCTTCTGTACCACGGTGAGCGCTTCATGCGTTTTCCCGTTCAAAGCCCAGAGTTGGTACGCATAGGTTTTGCGCAGGGTATGGGCGCTAAAGTTGCTCCCCTCCAGACCTGCCTGCTCACACCAGCGTTTGGCCCAGCGGGTGACCGTGCGTCGGGTGACGGGAAAGACCGGGTCATTCTCTTCGCGTGACTCCTTGTTTCTCCGGTAGAATTCGAGCGCTTCTTGAATGGCCTCGTTAAGTTGAAACTCGATCCAGGCACCGGTCTTCTTGGTCTTCACGCGCACTTTCTTTTTTGGTTTTCCCTCGCTCGTCCATAGATCTCCGACCGTGAGCTTGGTCAAGTCCGAGACGCGCAGCCCGGAGTTGATGGCTAGAGTAAAGAGAAGATATTCGGCATGATTCCCTTCCTCTTTTAAGAGGGCTTTGATGGAGCGGATGAAGCGCCGGTCTTTGATCGGGTCGGCCGGATTGGGGATGGGTTGCTTATTCTGTCTCATAATGCAAGAAATATAACTCATTAAGGGACAGAAAACAAGAGATTTTACCCGCCACGGTCAAAAAACGCTGATTCTACCGGGAGAGGCAATGTCTCTTTTCCCCCTTTTGAGACATTTTACTTCCAGATAATATCAGCGTTTTTCGGCTGTCAGGAGTAAAACCCCTTGTTTTCTGTCTCGTAATAAGCTATATTATTACCATTATGAGACAAGGTAAGCAGCCCATCGCAAACCCGGCCGACCC
>JACOSB010000002.1 GCA_016179105.1 Candidatus Acetothermia bacterium
CGGAGCCACTTTACTCAACTCCATTCCAGAGAACTGCTTCTGACTGGCGACGAGAAAATCCACATAAAGATCGAGGGAACATTTCTGGCGTTGCATACCCCTATCTTACTGTTCATAAACTCAACCGCGAAAGTCCTGGATTCATTTCTAGTCGCAACGCTGGACGGCTTCTCCAATAAAAGAGCGAAAGTCACAGTCAATCTGAAGCCATCAAAGACCTATGAGCCCATTCGTAAAGCCTTCCTGACGAGTTACACAGGCAAGAGTGGAGTCAACCAGTTTACGAAAGTGCAGATGGCTTACTCTGCGGACCAACTCTTGCAGGATTATTTTGCTCGAAACCCCTCAAAGGTCGAGTCATGGTTCAATGTTGTAGCCCCACAGGGGAAAACGTTGAGTTTTCTTCGCAAAGAACTTAACATCCTGACTGGGAAGAACTGGGCAGAGATTCATATATGACCGCAGGCAGAACAGTCAATTCTCTTAGTCAAGACTGGTGCACACCGAAGAAGTATGTCGATGCAGTTCGCAAGGTATTCTGCGGGGACATCGATCTCGATCCTTGTGCCAGTCGCTACTCCCTCGTCAAGGCAAAGACCGAGTATCTATTACCTGGATATGACGGACTACGAGAGTCCTGGAATTTCCGGACTATTTACGTCAATCCACCTTATGGAGCAGATAGACAAAGAGGTACGACAATTAAGCATTGGCTTTATCGATGTGCGGAAGCTCATAGGAAATTTGGTTCAGAGGTTCTTGCTCTTGTGCCAGTTGCGGCGAATACTGGACATTGGAAGAATTACGTGTGGGGCAGAGCAACAGCTGTGTGTTTCTTGTATGATACACGCCTACGTTTCCTTGTAAATGGAAGAGATGCGGGTAAAGGGGCACCGATGGCTTGTGCTATGGTTTACTGGGGGCAAAACTTCGATCGATTCTTTGACGTTTTCTTAGAATTTGGAGCTGTGGTTGATCTTCGTCTCCTTCAAGGTAAAAGAATCGGGAAGAATGATAGGTTAATACAACCCACGTTTTTCGAGAATCTTTGAAAGTTAACAGATAAAACATCATCGCTTTTCACGATCATTCAGAATTTTCAAATCTCTAATTAGAAGACAATCTTGACTGAAAATTCTTGAGCAGTCAGTTGCTTGGTCTGCACGGCCGTGGCTGCGTGCAGCGTGACTTCCTTGATTTTAACGTTGGCAGATATAACAAACTTATTGAAACTGGAGATCAGCCCGTAAAACTCCAGAAGCGCCGTCACATTTAATATGTCTTTTGTGTAAGAAAGCGTCAGATCGTGCTGGTAGACAGCATTAAGAAAGGCGCAGTCGGCATCGTTGTCAGCGCACGTGTAGATATTGCTGGTGATACTCCAGTTACCAAGGGTGAAAGAAATGACAAACGTCTGGAACTCGAAGCCGACGTCGTTGGTTGGGTCTGCAATGTCAGTCAAGATGAGAGTCGCATAGGCGTCGCTGAACCGAAGGCTCGTAATCAGCGTATGGCTCGATAGATTGAGAGAATTATCGAGCGCGAGAATATCCGTGATCGAGAGCGAAAGAGGCTTTATCTCGGCACTCGATGTGATGGTCATTTTCTCAAAACCTACAGGGCCTTCGGCGGCGTTAAAGTTGAAGAGGGCAGCGATGTCAAAATTCACTCCAGCGAGGATTAATTTGTTTAGGTTCAGTCGCTCTAGCTCGAACGCGAACCCAGGAACGACGCGCCCTTGGGAAAAGCGTTCGTCTTCATGGCATTGTCCAAAGCACTCGAACTCATAGCCGTCTTGGTTGCGCATCCCGATGTACGTGAACGACTCAAATTGGATGCCGCTCACGGTTTGCCCGCTGACGCTAAGCGTAGCGCCGACTCGGAAGCTCGGCACCCCGGAGCTTCCTAAATTGGCGAAGAGAAAGGTGCTCGCTAATTTGAGACCGGCGACGTTGAGACTCACTTCGGCGATCTTCTTGCGAAAGATCACCGGCTGACCTTCAAGAGTCGGCCCCAAGCGGCGGCATAGATCGACCAAAGCCGTGACGGAATCATAATAAGAAAAGAAGGGTAAGTAAGAGCCGACGAGTCCACCGGGGTCGGGGCTGCTCGCTTTGATCTGTCCCGAAGAATCCGCTTCGATGATGTTACGCGAGAAGATCAATGTGTCACTCAGTGAGAGCGGTCCCAGGGTTCCGCTCGCAGTGATAAACTGAGTCTCGGGCCCAACGAAGCTGAAGCTTGTGCGGCTGTGGAGTGAAAGCCCGGAGAAGGCTGTAGAGAGATCGAGCGTAGCGTCTAGGCAGAGTTGTGTATCCGAAACTTTGAGGGGAATGGAGCCCGTCGCCATTAGCAGGCTGCGCGCTTCCCAGGAGCCGGTGAGCGGGGCCGCAGCGGCAACAGAGTTGGCCAAAACGACGAGAGCAAAGAAACATAAGATTAATCTCATAAAAGGCAACTCGCTTTGTTTTTTGCGCATGTGGGATAATATATCCCACATGCGCTTAAGAAGATTTTAGCACACTTGAGTAGGTAAATCAAATTTTTTCGGGGGACTGGTTGACTCTAGGGCAGGATCAATAAAAAATAGGCCGAACAAGCGAGCTCATGGAGCCCGCTTGCTCATGCCTTGATGGATAAAACCAACTCAGAGTAGGATAAGCCTAATCTGAAATGCTTTGCAGTTGGTTACTTAATAAGCGTCGCCAGTGCGATGCCCACGATGCCGACGAAAAGCCCGGCCATCGCGATGATAAAGTTGGCGCTGGACTGCTTTTTCACCTTGTCGAATTCTACCGGGTCAATGCTACTGGAAGACGAGACCTTGAGATCGCGCAGCTGCTTCTGTAAGCCCTCAATCTGAGTATTCGCCGATTGTAGCTGGTTTTGCATGTTCGCAATCTGCGTGTTGTCGACCGTGCCTCCGTGCGAGGCATCAGCCTTCTGTTCGATGGATTGAATCTTTTGCGAGAGCTGGAACATCAAATCTTGCAAAACTTTGAGCTCTTGCGCCTTCACTTTCTCCGGATCGTTCTGGACGTAGCGGATCGCCCGGGCGAATAAGACGGCTGCATCGTAGCGGGACATTGCTTTCGAGCCCTGGAACTCGCCACTCGGTAGACCCGTGATGATGCCACGCTCCACTAAGAACTTCAGATCGGCGGCGGCGTAGTGATCCGAGGGGACATCCACAAAGAAGCCACCCTTGACCGACTTATTGGTGGTCGTGGGCTTTTTGGTCGACGTAGTGGGTTGCTCCTTCTTGGAGGGACCATCCGCCCAGACGAGCGACCCGAAACCGAGTACGACGGCACAGATGAGTAAAACCTTGACTGCTTTCACAGCAAACAACCTCCCCGAGTTAGTTTCTCTCCAACCTCCTCGGGTCATTTTCGTACCTGCCGTGGGCGTATTATAGGTTACCTTGAAAAAACTGTCAAGGGTCCTATGTCTCTTTCTTAGGTGACTGACCTTCATCCTCTTGTAGGGGCAAACCGATGTGTTCGCGCTAATATTAAGGCAGACACACAGGTCTGCCCCCTACGATTCTCGTTTGTCTTCTATGACTCTATCTGTTAACAATGATCTGGTTCACACAACGCCGAGGAGGAGCACTGAGTATGAGTCAAAAATTCATCTGGAAACCAAGCGAAGACTACATCGAGCGCAGCAACGTGATGCGCTTCATGAAAGAGCATCGCATTAGAAACTACGAGCGGTTGGTGAAGCGCTCGCAAGATGATATCGAATGGTTCTGGGAAGCCATCATCAAGCATCTGAATATAGAATTTTTTAAACCGTACAAAAAACTTTTGGATACGTCGAAAGGGATCGCTCGGCCCCAATGGTTCGTCGGCGGCAAGATCAATCTCACCCACAATTGCATCGATAAGCACGCGCACTCGCCGCGACGGCACAAGCTCGCGCTCCTCTGGGAAGGAGAGAACGGAGCCGTCACTCGGCTCACCTACTGGGACCTCTACACGCAGATCAATCGCTTCGCGAACGCGCTCAAGCAACTGGGCGTCGGCCAAGGAGACACGGTCGGAATTTTTATGCCCATGCTGCCAGAAACTGTGATCGCGTTGCTTGCCTGCGCAAAATTGGGAGCGATCTTTACACCCATATTCTCTGGATTTGGTGCGCAAGCCGTCGCTTCGCGCTTGAATGATTGTGAAGCAACGCTACTCATCACGGCAGACGGTTTTTATCGCAGGGGTAATCTCGTCGAGATGAAAAAAGTCGCCGACGAAGCAGCGCAACTCTCGCCAAGCGTTAAACATCTGATCGTATGCGAGCGCATGAGCAATTCTGTGTCTTGGACTGAGGGCCGCGATCTCTGGTGGCATGAGATCACAATCAATGAACCTCGCGAATGCACGACACTCAAAACAGACTCAGAGGATCCATTTATGATTGCGTATACTTCGGGAACAACCGGGAAACCCAAGGGCTCGGTGCACGTGCACGGCGGCTTTTTAGTTAAGATCGCGCAAGAGGTCGCGCATCAAGTCGACCTACACGACGAAGATATTCTCTTCTGGGTGACCGACATGGGCTGGATCATGGGGCCGTGGGAAGTCGTCGGTGGGCTCGCGCTCGGTGGGACAATCTTTCTTTACGAAGGAGCGCCGGACTATCCACAGCCGGACCGATTGTGGAGCATGATCGAACGCCATGCGATCTCTATTTTGGGAATTTCTCCCACGCTCATCCGTGCGCTGATGAAATTTGGCGAAGCGCCAGTGAAAAAGCATGATTTGAGTTCGTTGAGAATCTTGGGATCGACGGGCGAGCCGTGGAATCCCGATCCGTGGCTCTGGTTCTTCAAGCACGTCGGAAGGGGACGATGTCCGATTATCAATCTCTCGGGTGGGACCGAAGTCGGCGCGTGCTTCTTGTCTCCAACACCCTTGACGCCCTTAAAGCCTTGCAGCCTTGCGGGACCAGCGCTCGGGATGGCGATCGATGTCTTTGACGAGCATGGGAAGTCGCTGCGTGGTGGCGTCGGTGAGCTGGTTGTCAAAAAACCGTGGCCGAGCATGACTCGCGGCTTCTGGAAAGATTCTCAGAGATATCTCCACACATACTGGTCGCGCTGGCCGAACGTCTGGGTGCACGGCGACTGGGCTTCGGTCGACAAAGACGGAGTTTGGTATCTGCACGGCCGCAGCGACGACACCATTAAGATCGCTGGAAAACGCCTCGGTCCCGCCGAGATCGAATCGATTTTGGTCGGCCATCCGGCAGTGCAAGAAGCGGCGGCGATCGGTGTGCCGCATGAAGTGAAGGGTGAAGTCGTCTGGTGTTACGCAATCCTAAGGCCCGGACATCAACCGAACGATCAACTTAGAAAAGAACTGCGTGAGCGAGTGGAGAAAGAATTGGGAAAAGCATTTTCACCAGACTCGGTCAAGTTCGTGCGCGAGCTGCCCAAGACGCGCAACGCAAAAATTTTGCGGCGTGCCATCCGTGCGAAGGCGCTCGGCCAAGAAGCAGGGGATTTATCGAGTTTGGAGAACCCCGCGACGCTGGAGGAAATTGTGAGGGCGGTCTGAGTAGGTGAAAGGTTTGTTGTGAACCGTGAAGTGCGATATGAAATAATCAGGGCTGAAGATACGCGCGAACGACATTATCACAAAACAGAAGGGAATAACGTCATATACTACTCGGTCCAGCTCGAAGTGTTCGTTGGAGACAGTTGGAGAGTGGTAATTCGCTTTGATTGTGCTCATGGCTATGCGCACATAGATCGGTATAATCTAATGGGTGAACGTTTGAAAGCGAAGCTCGATCTAGAATTCAAAGATGCATTGACAGCTGCTGAAGAAAACATGGAACAGAAATGGAAACTTTATCGTCAACGATTCATGAAGGGTGAGTTCCCGTGAGCCTATCGACACTTGAAATTAAGCATGGAATGCTCATCAGAGAGTTCAACAAGTACGTTCGAGAGCATCCGCGATTTGTCGCCAAAATCCCAAAAAATGCGAGAGTCATCTTGCAACTTGAGGGCGATGAGGAGTTCAATCGTTGGAGCGAACGTCTGGGATTATTGCATCTGAAAGACAATCAACCTGTACTCTATGTGAATATCAAAAAGATGCGTCAAGATCGTTCACGTATCCAGAAATTAGAACTAGATGTAACTCACGTTTAGTTCTTGCACGATGCAAGATTCTCTCATATAATCCCAAAATCCTCTCGGGAAACTCTGTATGCCGACCAATGTTTTGATTCGGCTGTTCGAGCCGACAGAACCAGAATACGAAGCAGTCGGTCGCATTGGGTCTGCGAACTATCCGGAAGAGCATCACTACGGCGCTCATGCGGTTCGCGATTGGGATCGCCAATTGGCAGGCTCCTATATCCATCAGCGCTATGTGGTGGTCGCTCTGCAAAATCGACAAATCGTAGGGTATGCCAGTTATTGCCACAATCCCACAATGTTCCATCCTCAAAAATTCGAGGTCGAACTGCAGGTCGATCCAGCCTGGCAACGCCGTGGTATCGGCACACAACTCTGGGAACGATTGCTTATAGACCTACGCTCGCACCAGGCCATCATGATTTGGACCGAAGCTCGCGAAGATATGAAGCACACCCTGAGTTTTTTGGAGAAGCGCGGGTTTCAAGAATCGCTGAGAGCCTGGGAATCTCGGCTCTATCTTGATCGCTTTGACTTTGCGCCGTTTGCTTCTTACATCGAACGAATACGATCTCTCGGGATCGAGATCGCGACACTTGCGGAAGAACGTGAGCGCATCCCAGATTGTTTGAGCAAACTTTATGAATTGCATACCACGCTAGGCCAGGATGTGCCCCGGCCGGAGCCCTATACGCCTCATTCATTTGAGCTCTTTTTGAAGCGTCTGATCGAGACGCCGCGCTCGTTACCGGAGGGCTATTTCGTCGCCAAGGCGGGTGATCGCTACATCGGCGAGAGTCTTTTGTTGAGAATCTTGGAAGACCCGACGATTCTCTCGCAAGGGCTGACGGGGGTGCTGCGCGAGCATCGCCGCAACGGCATCGCTATGGCGCTCAAGCTCAAGGCCATCGAGTACGCCACGCAACACGGCTACAAGGTCATCACGACGCGGAACGCATCGAACAACGCAGGGATGCTCGGCGTCAATCAGAAATTAGGTTTCGTGCACCAACCCGCGTGGATCATGTTGGCAAAGACACTTTGATTGAAAACTCATCTCTGGTTCAGTAAAATACGCTAATCTACGAACTATGTTCAATGTACTAACGGAGAAACTCAACGGTGTTTTAGAGAAGTTTCGTCGCCAAGGCCAACTCACCGAAAAAGACTTGGACGAGGGCCTGCGCGAAGTCAGACTTGTTTTGCTCGAAGCCGACGTCAACTACAAAGTTGTTAAGAAATTTGTCGACGAAGTCAAGCAAAAAGCCCTGGGCGAGAATATTCTCCAAAGTTTGACACCGGGCCAACAAGTCGTCAAGGTCGTACGTGATGAGCTGGTTCAGATTTTGGGCCAGAAACAATCTGAGCTAAATCTGTCTCGCTATCCGTCCGTCTTGCTGATGGTGGGCTTGCAAGGATCGGGCAAGACGACGGCCTCAGCCAAACTCGCGAAACACTTGGCCACGAAAGTAGACAAAAAAGTCCTGCTCGCCGCGACGGACTTACAACGCCCGGCAGCGATCGAGCAATTAAAACAGTTGGGCCATCGCATCGGGCAGCCCGTCTTTGCAGAAGGCAAGACGCCCGTGCAAGTGGCGACCGGCGCGCTCGATCATGCGAAGAAGAATGCGTTCGATGTGCTGATCGTCGATACGGCTGGACGTCTCCAAATCAATGAAGAACTGATGGCTGAACTCGAAGAGATGAATCAAAAATTGGAACCGAGT
This sequence comes from Candidatus Acetothermia bacterium, assembly GCA_016179105.1. Lineage (GTDB taxonomy): Bacteria > Bipolaricaulota > Bipolaricaulia > RBG-16-55-9 > DRXL01 > JACOSB01. Next base: position 7,876 of record JACOSB010000002.1, read on the forward strand.
GAAATTTTATTAGTGGCCGACGCGATGACCGGCCAAGAAGCCGTCAACATTGCCCAGGCTTTCGATACAAGATTAAAAATTTCTGGAATCATTCTCACTAAACTTGATGGCGATGCGCGCGGCGGTGCAGCCCTCTCGATGGCCGAGGTCACGGGAAAACCGATAAAATTCATCGGCATCGGCGAAAAACCCGAAGACTTGGAAGTTTTTTATCCCGAACGGATGGCCGAGCGCATTCTGGGCATGGGCGATATTTTGGGTCTCATCGAGCAGGCCGAAGCTCAACTCGACCATGCCGACGCCGAGGATTTCGTCCGCAAAGTCCGAGAAGATAAATTTTCGTTGGAAGATTTTCGCACGCAAATAAGGCAAGTGCGCAAGTTAGGACCGTTGACAAAACTCTTGCAAAAGATCCCCGGAATGGGACAAGTCGAAGTCGACGAGAAAGCACTGAATCGCGTCGAGGCAATCCTCAATTCGATGACGCGCCACGAGCGTTTGAGGCCCGAAGTTCTGAACGGTAGCCGCAAGAAGCGCATCGCTTCGGGGAGCGGCGTCCAAGTGAGCGACGTCAATAAATTATTAAAACGCTTCGAAGAAGCGCGGAAGATGATGAAGCAGCTCAAGGGTAAACGTTTGCCTATGGGCATGCCGTTTGGACGGTAGTTTTTCGTTTGTGATCCTGTAGGGGCGAGGCATGCCTCGCCCCTACCTACAACCTAATGCAGCCAATAGCCAACAAGGAGGAACATGGCAGTCAAGATCAGACTCAAGCGGGTTGGCAAGCGTGGCCAGCCCTCGTATCGTGTCGTCGTGATGGATGAGCAGAGCCCTCGCGATTCTCGCGTCGTCGAGGATTTGGGGTTCTACAACCCACTCCAAGAAGAGGTTCAGATCGACAAGGTGCAAGCGCTCGAATGGCTCAAGCGCGGCGCGCAGCCGACGCAGACCACCAGGCACTTGCTCTCGAAACAAGGCCTGATGGCCGAGCTGCACAAGATCCGCAAAGGATCAGCGCCGGCAGCGTCGTAAATAGTATTACCGTAGGGACAACCCTCGGTTGCCCGTAGTTATGGACAGGCACAAGGCCTGCCCCTACAGACTAGAGATAGACATGCTCTTCAAAGCATTGCAGTATCTGATCGCGGGAGTGGTCGATGAGCCAAAGAATGTGGCCGTCGATCGGATCGAGACTGCTAAGGTCGATATTTACTATCTGTCCTCGCCCAAGGGTGAACTGGGGCGGCTCTTGGGTCGTCAAGGGCGTACGGTCGAAGCCATGCGCGATGTGCTCTCGGCCATCGCGCGAAAGCTCGAGAAAGAAGCGATCATCGACGTGATCGAGCAACGCCTAGAAGCCACACCCTCTGCTGAAGAGCGCCGAGATGGACGCCAGCGTCCTCCGCGTCAGGAGCGTCATCGCGACCGCCCGCCGCCACAGTTTCAACGCGGCTCGCAGCGCCCCCAAAACGCTCCTCCGCGCCAAAGGCAAGGCGGAGGGAGAGACAATCGCGGCTCCCGCCCGCGCAACAAAAATGGGCGAGGCAACACGCCTCCGCAAGGTTCTTCTACGTCTTAGGGATTTATCATGCGCATCGAGATCGTGACGATCTTTCCCGAGATGTTGCGGGGATTTTTTGAGTTGGGCGTGATCGCGCAAGCGCGCGCGGAAAAAATTTTGGACATTCGCCTGCACAATCTGCGTGACTTTACGTTCGACAAACATCGTCAGGTCGATGACCGCCCCTACGGCGGCGGGCCGGGGATGGTCTTAAAACCCGAGCCCATTTTTCGGGCAATCGAATCCATCAAAAGTAAACTGGATGCGGCTCCGAAGGTTTTGCTGATGTCGGCCCAGGGAAAGCTTTTCACTCAGAGCGTGGCGAAGCAGCTGGCCCAAGAGAAAGCACTCATAATTTTATCTGGGCGTTATGAGGGCATCGACGAAAGAGTGCTGACTCTCGTCGATGACGAACTCTCGATTGGAGATTATGTGTTGAGCGGGGGCGAGCTGCCGGCGGCGGTCATAACAGAAGCCGTCGCTCGACTCGTGCCCGGCGTCGTGGGCAAGATCGAATCCGTCGAACACGACTCGTTTTACCGAGATGATCTGTTAGGAGCGCCGCAGTACACGCGGCCGCCGGAGTTTCGTGGGCTCACGGTTCCAGAGATTTTGCTCACGGGCAATCACGAGCAGATCGAGAAATGGCGCGAGCGCGCGGCATTGGAAAAGACACTCAAAAATAGACCGGATTTGTTGAAGAAATGATTATGTAGGGGCGAAGCATTTATCATAAATGCTTCGCCCCTACTCCAATATGGGAAATCTCTATTTAGGCTTACTACACTATCCCGTGCGCAACCGTAAAGGCGAGATCGTGACCTCGGCGCTCACAGGATTAGACGTGCCCGATATCGCGCGTAGCTGTCGGACGTTTGGCATTTGCAAATACTATATCATTACGCCCTTGCCCTCCCAGCAGCAGGTCGCCCAGCGCATCTATGACTACTGGGATAAGGAAGAACGCGACCACGCTCACCGACGCGAGGCCTTGCAAGTCATAAAAGTAGTTGCTACCCTAGAGGCGAGTTTGGCAGATGTCTTGGCCATCGAAGGGATCCGGCCTCTCTTGGTCGGCACGTCCGCGCAAAAACGGACGGCTCCGCAATTCACCTACGAGCAACTCCGCGAGAAGCTCGAACTAGAGAATACGCCGGCCTATCTTCTCTTCGGGACCGGCTGGGGCCTCGCCGAAGAAGTCTTGGAACGTTTGGATGTGATGTTGCCCCCCATCTACGGACCCGGACCGTACAATCACTTGTCGGTTCGCTCGGCCGTAGCAGTTATCTTAGACAGATTGCGGGGGCACTGAACTAAGAACAAAGGGAGTGAAGTCCAATGAACCATCTGATTCGAGAACTCGAGCAGTCCTTCTTGCGCAAAGACTTTCCTGATTTCCGCCCGGGCGACACGATTCGCGTGCACGAGCGCATCCTCGAAGGAGTCGAAGAAGGCAAAGAGCGCATCCAAGTCTTTGAGGGCATCGTGATCAAGCGCGACGGCGGCGGCAGCGGCGAGACGTTTACCATCAGAAAGCTCTCCTCGGGCATCGGCGTCGAGAAAGTTTTTCCGGCGCATTCGCCGCGCATCGCCAAGATCGAGCTCGTCGAACGCGGCAAGGCCCGCCGGGCGCGCTTATATTATCTGCGCAAGGAGGCCTTGAAGAATGCCAACTGAAGAAGGACCTCCGTCCCCTACGGACCCCGCGAACGACGGGCCGAACGAGTCAAATACACCCGTTACGCGGACAGCTTCTGTCCCTTTGCCTGATCCTTTAGGCCCCACTGCTACAGACGCAACCGCGGCGGAAGGATTGGCAGAGGATTACTATTCTGTCACCCGCCCCAAGCCTTTTTTGGCCAAGGCGCTCAACAACATTGGGGTCCAGACCACCCCTTCTGCCGAGTGGCTGCTCGACTGGGTGCAAGTCTTGGCGGTCGCTGGCTTGCTCGCCTGGGTGACGATGACGTTTGTGATCGTACGCATGCGCGTGCCCACCGGGTCGATGGAACCAACCATCATGCCGGGAGACTCTTTCTTCGTCGACAAGCTCTCGTTTTACTTACGAAAACCCCAGCCTGGAGACATCGTCGTCTTCTGGCACAACGAGTCGAGCGGCCCTGTGCGCTATGTCAAGCGCCTGATCGCCATCGCGGGCCAGCGCGTGCAGATCAAGGGCGATTGTTATGTGTATGTCGACGGCGTGGCCCTCACTTCCAATGCCTTCAACCATCGCGGACATCCTAACCCACAACGCCAATGCTACTCGCAATCGGGAGAGATGTTAGGCGAGGAATGGCTGGTCCCCCCGGGGAAATTCTTCGTTCTCGGGGATAATACCAATAACAGCCTGGACAGCCGTTACTGGCACTTTGCCGACGAAAAAGATTTTATCGGAGAACCCTTCCTAAAAGTCTGGCCGCTCAACCAGCTCGGCTTCATGAACGGCTATTTCGGCAGCGTACGCTAACACTCCTCGCGCGGCGCAGAGGCCCAACAGCTCTTGACAAAAACGAGTCGATCTGTTATTGTTTTGCTGAGTTGGTACCTTCGCGGTGTCGGACCTCACGACGAGTGCCTCACCCAGGAGTCCAGCTAAATTCCAATGGCTGTACGTGTCAGGGCTGCTGGCAAGGAGCACCCTCCTGTCGCAAGCAAGTCGTGGCCGTAAGACAGTCTAGCAAAGGAGGGGTGTTCCATGGCGACCGGCAAGGTCAAGTGGTTTAACGATGCCAAGGGCTTTGGCTTCATCCAGCAAGACGGCGGTGGTCCGGATGTCTTCGTGCATTTCTCGTCGATCAAACAGGAAGGCTACAAGTCTCTCAAGGAGGGACAGGACGTCGAGTTCGATGTCGAGAACGACGCGAAGGGACTGCGCGCGGCCAACGTGCGGCTGAAGAGCTAGGTTTTCACCTTTTGAGAAACTGACCGAGAGCCTCGGAGAGCGATCTCCGGGGCTCCTTTTTTTCTCAATAATGTCGTGAGAATTTCCCTTCCTCTATCCTGTCTCCTCCGCTTTCTCTCAGAGTTTGCTTGCCAACGTAATCCGCGCTACAATAGAACAAAAGTGAATTCTATGAGAGGGATTCTTTCATCCAAAAAATTGCTGGTTGTTCAATTCTCTTTCATCTATCCTCTAATTGTTCCAACATTTGTCAGACTTTCGACGGGAAATGCTAAAATGCCGAGGAGGTGAGATTAAGTTCCGAAAGCATTTGTCGTTTTCAATAATCTCGGATTCAGAGCCACACCCACACTCAAGGAGGAGAAAAATATGAATCGCAGGCAATTCTTAAAGACGACGGGATTGGCAGCGGGAGCGGCGTTCCTCACCCAGCCGCTGGGATTTGGCGCAGAGCCAATTAAGTTCGGTATCACGGGAGGCGGCAAAATCTCGTTCGGCCAGGGCATGTTGCGCGGAGCGCAGCTCGCCGTCGGAGAGCTCAACGCGAAGGGCGGCGTGCTAGGGCGCCAGCTCGCGATCGAGTTTGCCGATCTGGAGACCGAGTCTGACCCGACTCTCGCAAAGTCAGCCATGCAATCTTTGATTATCGACAAAAAAGTGGATGCCGTTGCCGGTGTTTTTCGTAGCGAGATGCTCCCCGGCTTCGTGCCCGACATCCCGCGCCTGCGAAAGCCCGTGCTCATCACCGGCTCCACGACCGGGGGCACCGACAACGTCAACAAAGATTACGATAACTTTAAATACTTATTCCGTTCGGTCATCATCGGCACGAACGCGCTCGTGGCCGACGCTATCTCATTCTGTGCAGGATTAGTTTTGCCTTTGGCGAAGGGTGGGGCATTCGGGACCAGCACGAACAAGCTTGTGCTTTTAGGAGAAGATTTGGTTTCCAGCCGCGGCTTCCGCGGCTTGATCGAGCCGGCACTCAAAGGCGTTGGTTTTGACGTCGTGACCAATCTCAGCATTGCCGTGGGCACGACGGACTTCGGCCCAATTATCAATCAATTGCAAAACAGCGGGGCTTCGGTCGCGTATACGTTCTTGTCCGACCCGAATTTGAGCGTGCTCTTCCCAGCGGCCGCAGCGGTGGCAAAGCTCAAGATGGCCGCCTTCGGCATCAACGCCCCCTTACAACTGGACGCTGCAGCCATTGCCACACGCGGCGGCGCCACAGGAACGGTCATCACGGACTTCGCCGGAGAAGTCGCTGTCACTAATAAAACCAAGGGCTTCTTCGATGCCTATCGCAAGCAATTCAACGAGAGACCCGTCTATACGTCTCTGACAACTTATGACACGGTCTACGTGATCGCCGAGGCCATGACTCGCGCAGGTTCGACCAACGCGGACGACGTCGTGGCTGCACTCGAGAAGACCAACTATGTCGGCAGCGGCGGTCTGATTAAATACTACACCCGCCAGCAAGAAAATGATAAAGTCCCGTTGGCGGTCGCGCATAACACCGTCTACTCAACATCCCCCACACAAGTGCCGGGGGCCAACTACGACGGCATTGCCCCGATCCATACGCAGCTCTTTGTCGATGGCAACAACGTCAAGCGTGAGACCGTATGGCCCAAAGAGATCGCGACAGGACAGTACCAGTTGCCGCCTGCATTCAAAGGCAGCTAGGAGATTAGAGAACATTTTTTCGAATCAATCGTCTTAAGGAAGGAAGTGTCTATGTCTGAACTGACTCGCAAGGGTCACAGTCGTCGTAAGTTCATCAAGAGCGTCGGTCTCGCGACCGGTGCGGTGGCGCTGAGCCCGCTCATTGGCCGCGCAGCAGACAATATCGCTATCGGCGCGCTGACCGGCACGAAGGTCGTCTTCGGCGAAGGCACTGTGAACGGCGCCCAGATGGCCATCGACGAGATCAACGCTGCCGGAGGCGTTCTGGGCCGCAAGCTCGCCTTAGTGGTTAGCGATATCGAGACCGAGTCTGACCCAACCAAAGCCGTGAGCGCTTATCAAGATTTGGCGGGCAAAACGGACGCCATCTTGGGGCTATTTCGAAGCGAGATGGTCCAAGCGATCTTGCCTCAAATACCTCGCTTGCCCAAGCCATTCTTGATTACCGGCTCGACATCTCTTGGCACCGATCAAGTGAAAACCAATTATGACGGGTACAAGACACTCTTCCGAAGCGTGATTATCAACACCTACTCGCTCGTCGTCGACGTCGCGCGCTTCGCAGGAGACTATCTAAGCCAGCTCGTCGAGCAGAAAGTTCTCTCCAACAAGAAAGTCATCCTGATCGGCGAGGATTTGACGAGCGGCCGCCTCTTCTTGCAGCTCATGGGTCCTCATCTCGGACGCCTGGGTTATCAAGTCGAAGGCCCGGTGCTGGTCGCGGTCGGCACGACCGATATGGGACCCGTCGTCGAGCGGCTGCGCACGATCAACGCCGGTATCGGATTAACTTTTTTCTCGGACCCGAACTTGGCCATTCTCGTGCCGAGCGCAATCGCCCAGGCGAAGCTACCGACGGCGCTCTTCGGCATCAACGCGCCCTTCCAGTCTGATGGGGCTATCGCGGCCGCGCGCGGTGCTGCCACCGGATACGTCATCACAGACTTTTCGGCCGATGCCCCCGTCAGCCCCAGAACACAGAAATTCTTCAAAGACTATAAATCAAAATTCAACAAGACCCCCGTGTACACGTCCGGGACAACCTATGACAGCGTCTATGTGCTGGCCGAAGCCATCAAGAGAGCTGGCAAGACCGATACCAACGACGTCGTCGCGGCGCTCGAGGCGACCAATTACGTCGGAGCTGGCGGCTTGATCCGCTTCTATGACAAGAGCGAGCCCAAGAATGAGAAAGAGACGATTGCCGTGTCCACCAAGGGCGGCGATCTGGAGTTCCCGAACACGCTTGACTTGGGGCTTCTGAAACTTTCTTTGAAGCAGTCGCACGACACGGTGTACGGCTTCAAGGACGTGCCGAACAACACCCCTACTGCATTCGACGGCGTCCGCCCGGTACAAGTGCAGATCCGCGCCGATGGCAGCCGCGCCGTGCTCTATCCGGCCGAATTCGCGGGCGACAACAAATATCAGAAGCCGCCGTATATCTCATAGTTCAGGGACGTACCCAAAGAAATATCCTGTAGGGGCGAGGTGACCTCGCCCCTACAAAATTTTCGGCCTTGCACCGACGAAGGAACCCCCGTATCCTAGTAACTGGGTGATTTCAACCATGGATTTTGAATTTACCGAAGAGCATAAGCTCATTCGCAAAACTGCACGACAGTTCGGCGAAGAAATGATCAAGCCGGTCGCGCACGATCACGACGAATCGTGCAAGTACCCTCATGACATTGTAGAGAAAGCGAAAAAGCTCGATCTGATTGCGCCCTCGATTCCTGAAAAATACGGCGGCGCCGGGATGGATTTTTTGTCGGGGGTGATCGTGATTGAAGAGCTTTTCCGAGCCGATCCCGGAATTGCCTCGGCAATCACCGCCAGAATTTTCGGCTGCGACATGATTCTAGATTTCGGCACCGAAGAGCAGCGCAAAAAATACTTGGTGCCCGTCGCGAAGGGTGACTGGGTCATGGGCAGCGCGATCACCGAACCTGAGGCGGGCTCGGACGTCGCGAGCTTGAAGACTCGCGCTGAGCGCAAGGGGAAAAACTTCGTCATCAACGGGAACAAAATTTTTATAACCAACGGCTCGATCGCGAATTTTTTGATCGTCTTTGCGCGCACCGACACGAACCCGCCGGAACGCCACGGCGGCATCACAGCCTTCATCGTCGAGAAGGATCGTCCTGGTTTTTCCGCACGCCCGATGAAGAACAAGATGGGCATTCGCGCCTCGGATTTGGCCGAGCTTTCGTTCGACAACGTGACTGTGCCTGAAGAAAACATTATCGGCCAAGAGGGCAGCGCTTTTTATCATTTGATGCAGTTTTTCGCGCGCGGCCGCACGGCCGTTGCGGCGCAGGCTGTCGGCATCGCGCAAGGAGCTTTTGACGAAGCGCTCAAATACTCGCAAGAGCGAAAACAATTCAATCGCCCTATTTGTGATCTGCAAGCGATTCAGTTCAAGCTCGCCGACATGGCGACCGACATAGAAGCAGCCCGACTGCTCGTCTACAAGGCTGCTTACCTGGTGGGCAAGGGTGGTAATCCAGGACGTGAAGCCTCGATGGCCAAGCTATTCGCATCGAGAGTCGCTCGTGAGGTCGCGAACGAAGCGTTGCAAATCCACGGCGGCTACGGATTTTTCAAAGACTATCCGGTCGAACGTTTCTATCGAGACGCGAAAATCACCGAGCTTTATGAGGGCACGAGCGAGATTCAGCGCTTGATCATCGCGCGCTCGGTCTTGGGGAAAATCCCAGTCTAAAGTCTCTATCCGTCAAAGATTGCGTAGGGGCGTAGCATCGTACGCCTCTACGTTCTTATTATGTTCTCTCCGTCACACTGCTAATGTTACAGAAACCTCTTGACGAAAATATCCTCTTGGTTTACTCTGTTGACGAAGGGGGCAAACAAATGAGAGTGAAGTATCGATTCAGTTGGCTGATCGTTCTGGTGGCGATCATCTCCATTTCAGTAATTGGCTCTGTGAATGTTCTGGCGGGGAATTCTTCAGCACAAAACGCGAAGACTTTGATCCGGCAGGCATCGACCTATGCTAATGTGGTGCAGCGCGACCTCAGCAGCTTGAGCGCCACGTTTGGTACGATCGACATCAATCTTCAAGGTCGAAGTGGGTTGCTCGATTTGATTCACAAAGCACTCGGCCTGCTCACTGCATGTGTGGCAGACCCGCAAGATCCTACGGCAGTGTGCGAGGATTCAGTGCGAATCCGTCAGTTCCGGAAGCTGCTCGAGCAAGCACGGCTCGACAAACTAGGCGCTCTTGCTGCTAACATCCAAACAATCAAGCATTTGCTGGACAAAACTTCTGTGAGCTTGAGTGCGCTGATCGACCGCATCGCTGCTCTCCAACAGATCGATTTGATCAACCACAATGATGTTCAGTTCCTGCAACATAACGTAGCAAATTGCCAAAAAGTGATGACTATCATCGGCAGCGATGTCGATACGTTGTCCGACCAGCTACAAGATGAAGATGCCGCAGAAGACATCGCCGCGGGCAAGGCCGATGACGTCAACGAATTTCTGCTCTTGGCCTTGGGTGATGCGAATGTAACTGCGGGCGTGCAAACCGAGAGTGGCCACTTGCAGAATGCCGGAGCAGTGCTGGGCGAAGTGATCAGGAGCAACCAAGATACTCGCGATAGTATTCAAGTATGCAGCTCCCTGATCAGCCAAGTTGGGAGTCTTCTGAGAGACCTGCGAAGATTCTGCACGTTTTACAAATGCAGCATTCAATCCACGGCTTTGTCAGAACAGAGCTTAAGACTCGAAGGCGCCACGTCCATTCATGCCCAAATCTATACACTAGGCGGCACCCTCGTCCGCGAGACGTGGGCCACGAGCGATACCTTGGCACTAAATTCGACATCTCTTGCGAACGGTGCTTACTTAGTGGTAGTGACTGGGGTGTCATCAGACGGCCAGATCATCCCCGGCAAAGTGCGCAAGGTCGTCATCGTTCATTAGAACGTTTAGCAAACCGCCAAGAAAATCTTCTGCGGCAAGTTCCGTTATGATTTAGAATTCTTGCTGGGGCCCTGGAGTTGACTTTTCCCCGGCGCTCCGGCAAGAATATTTCTGTGTACTCGTTTCTGGCTGGCACGCGCATCTTAGACCTCACCAGACTGCTCCCCGGTCCGTACGCTTCGCTCTTAATGGCTGACTTGGGAGCCGAGATCATCAAGGTCGAAGAGCCGAACACTGGAGACCCTGTCCGATGGCTCTCTCCCTCGACGGGCGAGCTGAGTTATCCCTTTGCCCTGCTCAATCGCAACAAGAAGAGTCTTACACTCAATCTCAGGGCCGCCGAGGGCCGTGAACTGTTCCTAAAATTGGCAGAGCACACCGATGTGGTGTTTGAGAGTTTTCGGCCCGGCGTCGTCCAGCGTTTGGGCATCGACTATGAGTCGGTGAAAAAAGTTCAGGCGAAAATTATCTATTGCTCTTTGAGTGGCTATGGCCAAGACGGTCCTTATCGCGAGCGCGTGGGACACGATATCAATTATATTGGTGTGGCGGGCTTACTGAATCTTACAGGAGAGGCGAAGCCTGTGATCCCCGGAGTGCCCGTCGCCGACTTGGCCGGAGGCATGTTCGCGGCGCTCTCGATTGTCTCAGCCCTACGCGCGCGAGACCAGACTGGGCAAGGCTCGTACATCGACATCTCTATGACCGACACTGTGATCTCATGGATGACGCTCTACGCTGCCGAGCTTTTCGGGACTGGGCAAAGCCCACAGCGCGGAACTCTCCCTTTGGCCGGCGGCTGGCCTTACTACAACATCTATGAGACTCTCGATGGAAAATATCTCACGATCGGCGCGCTCGAAGAAAAATTCTGGATCAATTTGTGCAACGCGTTAGGTATTCCTCAGTATGCTCAGTACCAATTCTCCGCAGAAAAGCGCGACGAGATTTTCTCAGCGCTCCGAAAAATTTTTCGTTCGAAGACTCAACAAGAATGGCTGACTCTCTTGGATGGGCGCGAGATTCCCGTAGGACCTGTTTATGATCTTGAACAAACCTTCGCTGATCCCCAAGTGCGGCATCGCCAGGTCGAAGCCCGGCATTCCGACAATACAGACATACGGTATATCCGTTTCCCAGTGCAATTCTCTCATCCAGAGGGCCGACCTGAACAAGTAGCTCCGAAACTGGGCGAGCATACAGAAGAAATTCTGAGAAGTTTGGGCTACGCTCAGCCCCAAATTGATTCTTTGCGGTCGCGGGGTGTAATCTAGAGCTCGGCAAAGTGAGGGAATGCTATGAACCAACTGCTCTTGTCGAACCTATTCGAGCAAGCTGTCCAACGAAATTCGCAGGCGGTCGCCACTCTCTGCGGGACAAGCAAGCATACGTATGAACAACTCTACGAACGCGTCTGCCGTCTCTCCAATGCGTTGGCCAACTTAGGGTTAGATCAGGGTGATCGTTTTGTTGTCTTGATGCTCAACTGTCATCGCTACTTGGAGAGCTATCTCGCGGCGGCGATCTCCGGACGGATTATCGTTCCGCTCAACATTCGATGGGGAGCCAAAGAGCTCGGCGCGTGCTTACAAGACTGTGTTCCCAAGGCTTTTTTTCTTGATGCGGTCATCGCCCAGCACCTCACGCCGTTTCTGCCACATCTCAAAGCGCTGGGCATTCAACACTTCATTTATTGCAGCGACGGCCCCCCACCCGACGGCATGGTCTCCTACGAAGAGCTCATCAAAAACGCTTCGAGCGAGCCGCCCACTGTGACTATCGAAGAAGACGATGTTCTCGGGCTCTTCTACACCAGCGGGACGACGGGCGTGCCCAAGGGCGTCATGCTCACACACAAGAATTTGATGATGAATGCCTATCACGCGCAGATCGGCCTCGAATTCCGTCACGCGAGCGTCTACCTCCATGCCGCTCCGATGTTTCATTTGGCCGACGGTGCAGCCACCTGGACGACAACATGGAACGGTGCTGCCCACGCGTTCATCCCTAAGTTTGACCCCGCAGACGTTTTGAACGCCATTCAAAAATGGCGCGTCACGAACACCGTACTCGTGCCCACGATGATCAACCTGCTCATCAACCATCCGGAGTTTAGCAAATATGACGTTAACAGTCTGAGCCAGACTCTCTACGGCGCTTCGCCCATCGCGCCGGAACTGCTCCGACGCGCTATGAAAGCGCTATCTTGCAGATTCTATCAAGGCTACGGGATGACCGAAGCCGCGCCGCTGCTCACCATATTGAGTCCCGACAATCACGAGCACGCGCTCAAGGACCCCAAACGCACGCATCTTCTGGCATCAGCCGGTAAGCCCCTCTTGGGGGTGCAGGTCCGCGTCGTCGACGAGCACGATCGCGATGTGCCCGCCGGCACCGTCGGGGAGATCATCGCGCGCGGCCCCAATATCATGAAGGGCTATTGGAATAAGCCGGAGCAAACTGCAAAATCTTTACGCGGCGGCTGGTATCACAGCAAAGACATGGGTCGCTTCGACGAAGAAGGCTATCTCTACATCGTCGACCGGAAGGACGACATGATCGTAACCGGCGGCGAGAACGTCTACTCGACGGAAGTCGAAGCGGTTCTCTACGAGCACCCGGCTGTGCTCGAAGCAGCCGTCGTCGGCGTTCCTGATGAAACATGGGGCGAAGCGATCAAAGCGATCGTCGTCCTGCGATCGGGAGCGAAAGCTACAGAAACAGAGATTCTGGAGTACTGCAAGAAGAATCTCTCAACCTACAAAGTGCCGCGCAGCCTCGAATTCATACCAGAGCTTCCGAAGAGCGGCACGGGAAAAATTCTCAAGACAGTGATCAGACAAAAATACTGGGCAGGGCAGGAACGACGGGTGCATTGAGAATGCCTGTCATCATGCTAAGAGCGAAGTATCCTCAGGATGCTTGGCGCTGACTATCTGAATTATGAATCAGCTCATCTCTCGTTTAGCTCGATTTATCATGGGCTCGCCAGCCCGCGTCTTGGTGCTCGGCTTCTCAGCGATGATTACCCTCGGTACGTGTTTGTTAGCATTGCCGATCGCCGCAGCGCCGGGACACTCCATCGGGATCGTGAACGCGTTTTTTACCTCAACGTCGGCCGTCTGCGTCACGGGGCTCGTCGTCAAAGACCCGGCGACTGATTTTTCGCTGTTTGGACAATGGGTGATTCTGCTCCTGATACAGATCGGCGGCTTCGGCTATATGACCATGGCCACGATCATGGCGTTGCTCCTCGGGCGCCAGCTCAGTCTCAAAGATCGCCTTGTCCTGCGCGAAGCCTTGAATGTTCTCAGCATGGAAGGTCTCGTTCGCTTCACGCGCAACTTAATCGGAATTTCACTGCTGGTTGAGACGATGGGGGCACTTCTCTTGACGCTGCGCTTCGCCCTCGATGCAGTTTTTTTGAGTAAACACTCTCTGCTCGATGCCATCTATTTTGGGATTTTTCACTCGGTCTCTGCGTTCAACAACGCCGGCTTCTCGCTTTTCTCGGAAAATCTGATTCCGTATCGCAGCGATCTGGTCGTCAACTTGGTGATCACGACGCTCATTATTCTGGGCGGCATCGGCTTTATCGTCTACAGCGATCTCTACCGGCGTTATCATGGCGAAGGCCATCAATTATCCTTGCATACCAAGCTGGTTGTCACAGTGACTATCAGTCTGATCGTGGCTGGGACGGCACTTTTCTTCTTCTCCGAATTTCAGCATCCAGAAACTATCGGAAAACTTTCACTCTCTGAGCAACTCTTGGTCTCCTACTTTCATTCGGTCAGCGCCCGAACAGCCGGCTTTAACACTGTTGATCTATCTAAGCTCTCGACCGTCGCGCTCTATCTCTTGATGCTCTTGATGTTCATCGGGGCTTCTCCGGGAGGAACCGGCGGAGGCATCAAGACAACGACCTTTGGCACGATCGTGATCGACCTATGGACCACGCTGCGCGGGCAAGTGGAAGCGGGCGCGTATCACAGAAGGATCGCGGCCGCGAACGTCGCGAAAGCGTACTTAATCACCGCAATCGCGTTCATCTGGCTCACGGTGGCAAGCTTTCTGCTGCTGGGGGTAGAACATCTCGAGACCGACAAGTATTTTCTGCGCGTGCTGTTTGAAGTAACGTCAGCGCTGGGCACCGTGGGGCTTTCCACCGGAGACGGAGGCATATTAAGCTTCGCGGCTTTGTTCAACAGCTTTGGGAAACTGGTGATTGCCGTGACGATGCTCGTGGGTCGCGTGGGCCCTCTGACGCTTGGCGCCGCGGTGCTTCAATCTCAAGAAAAGTCGCGCGTGCGTTATCCCGAGGGCGAAGTGCTGATTGGCTAGTTGCTTAGGAAAGGGGTTTACTTGAGACGACGACAATTTGCTGTGATCGGCCTGGGGAAATTTGGTTTTCACGTGGCGCAGGCGCTCAGCCAAGCCGGCTGTGAAGTGATGGCGATCGACACAGATTCTGAGAAAGTTCAGTCTGTGAGTGAGTTTGTGGCGCATGCGCTCCAGTGTGATGCGTCAGACGAGAAAGCGATCCGTGAGGCCGGTGTCCAGAATATGGATGTCGCGATCGTGAGCGTCGGGGGCAATCTGGAGGCGAGCATCCTCATCGTGATGAATTTGCGAGAATTGGGAATGAAAGAAATCATCGCTAAAGCCACCAGTCCCATTCATGGTAAAGTCTTGAATAACTTAGGTGTGAAGCGTGTTATTTATCCAGAGAAAGAGTCGGCCGTGCGCGTGGCGCACAGTCTGGTGACGCCCAATTTGCTGGAGTATTTAGAGCTTGCTCCCGGTTATAGCATCGCCGAGATTCCGGTGCCCCGCGCCCTGGTCGAAAAGACTCTCAGAGAGAGTCAGATTCGCGCGCTGTATGGAGTGAACATCATTGCAATCCGAAAGAGCACGCTCTCGGGCATGATCTTCAACACGAACCCCGGCCCGGACGATGTACTAGCGTCTCGCGATGTGATCGTCATCATCGGCAGGGACGAAGACATTCAGAAATTGAGCAATCTGCAGTAACCATTTCTCGTTGAGCCAAAAAATTGATTCTCGCTTGGTAAAGCACTAAGCTTAGGTCGGTGGGTACGAATGCAGCTACTCTCTCGCAAATCAGTCGTTCTGGCTTCAATACTGATTATGGCTGGTGCTATTTTTTTTGGGCGTGGACTCTGGAACTCGGGGCCGAAACAAACGGATTGCCCACCGGTGCATCCGGATACGTATTGCGTTTTTGCGGGTCATCAGGATTACGTAGACTCTGTTGCTTTTAGCCCTGACGGTAAGCTTTTAGCTTCTGGCTCTTGGGATGGAACAATCAGGCTCTGGGAAATCGCCACAGGACATCAAGTTCTAGTGCTCAAAGCCAATCATGTAAGATCACTTTCTTTCAGCCCAGACGGGAAATTCTTATTGTCTGGCGGCTGTAGAAAATTTGGTCTACCTCATTGTGATGGCGAGATTAAGCTGTGGGAAATGCCTGCCGGTAAAGAGATCCGCTCATTCTACTATAAGAATGATTTACCTTGGGTTGCTTTTAACCCTGATGGACAAATGTGGCTTTCATCTGCCTGTATGCAATGGCGTCGCGATGAGTGGGACTACAACTATTGCGTTGAGAGTGAAGTCAAATTCAGAGAAACTCGCACAGGACAGAAAGTGCGCTCCTTCTATGATACAAACGGCAGAATTGATTCACCCACTCTAAGTCTCGACGGAAAATGGTTAGCCTATATCTCTGAAAATTCCTCGGTTAGAATAATGAACTTAGATACCGGAGAAGTTACTCGTTCATTCTCCGTGCAACACGAACGGCCTCATTTACTGAGCGTTGCATAAATCGCTAAACTTTACCTGGCTGCAAAGATCTGTATTTATGCGGAATTCGCATCTTAAAAAGTAAAGCTAATAATGCAACGCTCAGTAGTTAGTTTGAGTCCCAATGGTAAGTACTTGGCCTCCGGCTTTTGTCAGCACCCTGAATCTTCGGATTGTAGAGCAGAGGGGCATTGGTGCATGAAGCAATCAAGAAGTAGCGCGGATCGAGTAAGCTGGAGTGTATGGCTAATACAACTCTGCCCCCTCGCCCGCGCCGCAAGACAGTATACCGTATTCGCAACTGGGCCGACTATGACCGCGCGCTGGTCCAACGCGGATCGCTGACGGTCTGGATCGACGACCAAGCGCAGAACCGCTGGGCTTATGACGGCCCGTCCCAACGGGGTGCCCAGTTCAGCTACAGTGACCTGGCCATCGAAACGATGCTGACCGTGCGGGAAGTCTTCCATCTGACCAACCGCCAGACTGAGGGCTTGGTGCGCTCGTTGTTTAAGCTGCTGGACCTGAGGCGGGATGTCCCGGATCACACGACGCTCTCGCGCCGAGCAAGAACCCTGGAGGTGCGTTGGCCTAAACAGGCGCGGGGGCCGTTGCACTTGGTCTTGGACAGCAGCGGCCTGAAAGTGTATGGGGAAGGGGAGTGGAAAGTGCGCCAGCATGGGTGGGTCAAGCGGCGCACTTGGCGCAAGATGCATCTGAGCGTGGACGCCCAGAGTGGCGAGATTCAAGCGGCTTTGCTGACCGAAGCCGGAGTGCACGATGCCCAGGCTGTCGAGCCTCTGCTGGAACAGGTCAAGTCCCCGATGGCCAGTGTCTGTGCCGATGGGGCTTATGATCGAACCAATGTCTACCGGGCGGTGCAAGCGCGAGCGCCTACGACACGGATTGTCATTCCCCCCCGCCGCGATGCGAAGATCCAACAACATGGCAACGCGCATGGTCCCCCGTTGCCCCGTGATGAAAATCTGCGCGCTATCCGGCGAGAGGGTCGCGCCCAATGGAAACATCAGTCAGGGTATCATCGCCGTTCGCTGGCCAAGACCGCGGTCTTTCGCTTAAAAACAATCTTCGGGGATCGGCTGAGCGCTCGACGAAAAGAGACCCAAGTCAGTCAGTTCACCATTCGTTGCCGCGCGCTCAATCGTATGACCCATCTGGGCATGCCGCAGAGTCACCGCGTGGGTTGACCAGTCGCTGGGGCTGGGGGGAGTCTACGATTGATTCTCCTTCATGCACCAAAGCCGAGCAGAGGTCAAAATTTGGGAAGTAGATTCAGGACGTTCAGTCCATACTCTTACATTCGATAATCCTCGTGAAGAAATAGATTCAATGGCTTTCAATCCTGACGGAAATCTTTTGGCTACTGGCCTCGATGGCTTGCAACGTTCTTTGATAATTTGGAATGTGGCAACAGGCCTCACAGTACACAATTTGAAAGGCCACAGGCTGAGTTTTGTTCGTTCTGTGGCCTTCAGCCCCGATGGGAAATTTTTGGCATCTGGGTCTTGGGACAAAACGGTGAGACTTTGGGATGTAACTACCGGAGAAGAAGTCCGTAATTTCTCTAGACTCCAAGGCACTGTCAACTCCCTCACTTTCAGCCCGGATGGTCGTCTAGTAGCGAGCGGCTTGAATGATTCGACGATTAGGCTTGTGGAGGTAGCTTACGGGAGTCCATTTCTTTACTCTAAAGGGGCACACGGACGAAGTCACTTCAGTGGCTTTCAGCCCCAATGCAAAACTCATGGCTTCCGGCTCCAAAGACAGGACAGTCAAACTCTGGGATGTGAGTACAGGCCATCTCGTGCGCACTCTATCGGATCCATTGGCGGTAAGTGTTGAGTCAGTTGCTATCAGCCCTGATGGAAAGAAATTGGCTGCAGGCTGGGAACGGGGTGAGGTCCAGCTGTGGGACCTCGCTTCTGGAAACATACTAAGGACTATTTTCGCTCATAGCGACCAAGTAAAATCTCTTTCGTTCAGCTCTGATGGGAAATGGCTGGCCTCCGGTTCAAGCGATAAGGCAGTCAAATTGTGAGACGTCAGTACCGGTGAAGTAATTCAAACTCTGACAACTCCTAAAGCCGTCAATCAAGTTGCCTTCAGCCCAGATGGTAACCTCTTAGCTTATGGCTTTACAGAGGAGGAAAAGGGAACTATTACGTTGTGGGATGTTACGACAAGGCATGAAGTGAGAACCATTCCATACTACGGTTCCAATTCCTTTTCCTTTCAGGGCAATCACGATTTGGGCAATAGATTTGGCTTCAGCCCTGACGGACACACTCTCGCAGCAAGCTATTGTCTGGAAGAAACATCATACTCTTACTGTAGTAAGCCTGTGATCAGGTTTTGGGATGCCACCACGGGTGAATCGTTGTATACTCTTAGAAGCTGCTGCCTTGTGGCTTTCAGTCCGAATGGTCAGCTACTGGCCTCCGAGTCAGGCTTCTTGTGGTACGTCGGTCACTTGATGAAGAAGTGACCAGTCCTATCTTCTCCGCTCAAAGCAAAACACCTCATCCAAGATACTCCACGCTGCATGAAGGTGACGAAGATCACCTTCGCTCCGGGAAAGAGGGAGCGCCTTCTTTGTCCAGTATTGCTATCGTGGGCTCAGGAAGGTGTTCTCTATGCAGCGAAAATTTTTTATCGTATGCAGCTTGCTCGTAATGGCCGGACTTTCCGGATGCGCGCCCATGCCGCTCCCCAGCAAAGAACCACCGCCGGATTTATCCCCGATCGCGGGCATCTCCCTCTCTTGCTCGGCTTGTCAGTCGCTCAACACCGGCTTTGCTCCGTTGACCGTTACCCTGGACGCTAGCCCCTCCAAGGATGACCACGGCATCATCGCGACGTTCTGGGATTTCGGTAACGGCATGACCGCCACACAACCCAAAGTCATCCAAACTTATCTGGAGCCTGGAGATTACACCGTGAAGCTCACCGTGAGCGATGCCAAGGGACAGCTCGCGAGCGCTCAGGTCGTCCTCCACGTAATCCAAAAGCCGATCGCTTTTAAGACCGACCGCGCCGAGAATCCCTATTTCATCATGGAGCGCATCTTACCCGATCGCGCGTTTAAGCTCGGTGAAACGATTAAACTAAAATTGCAGATCACGCCCAAGCGCAACTTGGAATATAGTTATTGGAGAGAGATGCTTCCTCCGGGGCTCACGCCCGACTACCCTCAATTGGAATTCCATGCTTTCCAGCTCAAAGAGGGCAAACCCATCATGTGGGTCTATGAGGTCACGATCGAGAAGCCGGGAGCTTTCAAGATTGAGGGGAAAGGCCAAGCCGTGGACGGCCCTAACTCTGAAGCACTCAAACTGAGCACTTCGTTAGAGACTGCCGAGACTGCTCCCTAGGTTTTTTTCGCTAATTTCCCGTGTAGGGGCGCAGCATGCTGCGCCCCTACACTAAATGACATGTGGTCAATTAGCCAGACACGTCAAGTCTACGTCAACGACGCGCCGTCCCATTCGTGCTTCGGGTCGGGGACGAATGTGACGCCCTCGTCTCGGATGGTGACAAGCCATCCGCCGGGAATCTTGGCTCGCCGGATGCGAGCGTCAAAAACTTCCAGCTTGAAGCCTTTTGTGGGCACCTTCTCGAAGACAAGAACTTTGGATTTGGTTTGTGTCATGCGCCCTCCTGAGTGAGCCGAGTTTAACCAGACATTTCCGATTTAGCCACCCTTGATCGGTCGAATCCTACATCTGCGAGACCGTACTCGATCGAAATTTTTTGCCGCCTGGATCGCGCATCGTGATTCGAGTGTCTCCTCTCCACGCCCATATTTTTGGCAACTGAGCCCGTCTAACGATCCGGTTCAGCGGCGGCGCCGCGAAGCGCCGTCCTAAGAATCAGCGGCCAACCACAAGCTTGCGCAACTGCAATCGCACGCCCTTCTCAGTCACAACCCGTTCGACTACGAGATAAACACCGGCGGCTCCTAGGCTCTTATCGCTCGCTCCGAGCAAATTCATCGCCAGTACGCGCTCGACACCCAGACTCTGCGGAGTCGCGATAGAATAAAAACTCTCGGATTGGGGATTGGTGGTAGTATCCGTGCTCGACTTCGGGCGCAGTTCCGTATCGATCCGACTTAACTGTCTGTCCAGTTCACGAATGCGATCCCGCAGGCGCTGCGTGCGACGGTCGACAGACTTGAGATCATTGACGGAATCCTGGAGATCGCGAATCGGAGTGTCAAGATCGGATGGATCGATGGGAATGCTCGAAGAAGACGTGGTGCTGCCGATGTTTGAAAAGTCAACGTTGTCGGCGACGTTTTCCATCTCATCGATCGCGCTGTTGAGCGCGTTATCTGCATGGAGCAGGCGATCATCGGTGTCCCGCAAATCGTTGTCGATATTGTCTAATTGACGCGCTATTCTTTCCAGAATGCTCAAGATTCGCGTGCTTTGGCTGTTGCTGATCTTCCCCTGGTTCGCCAAATTCACAACCTTGACGGCCAAATCTCCCAAGGGCTCTATCTGGCGCTTCAGATCATCGAGATTAGAGAACTCGCCGCGCGCGTTGTCCGCCTGAATGAGCGATTGATCGGCATTCTTGATGAGTTGCTCCAAACGGCTCAACGTAATCTGTCCTCGTTGCAAAGATCGTAGTCCTGTCTCTGATTCTCGGCTCGCCTGACGGGCAAAACGTTGCGTATCGTTCGCCGATCTCTGAAAATCTTGCACTAGAACGCGCAAATCACTGATCGCATTGCGGGCTTCCCGGAAGGGGTCTGCCCACGCCTGCCACACCGGCCCGGTGATTCCTCCGAGAGCCACCAGGACCGCCACCACTAGAGGTGCCAATCGCACTCTCATAAACTCCTCCTTCGTTCGCTTTCTCTCTTTGCTGTGTGATTCGAACGACATTCTCGGTGTTATGCACACCACGGTGATCGCTCCACGCCGTATTGTACATAACTCTAGACGCGATATGGGTAACGGATATTACAACGAGATGAGATTCTCAAAAACATCATAAGGGCGACCGGCCGGTCGCCCTTACTGGTCGGGATGGCGGGATTTGAACCCACGACCTCACGCACCCCAAGCGTGCGCGCTACCAGGCTGCGCCACATCCCGAGATAAACCCGCTCCCCAATCTAGCTTCAGAGCGAGCTTCACACTATAACAAAGAAGGGGTGTTCTCTGCAAGCCTTGTCCAAGACGCACTCCAGCACCTATAATGTAAACTGTTTACGCCGTGGGAGGACGATCGCTATCAAAGGCCCATTTTTGCTGAACGAACGAACCGTGAAATACATGATTACGCACATCAGCCCTGGAATTTTTATTCTTTACACCGTACAAAATGGACAGCCTCGTTTTGTGGGGTACGACGAGCACGACATCCGTGCCAAGGTACTCAAATGGGTCGGGCGCAGCTATCGCTACTTTAAGTTTGATAATTCTGAATCGGCCGAAGCAGCCTTCCATAAGCTCTGCGAACTCTATCATACCCATAAAAAGACGCTGGACAACACGCGCCACCCGGAAGGGTCGCCTGGATCAGCGTGGCGTTGCCTGCTCTGCGAGACGTTCGAGAAAAAAGAAAGACCCGGCTCCTCCGGGCGCAGTCTGGCTAAAGATTGATGGCAAGCGCATAACTTCCATTTTCTCTCTCCCCCGACGGCGATAGACGACGGCGATAGACCCTGAGCACAGCCCAAACACCCTGCAGAAGCGAATTATGCTAATCTGGTCTTGACTTTTCGGTCATATTCTGTTATGATACGGCGATGAAAATCCGGGTAGCCGAGCGACACATGGCCGTCAGCCAAGCGCTGAGCGACTACGCTGTCAGCAAAATCAGCTCTCTTTCGAAGTATTTTGACGGGATCATCAGCGTCGAGATCATCATGAACGTCGAAAAAGAGAGCGAAACCGTCGAACTGGTCGCCCATCTCATCAAGCGCAAGACGGCCAAAGCCCATGCACAATCCACGGATATGTACGCCTCGATCGACGAAGCCGTGGACAAGCTCAAGCATCAGCTCACCAGGGCCAAAGAGCAGATCAAGACGCGGCGCCCGCCCCATAAAGCCTCGCCTCGCCGCGCCAATAGCACCGAGTCGAGCCCTTCATTGCAAGAAATCATTCGCACCCAAGTTTTTATTAAAAAGCCGATGACGCCCGAGGAGGCTTTGCTCCAGCTAGAGTCCTATCACCGGGATTTCCTGATCTTCATGGACAGCGATAGCGAGAGCTTGAGCATCTTGCATCGGACGAAGAATGGCCAGTATGAGTTGTTAGAGCCAGTGTATTAACGCTAAACGGGGGGGGATGGGGATGGTTAGCGCGATTTCTCTCTTTTCGGGGAGCTTGGCTAGTTTGGTTGCCACCAAACTGGTGATGGCAGAGAGAGGCGTAAATGATGTTAAGTTACTTCACTTCCGGTCGCCGTTTTTCCGTGACTATGAACAGAGTCATGATCTCGCCGGCGCTCACTTTAAGGACAAAAATTTCCGCAGTCAGAGCATCAAGAAAGACCTAAACGGCGTGGCCCAGCTGACGGCCGACGGGACATACAGTTTATCGACCGGCTGTTTCAACTGTCGTCAGTTGATGCTGCGCAAAGCTGTGCGCTATATGAAAAAAATGGGAGCCGACTTCATCGTCACGGGAGAGATCGTCGGGGAGCGCCGGCTCCACGAGAAAGAGGTCTTGAGCTTGACCGAAGAAGCGGAAGCGATGGGTCTCGTGCTGCGACCCCTGTCGGCCAAGCTTCTTCCCGAAACGATCGCCGAACATGAGGGCTGGGTGAAGCGTGCTCACCTGAAGGCATTCCGTGCTAGCGACGGAGAAAAGCTGCGCCGACTCGCGAAAGAGATGGGGATCGATACGGAGGGTTTTCCCGCCACGAAACGGTGTAAGCTCACCTGGCCCCACTTCGGCGAACGTCTCGAAGACCTGTTACGAGAGAATGAACTCACGCTCAACTCGCTCGAACTGCTCGAGTTCCCGCTGTATTATAAGCAGCCGCCCGACGTTAAGATCGTGATCGCCCGCGACGACGAAGAGAAGCGTCGCTTGCAGAACGTCTTCCTGCCCGAAGATTTGCGCCTCTACATGCCCGTGCCGAAGGGCTCGATGGCGCTGGTGCGCGCGAACTGGCGGGAAAAAACGCCGTTAGAGATCGAGAGCACGATCGAGCTGGCCGCGCGCGTGGCAGTCACGCACAGCCGCCAGCCCGTCACCGGGCGCGTCCCTGCACACTACCGATTCGAGAACGGGCAGGAAACCCTTCGCATCCATGTCGCGCCCTTCCAATCTGAGAAAGAGCTAGAAAAATTTTCGCTGCGGTTGGTCTGAAAATTTTCGTCGGCAAAGATATTCCCGTAGGGGCGCAGCGTGCTGCGCCCCTACGATTTCTATACGTGCAATTTTTTTGTGGGCCGTTATACTGTGAGTGCTAAAGGAGGAACGCGTCGGGCGAGCGTTCAGTAAAAAATGTCCGTAGAACCTATCCTGGAAAATTTGAATCCATCTCAGTTAGTAGCCGTGACTCATTTTGAGGGTCCCCTGCTAATACTCGCCGGCGCGGGTTCTGGGAAAACTCGCGTCATCACCCATCGTATCGCGTATCTGATGGCTCATTACGGGATTCACGCGAGCCACATCCTTGGAGTCACGTTCACCAACAAAGCCGCCGAGGAGATGAGGACCCGCGTCGAGCGCTTAGTCGGAAACCAACAAGCGCCGCTCATTCGCACATTCCACTCGACGTGCGCACTGCTCTTGCGCGAGCATATCGTTCATCTCGCTCCAACATACACGTCTGACTTTACGATTCGCGACGAAGCCGAACAAAGAGCATTGATTACCGAGTGCATGAAAGAGCTTCATCTGTCTCCTGAGGACATCAACCCATCGCTCGTCGCCGTGATGATCGATCGCGCGAAAGATGAACTGATCGGTCCCGAAGACTTTGTCTCGCGCCGCGGGGGGTCCTACGATCCCACATTTATCGAGATGATCGATCGACTCTACAAGCGCTATCAGCGACGCCTAGAGCTCTCCAACGCGGTCGATTTCGCCGACTTAATTCGCTTGACCGTCCGGCTCTTTCAAGAACGGCTGGACATTCTCAATCACTACCGGGACCGATTCAAATTTCTACTCATCGATGAGTTCCAAGACACAAATTACGCTCAATATATCTTCGCGCGACTGTTGGCCGAGAAGTACGAAAATATCTGCGTCGTCGGCGATGACGATCAAGCGATCTTCAGCTGGCGCGGCGCGGACCCGACCCACATTTTTAAGTTCGAGAAAGATTTTCCTAAATGCAAAGTCGTTGTGCTCAACCAAAACTATCGCTCGACGGGCAGAATCTTGAAAGCCGCGAGCTCGGTCATCCGTAACAACTCTCTCAGAAAGCCCAAAGACGTCGAAGCCGTTCGCGAGACGGGCGAAAGAATTTATCTCTACGCCGCGCGCGACGAAATGGAAGAAGCCGACTATATTGCCCGAGAAGTGACTCGCTTGTGGAAGCTCGAGAACGTTCCGCTCGATGAGATGGCGATTCTCTACCGGGTCAACACGCTCTCGCGCGTGCTCGAAGAAGTGCTGATACGATGGCAAATTCCCTACGACGTCGTGCGCGGCCTCAAATTCTATGAACGCCTGGAGATCAAAGATTTGATCGCCTATTTACAGTTCCTGCACAACCCCAGCGACGATCTGAGTTTGCTCAGAATCTTAAATAAGCCCCGGCGCGGCATCGGAGACAAAACCGTTAGCACGCTCCAAGCGCAGGCTCATAGACTCAGCACTTCGCTCTGGGAGACGATTCAGCAAATGGTGCAGACGAGCACGCTCGGCTCGGCCGCGACCAATCGTCTCAAACAGTTCATCGAGCTGATGAACGAGCTCAAGCTCAAGATCGCGACGCTCAAGCCCCATGAACTCGCGGGCGAGATTCTGAACAAGACGGGCTATCTGGTGGAACTACAGAACCAAGGACTGGAAGCCGAGGAGCGTCTGGGCAACATCAAAGAATTTTTGGGCCACCTCGAAGATTTTTCTGCTCGCAACGGAGGAGGCTTGCGCGAGTTTTTGGAACACATCGCGCTCGTCTCAGAAGCCGATAATTATGAGGAGATCGAAGCGCGACTTTCACTGATGACATTGCATTCGGCTAAGGGACTGGAATTCGGAGTTATTTTTTTGGTGGGAATGGAAGAAAATCTCTTGCCGCATTCGCGTTCGGTCCGCGAGGGCACGATCGAAGAAGAACGTCGACTTTGTTATGTTGGTATCACGCGCGCCAAAGAAAAACTCTACGTAACGTTCACGAACCAGCGCTCGCTCTACGGCTCGATTCTCTTCAATTCTCCTTCGCGATTTATCTGGGAATTACCCCGCGAAGACTTGGAAGTGCCACAGCCTTGGGCGCTCTCAAGATTTGGTGCAGAGTCTGAATAGATTCGTAGTGATAGGCTTTTTTGCTTGCCCTGCACATAAAAGGGGCCAACCACGAGGGATTGCCTTTACCGCTAATGTTTTCGACTGAGCGCAATCCCGTCGCGCAACGGCACAGTCACAGTTTCGAGCGCTGGATGATCTTTGAGAAATTCATTGAAGTTTCGAATCGCTTGCGTCGTCGGATCATTCTCAATGCTCGCGACGCGACCGGCCCATAAGACATTGTCCGTAGCGATGATGCCCCCCCGTTTCAACTTGGGCAGGATGAGCTCGACCAGATCTCGGTACTGATGCTTGTCGGCGTCATTGAAGACAAAATCAAATCGGCCTGTGAGCGTGGGGATAACCTCCATCCCGTCACCGACGATCACTGTGACTTGTTTGCTAAGCTTCGCGTCGGCGATATTTTTTCGCGCTTCTTCGGCTGTCTCTTCATTGACTTCGATCGTTATCACGCGGCCGCCGCGCCCACAGGCCCGCGCGAGCCAGATCGTCGAGTACCCAATCGCCGTCCCGATCTCCAAGATACGTCGAGCACGGATCGAACGAGCCGTCAGCGCCAAAAAGCTCGCCGCGTGGGGACCAACGATCGGAATATTTCTTTGTTCGGCTTCGGCTTCGAGTCTAGTGAGCAACGCGTCACGCGGGAGAAGCAGATTATGAAGATATTTTTCGACGTGCTCGCGGGTGATCTCATCCATGGACCCCTCCTTGAGATTCTCCACAGAGTCTAGGATTCCAAAACTACTCTGTCAAATGATCTCATTACGAAAAATCTGTAAGAGCAATTCGCGAACTGCCCCTACGCGGGAATTTGATGGATCGACACAACGCGACTAGCGCAGCACGAAGAACTTGTTCATTTCACTCCGTACTGATTCACCATCGTGCCCGAGTACAGTGACCACATAGAGATAGACCCCATTGGCCCACGCGCTTTGCGCGCTGCCTAAACTGAAACTAAGACGAGCGCCTGCTGATCGAGCATTGACCAAATTGTCTCCAGTCAAGTCATAGATTGTGACTTCGATGGCCGCAATGCCCGTGCCTATCACTCGCACAGTGAAATGCCCACTCACCAAAGCATCGGGAAGGAGTTTTACCGATTGCACTGAGAAATGCTTCACGAGTGGGGCCGTCTGGCTTGGGCTTTGGATGACTCGTAGCTCCTGGCTGATCCGGGCCATCAATCGGTCGGTCATTCGGATCATGGTGAAGATCGCGTTCTTGGCACGCACCGCTCGGACAGTACAGAGCTTGGCTTCTCGTAAGGCGGCTCTTTCATCAGTCAGTATTTCCGTATCCAGAGCAGCGATCGCGTCTACGATGAAATCTCTCGCATCTTTGTTCGCTTTACAGCTATCGCCGAGCAGAATGTTCCGCACGCCGCCGAGCGTGAGATTGATCTGGTGCAGTTGGTCGAGAGCGCTACCGATGAGCGAGGCGAGTGCGCTCTCCGTCGTTGAGTTGATAATGCCGTTTTCTAAGAGCGCACGGATGCTCTCGGAAATCGAGTCGACCCGATCCGAATTGTTCTGATCTTTAAGTTTATCTTCTATGCGAGCCTCAAAATCTTCGATCGCTCGGAGAGTCGTTCCGGGCGTCTGGCTGGCGAGCATACTGATATTATCACGGATACCGGCGAGCGACGTTGCGAGATTAGGCGTTTGCACACGACCGATCCCATCGGCGGCACTCGACATCGAACGAAATAGTGAAAACAACGTTTTATCCAGCCCAAAAATTTTGCTGCGCAACTCTCTCAAATCCAATTGGACACGAGAGATTTCTAGTCGTGTCCCTTTGATCGTGACCTCCGGCGTCTGGAGTTCGGGCATATACTGAAAAGTTTGTGCCGCAGCGACTGCTGTGACCAGAGTCAAACATACAGCGACTCCGATCAAGGCAGAGAAAATTTTCAACCGTGAGCAGTTCATGCGTGTCTCCTCTCTGGATAGATCATAGAAGAACAAATCTTGCCTAGGCGATGGGTTGTCGATCACCCACGCGGCTCAACATCACTCTACTCGATAATTTTGGACTGGTCGCTCAATAAAGTTCTACGCTCAGCATACACATTGAGCCAAAACCAGTCAAGCCTTTTTAGTTAATGACCAAATGCCAATGGCGAATCTCTTGGTGCCTTGGCGGTTTTGTTTGAAGTTGCTAGTGCGGGCGGCGCTTCCAGGCAATCTGTAATCCCTTGAGCGTCAAATAGGGGTCGTGCTCGAAGATCTCGGGAACGTGCTTGACGAAAAATTTTCCCCAGCCGCCCGTCGCGATCACTTTTAGTTGAGGCTCGTCCAGCTCGTTGCGAAACCGTGCGATGAGCCCACGCACTAAATCAATGAAACCGAACACAAACCCAGCTCGGATATGCTCGTCGGTGGTCTTGCCGATGACGCTGGCAGGTGGCGTCAGCTGCACTTCGTACAGTTGTGCTGCACGTTGGAACAGCGCGGTCGCGGACATCTCCAGCTGCGGCGCGATCGCTCCGCCGAGAAAGACGCCTTGTTTCGAGACAAGATTGAACGTCGACGCTGTCCCAAAGTTGATGACGAGCAAGGGGCCGCCGTAAAGAGTAAACCCAGCGAGCGAGTCGGCTAATCGGTCATTGCCCACTTTGGCTGGCTCTTCGACGTCGAGCGGGACCAAGCCCCATTGATAGTTAAAGAAATGAGGCTCGATACGCAAGTGCCGTTTGAACGCTTCGCCCAAGGGCCAATTCAGGTGGGGCACCACCGAACTGACGATGACACCCTCCAGATCGCCTGGACGTACGCTCATGCCCTCGACCAGCCCTTTGAATTGTAGGCCGAGCTCGTCGGGCGTGCGCCCGCGGTCGGTGGCCAACTGAAAATTGTCCACGACCTCGCCGTTGCGAAAGACGCCCAGCTTGATGAGCGTGTTTCCCATATCCACAGCCAACAAGAGTTTTTCACTTCTTTTCTTTTTCATCGTAAGAAGTTCCACGCACGCGTTGAATATTTTTCAGCAAACAGTGTACACGCCCGTTCAGCCACATGCTCGCTCAGAGCTATGGGCTCAAACTCAAGATCAAAACGATGCTCGAAGCCTTTTTGGATCGCGCGCTTCAGTTCTTCGAGCGGGAGCGCTCGACTCAAAAATTCTTCCAAACCCGCCGACTTCGCTCTGAGTAAACGTAGAGTGTCTTCACTGCGTTTCAACTTAAACACGTGCACTAATTTTTCATAGTCGAGCGTGAGGGGAATCGAGCCATGCTGGAGCACCGCATGTTTTGTTCTCATCTGGGCGCTACCGATCACTTTTTTCCCCTGAATTGTGAGCTCGGCGTAAGCTGGGGCAACAAAACAAACCGGGTTTTTCTCAGCGCGCGCATCGGGATGTCGCGGGGTCAGCTGCGCCTGCAGCCCCAGCTCGCGTAAGCCCCAGGCGAGCGCCTCGCTCAGCATCTCATAAGACTTCTCGACGCTCTCTGCTAACAGTGCTATGGGGCCAATAACACTGTACGTCAGTTCTCGGTCGTGCAAGACGGCGCGGCCCCCGGTGGGTCGACGAATCCAGTCGAAGCCGGCGCGTTCGCACGCTTCCAGGTCTACTTCGTCGACGCTCTGAAAATAGCCGAGTGAGAGCGTCGGCGCTTCCCACCCGTAAAAGCGCAAGATGGGAATTTGCTCAATTTCGGCCATCTGCAACAGCGCTTCATCGATGGCCATATTCCAGGCCGCGTGTCTTATGCCCGTATCGAGTAACTTCCAGACCATGCCCTCGATGCTAGCGCAAATGGGCTGCATTGTGCAATTGAAAAAAACTAACCGCCAAGACGCCAAGGGCGCCAAGAAAATTCTCTATTTCGACGGTTTCCTGCGCTTAAGAAAGATCTGTGGGGAAGAGAGTTTTGCACAGAGGGGTACTACGTGGCTACAGTGAATCAGTATTAATCCTTCTTCATGTTACCTTTCTGATCTAAAACTATCATAGCTTACTTTCTGCTTTCGCGCGCATAGGTCCGATCTTTCCTTTGTCTGAAAGGCAAAAGATTTCGCCTTCTCCTTTATAAGAACGGCAGAGAAAACCAAAGAGCGCCCGCGGCCTCGCGAGCGCTCTCACACTTTGGTCCCACAGTTTGTCTGAGGAGCCTTAGTCGGCCTTCAACGCGTGCTCGATCCGATGCTGTGCTTCCATCAGATGTGCCTTGGCCATCGCGTTGAGCGAACCTGAAGAAAGAGCTTTCCCGATCGCGTCTGTGATGCGCATCAACTCGGCATACGCCAGCGCGCGGGCATCGTTCATCTCCGGTATGAGCGCGACCGAGCTCGTGGATGCCGGACCGACGCTGGACTTGCTCGTAGCTAACGCGATGAGTTTGTCCAAATACGCGCTCTGGGTTGCCCGCTGGAAGGAGTCGGCGGGCGTTGTCCCCTTGAGCACATCCGCCCAAATCGTGTCCGTAAAGCCTAAGAAGAGCTCATCTAAGGTGAACGGCTTGTCCTCACTCGCTCGATAGGCATTATCACGAATGCGCATCAAGCGCTCCGGCCAGAAGGCTATCTCCAGCAAATTCACACGGTACGCTGTGACGATGTCGTGAATGGGGTACGTGAAGCGCTGCCCTACATGCCAATTGGAAGCCCAATCAATCCAACGTTGTGGCGTGATCTTGTCCAACAGGTCTTTGGGGAAATCGCTGATTGCTTCCGATGTGAAGGCTTTCAAAATGAACTGCAATGCTTTCCGTTGCTCGTCGGCCGGAAGCGCTTTGAGCGGTGTGAGGTTCATCGAATCGCCTTGATGGGCGCGGGTGACCTGCAATCCGCCGATCATTTTCGCATAGCTCGAATAGCCACGCATCTTTTCCGAGAGTAGAGAATTGACAGCGCCGCGCAACGGCCAGAACTCACTGCCTTCTTGGATGAGTCGCCCCTCCAAGCCCGTCCAGAGCTTGCTCACCAAATTTTGCAAATCCTCGTAGTAAGCGAGCGGATTCGAGCCGAGGTCCCATTGGTTGATGTTCGGGTCCAATGCATACGGATAGAGCCAAGCATCTTCATCGGTCCCGTAGCGGTACTCGTCGCGATAATGCTCGGCAGCCAGGTTCTGCAACTGAGCGTGCGGCTCCAGGGTTTCGTTGCCGACTGGCAGATAGCCCCACTTGATCGCCCATTCATCATACGGGCCGACCGTGGAAGAATAGTACTCGCCCTGCTTCGAGCGATCGCTCGAGATATTGGGTGGGTTGTAATCCATGACCGACGCGCTGATCCCGTGTTCTTTCGTAAAATTCGCATCTTGGAGCTCCTCGTTGGGCACGGCCGTGCTCGCCTTAAAATTATGACGAAGCCCGAAGGCATGGCCCACTTCGTGCATGGTCACTTCACGCAGTGCCGCGCCCACGTATTCTTGTGGGATTTTCCCATTTGGGCCCATGATTCCATCGGCCATGAGCGTGTAGCGCAAGAGTGCCATGTGTTCGGCCATACCCGCCCCATAGGCACAAAGTCTTTCGAAGTGCTCGGGGTTGATCAGCCGCGCAAGTTCCAAGGCTTTTGTTTCTTCTTGGGGGAAATCCATCGCTTTCTCATCGGCCAAACGATCGTGCTCACCGGCGAGCGCACGAACCCAGTCTGACGTAAAGAGAATATCCGCGTTGAGGATCTCGCCGCTGCGCGGGTCCACATCCGAAGGACCGATCGCGAAGACCGACGAGACCGAGGGCATCCAGCGAATAGTCGAGTAACGAGCATCCCCGGCGTCCCAATTGGGATCGTTCGGTTGGTCCATCACGACGATCGCGTTCTTGATGCCTGCCGCCTCAAAGGCTTTGTTCCAGGCTTCGATGCCTTCTTTGATATAGGGCTTGAACTCTTTAGGAATCGTATTCTCTAGGTAAAAGGCGATTGGTTTCACGGGCTCCGACAAGGGAGCGTAAGGATCTTTCTTCTCTAAGCGCCAGCGATTGACCAAACGCACTGTGTTGGTGGGCCCGTACTGCTGGCTAAAGTCTTTGTAGGTCGTGGTGAAGTAGCCAACGCGGTCATCAGCTACTCGCGGCTTCATCGGCTCATCGGGCAGAGCGAGCAGGCTGTAGTGATAAGCGATCGGCAGACTCTTCTCATCGGGAATGGTCACGCTCGGAATAGGACCTGAGGCCGCGAATGTCAAATCTGTCTCGATTTCCACGTTTTGCGGGAAGCCCTTGACGGAGACGAGCGTCGAGCGGCTGCGGTCCAGAGTGAAACGCACGTTGTAGATTTGAGGTAAGACATCGCTGAGATTGGGCCAGTCCGACAGGAAGAGTCCGGTCGCGTCGATGAGATACCGCCCCGCTTTTTCATCCCGAGAGGCGATGGTGAACGTCTGCCGCACGGACTCGCGGAACCCGAGGTCGACCATGCGACCCAAGGGCGTGCCTTTGTCGCCACGGAAGTACGGGTTACGGGTGACGAGTTCGATTTTATCGTTGCGCAAGCGGAAGGCCATCATATCGGTGCGCAACGGATAGCCCGTCAGTAAGAAGGACTCGCCGATGCCGCGGGCCATCTGGATGACGACGAGAAAATCTTTGTTGAACTGAGATTTATTGACTTCGAGATAGAGGGTCCCGTCAGGCTTTTTGTACGTATTAAAATAACCGAGAGATGCCTCCATGTTGGCGACGAACTGGTCCACTGAGGGAGGCTCTGGTTTTGGCGCTTCTTGCGCAGTGACGAAGGCTAGATCTCCGGAGAGAGAAACCAGCAGACCGAACAGCAACGCACAGAGAGAGACCGCCAAAGAGAGTCGAAACACTCGACTGATACGAACGGGCATGATGAGATCCTCCTAGGTTTGAGAAGTATACACTTCCATTTCTATGGGCTCTGGCCTATAGTTTACTATAAATGCCCTTGCTTCTGACAGTCCCCAAAGAGTAAGATAAATGGCCTATGAAAGCATTATCTTGGTTGGCTTGGGTTCCACTCTTTCTGATTGGCTTACTTGCTTTTGGTACAGGGGCTGCTTACATCGGTTGGGTGTTCTGGGTGGCTCAAGGCGAGTCTCGGGTGATTGCGATCATTTTTGTGTGGCTTACTGGCTTGGGAGCTTTTGTGAGCCTCTACACCTTAACTGCCTACCGAAAGACAGAAAATCACTTCACAAACAAAATTTTCTTGATAGCCCTCGGGATTGTTTTAGCGCTACAAACTTATCTTCTCGTCGAGTCTATTTTGCTGACACCGAGATTTAGACCAATAGATTTATCTGAATGGTTTGTGCTCAGCCTTGATGTTCTTGCCTCTATTCTTTGGGTGGTTGCCGCAATTGCGTACGCAAGATTTAGAAGGGCTCTATCTGCAGAACAAATGCCTCTCGCTCACTTGCCCCCAAACGATAATCTCTGATCAGTCGGAGAATACTCGATCTCGGCCATCGGGAAGGCTGTCACGCGCGCTTGCAGCCAAATTTGCCCCCCGTCGCTGTACAGCCCTAACTGCCAACAGTTGTGACAAAACTTGTATATCACCCCGACCTGCCAGGCGCTCAGTTGGTGGGACTGAAAATCATACTCTCCATCCAAGCTTAGGTCCCATCGCTCGCCTAAGGAAAAATCGGTCTCGCCGTTTACTCGTTTGAGCTGGAGCTTGTTGAGATCAACGCTTGCGCTTAGACGGAATTTTTCCATCGAAAATTTTAGAATCAAATCGTCAAAGGCTTGAAGGTCAAAGTGATAGCCCGTTTGCGCCGAGAGACTCCAAGACTGAGTTTGAGTAAAGCCCGCCCGCGCCGTGATGAGCTGGGGTCGCAGCTTGTTCAAGTCGTACTGAATCTCGGAAAAAGCGGACAGCGATTGAGTTTGATAGCTCAGCGTCAATTTGGATGGGTCGTACATCTTGGTTGAAAAATCATAGCTGCCGGTGAGCGCGCCCACGAGGTCTCCCCATTTTCCATTGACGCGTGTGAATACTTTGTTGAGCACGGAAAGTTTATCAAAGTTGAACGGACTCTGCCCACGAACCTGGCGGAACGTATAGTCCAAGCCCAGCATGAAATTGTTAGAGAGGCGAAAGCTCAAGCCGGGAGACACATCCCATGCCTCCATCGTGGAATTATCTCTGTAGAAGGAGAGCCGGTAGTTTGAGCCGGCGCGAATGGTCAGAGCGCCGAGAACCATATCAGAGAGACGCAGCCCGATCGCTGTGTCGAATCGGGAATTCTCATCAAACGTATCTTTGTCTAGTTTCTTCTCACGATAACGCCCAGCGCTCAACGAAAAACTGTACGTGAAGGGTAAATTGAAGAGTTTTTGTGAGCTTCGAGCGATAGAAAATTCTGGAAGTTTTTCGAGGACGCTGTACGTGATTTCTTCATCTTCAGGTTGAACCAAATACTGGTCACGGCTCCCGCTCAAGCTCCAGCGCCAGCCGAGCAGAGTTCCCGAGAGTGTTGCTTGCCCAAAGAGTTTCTTTGTGTCTTTCTGCAGTTGACCCGTGCGGCTGCTGGCGTTGACATCGAAAGCTGTGCTCAAGGGCAAGTCCAGATGATGATTCCAGTCGATCGAAAAAGACTCGCCGTAGCCGATCAACCGATAAAAACTGATATGTCCGCGATTGGCCGGGATCAGATAGTTGAAATCGATCCCCGTGCCGACTTCGGGCCTTTTGCTGAAGTAATCGATGCTGAGAAAGCCTCGGTTATTTGGGTCGAGAAAAAAAGGGATGCGCCATTTCGCGAACCAGCCTCGGGTCGGGCTTTGACCGATTTCTGGCAAGAGCGGGCTCTTTTGCTCTTCTTTGAGTGGCGCAAAATAGAGCGGCGACCAAAAGATCGGGAAGCCATAGACCTTAACTGTGATATTCGTCGCGATCAGAAACTGATCGGTGTAGAGCAAAAATTTTTCGGCCTGTAGTGCGTACGCCGCTTGCGGAATGGGTGCTTCACACGTACACGTCGTGAAATCGCCTTTCGAAATATCCAGTTGTTGCATAGAATTATCTTTGAACAGCGCCTGCGCGCTCTGACCTTCGTAGCGAATCGTGTGCTCCTCGCCCACAGAATTTTCGAACTTGGCTTCGCCGGAGAATTTTTCCAAGAGCGCCGAATCGGCGATAATTTTGTTGGCTGAATCTGGGCGAAGTTTGAGTGTCAGTTTCTCTGCGCGTGTCGTGCGGTCTTTTTCTGTGAAGACCACTGCCCCGGAAGCAATGACTTGCCACGTCGGGCTTTGCTGCGCGAGTGAAATCTCTTTTGCATGCAGTGTCCCCGACTCGTGAGTGAGCACTGCATCGCTAAGCCGTGCTGCCTGTAACGACCAGCGATTCTCCGTGAGCTTGAGCTCTGCAGTGACGCCTTTCGCTTCGGCAGAGAGTCCCTCGCCCTTGAACGCGATCGGGCCGGTCGCTTCAATCTGAAAGAGCTCTTTAGAAAGTCGCGTCGCACTGACTTTCTCGGCTTGGATCGAGCCCTTTTCATAGGAAATTTTCACATGTCCTTCGGCACTCAGCTTCGTCCAGTCTCGGGTGACATTCAGCGAATCGGCCGTCACGTCGAGCCCGGTCATTTCTTGGGCGCGAACGGGAAGGGCGAGAGAGAAAAAAAGTAGAACGACAGCGCTTCGGAACACCAGACGTTTGGCACGTTGCCACAAGTCTGTGCGGCTCAACTGATCCATCCAAAACATCAGCAAGACACCGATGAGGCCAAAAATAATATCGGGAAGCCAGGGGCCAAGGGCGGGAGGGATCGTTTCACTTCGCCCCAAAGTTTGCCCCAGGATGAGTGTTCCTTGCGAGAGCGCTACCAAAAGAATTCCTAGAATGATGCCGACAGCGCGGCCGCGTGGAGCCCCGGCTTGACCGAAAATCAAACTGAGAGGAGCTGCGAAGAGCGCAAAGATGAACGCTGCAAACGGGATTGCGACGCGAGAGTGAAACTCGACGATCAGTCCTGCAGCCGACAGCCCGCTCTTTTGTAGCATTTGGATCCGTGCCCAGATGTCGCGCATCGTCATCTCGGAAGGTGTAAGCTGCTGTAAAAAGCTCTCATCGAACTCCAGCTCGATGTTGATCGTGAGTGTCTGAAAATCCCCGAGATACTCGATTCTCCCATTCTCGTCGAATTGCTGGACATGGCCATCGCGCAAGATCCAGTGAGTCTCCTCCCATTCGCCCTCGCGGGCCGTGACCGTCTTGGGGAAGGGGCTGTTTTTTTCACCCAAGACGGGCTTCCCGCTGCGGTCGAGAATGAAGATATTTTTCATGACTCTTTTTTTTGTCTTCTCGTCAAAGTCATAACTGTCAATATAAAAAATGCGGTGGTCGGGTCCGGTAAAGAAGATATTTTGGCGGATTTGCGGAACAGGGCCCAAAATTTGTAGCTCGCGTAAGACAGTGAAATAGCGATGAGTAGCCCACGGGGTCCAGAATTCATTGATCGAGAAAGCAGCCACGCTGACGAGCAGTCCTACGACCAGCAAAGGGACAGTGAGACGGCGGAGCGAAAAACCAGCGGCTTGGAAGGCGATCGTCTCGTGGTCGTGCGCGAGTCGGCCTATGGATAAGAAGATGCTGAAGAGCATCGCGATCGCCAGGGAATAGACGGCGAGTTCTGGCAGGCGATAGACGAGCATCTCTAGTATTTTGTGAAGAGGAATACTTTGGTTGGCGAAATAGTAGAACATTTGTACGGTGAAACTCAGTGCGATATAGAGAATGAAACCGAAGACGGCGAGCACGAATGGAAAGATCATCTCGCGGAGCAAATATCGGTCGATTCTCTTGAGCATCATCGTTAGTTTAACCAAGAGTATGCGAAGAACACAAGCTCTTGTTCAGTGCCGAAAATGTCTCACACCCGTGAGCACCATCTTGATGTTGTGTTTTCGCGCGGCTTCCAATACATCGGCATCTCGGACCGAGCCGCCGGGTTGGATGATCGCAGCAATTCCGAATTTCGCTGCTAATTCTACAGAGTCTGCAAACGGAAAAAAACCATCAGACGCGAGGACAGCTCCGCGCGCTTGCTCTCCCGCGGCGTCGAGTGCAATCTTGACGGAACCTACGCGATTGGTCTGGCCTGCCCCGATGCCGCGCGTCGCCTCGTCCTTGGCCACGACGATCGCGTTGGACTTGACGTGCTTCACGACCGCAAACGCGAAGAACAAATCACGTCGCTCAGCGGCTGTTAGAGTTTGATTATCCAGTACTTGCCAGGATGCTTCATCAGCGACGGACGCATCGTGCTCTTGTAATAGAAGATCTCCGCCTAAAAAACGCAACTCAAGGCTCGGGCGCGCTAAGCTTCTCAGTCGCAAGAGCCGACGATCTTTTTTCTTTTGCAAAACCTCTTGAGCCGAGGGAGTGAAGCTGGGCGCGATAATTATCTCTAAAAAGATCTCGTTCAGTCTTTCGGCGAGTTTCTCATCCACTGTCTCATTGAGCCCGACGATGCCGCCGAAGGCAGAGACGGGGTCTCCCGCCAGCGCTCGCTCGTAGGCTTCTTGCAAAGTTTTGCCCCGCGCGACGCCGCAAGGATTGTTGTGCTTGACGATCACGGCTGCCGGCGACTTTAGCTCCGCGAGCAATCCCAAAGCAGCATCAACGTCGAGCCAATTGTTATACGAAAGCTCTTTGCCCCAAAGGACTTTGATGCTTGAAGACAGCCCGCGCTCGAAGGCATTTTCATAGAGCCACGCTTTCTGGTGAGGGTTTTCTCCGTAGCGGAGTGCCTGCACTTTGCGATGCGCGGTGAAGAGATGCTCTGGTTCGAGATTGAAGCGGCGTGCAAGTGTTTGGTGGATCGCGATGTCGAGTTCCGCAACTTTCTCGAAGGCTTTGAGCGCGAGCTTTCGTCGCGTTTCGACATCGACTGTCTTTTGGGTTTTGAGTTGCTCTAGCGTGGGAACGTAATCGTTGGGATCGACCAAGACGATGACCTCTGGGAAATTTTTTGCAGCCGCGCGCACGAGCGAGGGGCCGCCGATGTCGATCTCTTCGACGAGCTCTGCGTCGCTGAGGTTGGGTTTCTTCGCCGCTTCGATAAAGGGATAGAAATTGACCGCGACGAGATCGATCGCGTTGATGGCCTGCTCGATCAATTGTTGTTGGTGTGTTTGATCTTTTCGGATCGCGAGCAATCCGCCAAAAATTTTTGGATGCAGCGTCTTGACACGCCCGCTCAAGATTTCTGGGAACCCGGTGACGTGCTCAACGGGTGTCACAGTGACTCCTTGTTCTTGCAAGAGTTTGGCAGTGCCTCCCGTTGAGAGAATCTCCCAGCCCAGCTCAGATAGCCCTCTTGCGAACTCGGCCAGATTCGTCTTGTCGCTGACGGAGAGAAGCGCGCGCAGACGCTGGGGAGTTTTGTCTCCCCACAAAATCTGCTTAATCACCTGAGTATAAAGCTGGTGCTCGACCCGATGGATTTTTTCTTCGAGCGACGAAAGCGTCTCGCCCGGTGAAATTGTGACCGGCACTTGTGCGAGAACGGGGCCTGTGTCGATCCCTTCGTCGACATAGTGCACGGTTACCCCAGTAACTTTGACTCCTGCACGAAGCGCCTTTTCGATCGCGTTCAAACCTGGGAAGGCGGGCAAGAGCGAGGGATGGATGTTGACAATTTTTTTGTGATAACGCCTCACGATTTCTGAGGGCAGAATACGCATGTAGCCCGCGAGCACCAGCAAATCCCACGGCTCCGCATCTTGCAGCAACTTGAACACTTGGTTGTTGAAGTCTGTCTTGCTCTTCGCTTGAGTGAAGTCGATGACTTCGCTGGGCACTCCGAGTCGCTCGGCACGTTCGAGTAGATACGCCTTGGCGTTATCTGAGAATACGAAGAGCACGTCGATGGGAAGT
The DNA here is from genome assembly GCA_016179105.1 of Candidatus Acetothermia bacterium. Classification (GTDB taxonomy): domain Bacteria; phylum Bipolaricaulota; class Bipolaricaulia; order RBG-16-55-9; family DRXL01; genus JACOSB01. Next base: position 46,099 of record JACOSB010000002.1, read on the forward strand.
TTTTCAGCGCGAACCTGCTGGACGATGGCTTCAAAATTGGAACCGGAACCGGAGCCGAAGACGATGATTCGTTTTCTCTGCATTTGCGATATCCTCTCAGTCCACAAGCTGTCGGCGAGAGTGTACAGAGGTTCAGAAGACAAAAGCAAGTGCTTGCTACCCGGGAAGTTGACATCAGTTGGAAGTGGTGCTAAAATAAAATTTGGATGGGGAGGGAGAGGAGGTAGTAGTTATGAAACTGAGATTGTACTACGACGCAGAGACGATACGCAAAGCCCCAGCTAATGAAGGGTTTGACCTAAAAGCGATTTACCTTTTGCTAAAAGCTTTAGAAAAGCAAGGCGTGAGTTCGGAACTCATCGATACACACTCGATGACCGAGACAGAACTAAGCCAAGTTTACCTGTACAGTACGGCCCCGACGCAAATCAGGAAGTATGCTGTGCGCCAGGTATTTGGCAGTCGTAGAAGATCCGGATGGCTGTTTGGACGAAGTGTCCCCGCGTTGCTTGTTTATGAAGGAGAAAACGCGTATCCGACCGACGTTTATCCCCATAACCGAGGAGGCCGGATTATCACTATTCGGGAATATCTCGACACTCTTCAGTGTATGCCGACAACAAAAGAAAAATATGCAGAAGCGTTGCAGGCTGCTAAGCATATGGATGCCCGTCGCGCGAAGCTTGGGCCCATCAAGATCACCGTGAGCGAGCTTATTCATGAAGGTCGGCGCCGATGAGTGCGCCGCGCCGCATTTCGCGCAAGAAAAAAGTTGTCGTGGATGCTTCCGTCATTCTGAAGTGGCTTCTGGATGATGAAGAAAGCGTACCGCAAGCGATTGCGCTGCGAGACGAAAGTCTTCAGACCTCCTCAGCACTAGTTGCTCCTTCCCTGTGGGTCTATGAAGTGACGAACGGTTTAGTGACCGCTGCCAAACGAGATAGAATCTCTCCAACAGACGTGAGATTAGCCATCGATGATATTCTGCTCATAGGAATTCAATCACGGACACCGCCGGTCCAACGGGTAGCATCCTTAGCGATAGTGCATCGACTAGCAGCGTATGACAGTGCGTATCTCGCTTTGGCCGAACAAGAAAACTGTGAGTTATGGACAGGAGATTATGCTTTCTACAAGACTATGCGAGCCAAGTTTCCTTGGGTGAAATGGATTGGAGACTATCCCTTGCCGAAGCGGTCCTAAAAATGACCTTGCCAGAACCAGGGCAAATTTTACCAATAAAATAGGCTTTCTCTTTTCGCTTATTCAGAAAATTTGATACAGCTTCTACTTGTGATGGCGGCACGATGAAAATGCATCTTATGGATTGAGAGTAAGTTTAGGTGCAGAAAATCTCATTCGATCGTCTCCCTTTCTTGAAGTCAACGACTTTCGGAATAGCATGACAAGTTCCCTGGAACTTCCTTGGCTCCATGATAGTCCACGCGGATCAATTTCTCCACGCTGAGTCTTATCCAATACAAGATGAGCATGAAGCTCCCCTGTGTTTCTAATGCAAGATGAGCATGAGCGGGGGGGTAGCCCAGCCAGCGCGTGAGTCGAACCATAGGAGGTATGACACTCACTATGCACGACTCCCACCCC
>JACOSB010000146.1 GCA_016179105.1 Candidatus Acetothermia bacterium
ATCAATTCCAGCAATTGACTCCGTTCTCCTTCGCTCAAGTGCACCACATATTTCTTCGGTCGCGGCATGGTTTCCCTCCTGGAGGTGTGATTCCCTCCACTCAGGATACCACCATAGAATCATTGTGGTCGAGTACTAGTAATCGGGATTGGAATCACTGTGGTTGCTCCTACCCAGAGTTGCAATGCCAGCGATCCGTGTACGTTTAGAGGCATACTTGACGGTCCAAACGGACAAGTTATCTTTGATACGCCCACCCTGACCGATCAACTGAATGTAGTGTGGGCCCAAGGCGGAACTCGTAGATGGGCTGCCTATCTTCCTAATTCAAGTAGTGATTTACGATTTTACAGTCAGACCACGGGGGATGTGATGATCTTGACGTCGTCGGGCAAGATCGGCATTGGCGTGCTCAACCCGGATACCTCCCTTACTTTGCTTCCCGCTGGTTTTACTGACCCTATCCAGATTGGCGATTCAGGTTGTGGTTCAGCCTACCCTGGCATCACCTTTTCACCGACCATCAGCTGTACCAACTACTCGCTACTGGGTGACGGGAAGGACACGTTCATTAACCGTCCCAGCGGCGGCGTAATTCGCTTTAGGGAAGCCAATGTTGAACAGGTAGCGATCGCACCAGGTGGTGATGTAGTAGCAAGGGGAAGGGTAATTGCTCAAAAAGGCTTCAACGGCACATGTACCTCTAGCCCTGCAGTAGTTAGTGTAAAATGTAATCAAGACGTGGCCGAAGCCTTCGCCAGCACCGAGCCCACTGAGCCGGGCGATCTGGTCGTTCTCGTTGCGCAAGCTGGCCCAGAGCCTACCGTGCGCAAATCTGTCCAGCCCTACGAAGGCTTGTTGGCCGGCGTGACCTCAACCAACCCCGGTTTAGTGTTCGATTACGGACAAACTTTCTTGGCCGGCGACAATTCCAAGTTGGTCACCCAAGACAAGACCATCGTTGCGGTGGTCGGGCGCGTCGAGCTCAAGGTCTCGTTAGAAAACGGATCGATCGCTGTCGGCGACCCGTTGACCAGTTCCTCCAAGCCAGGGGTGGCGATGAAAGCGACCAAGGCCGGAAAGATCATTGGCTATGCATTGGAGAGCGCAGACAGAGATGGGAAAATTCTCATCTGGCTGCAACCGGGCATGTTTATCCCTGACCATCTGCTGGAGCAACTCAATCAACTCCAGCGCAACTAAGCAAATCAAGTCAGAGTCAGCCCTGTCAAGGGCCGGGCGCGCTGCACTCGGCCCTTGAGTTCACACACGGCACTAAGTCAGTGAGTAGGTCTGTTCCATCTATCTAATTGTAGCCTGCCTTCGTTACAGACCAGCGCACTTCTTGTACGCATCAATGCACTGCTGCCGACATTGTTCGACTTGCCTAGTGCACGCCTGGAAGTCTTGGACACATTGCGCCTCACAGGCATTGAGTTGCTCCATCGCCGTCTTCAGACAAGCCGCCCACTCGGGGGTTCCCCGTTTATGGTTCTTGTTACAGTCCGCGACCGCCTTATTGAAATCCGCTTTGCATTTCGCTAAGCACTTATTGAACTGGTCTTGGCAGCGTTTGAGCAGCTGGTCGCATTGCTGGTTGCATTTTTGCCAGGCCGCGAAGCACTTCTTCAGATCGACTTGCAGCGGCACGATCTGGGCTGGACCACTGGGCACCGGGCGAGGTCCCACTGCAGAGGCTCCGGCCTCGCCTGATGCCGCAAATCGTGTGAGCCCCAGCATCGCTAAGACGGCCGTCCAGAGTTTCAAGAATCCCCGCCGACTGACCCCTCGCTCGATCTCCGCATAGTCGCCTCCGCCGCAACAGGGTGGTTCCTGCTTAGACATACGGGTCTCCCTCCTCTTGGGTACGGCTCATACTATTTGATTGTTGCTCTGCCAGTCAAATAGCTACCCCGGGCTGACGCCCGTCGTCTTCAGCGCCGTGCGGGTAGACGTAGCGCTTGCGGGGATGGCTCGGCTAAACTCAACTTTGCTCCACCGCTTTTCCTCAGTTTGGAGACCTCACCCGTGGGCCTGTTAAGATAAGCCGAGAGCTCGTCTTTTTCTGAATGGTAGCCATAGTTGCTCTCCTCCCCCACTTCTGAGTTAAGCTCAATTCGAGGTGAAAGGATCATGAGTAAATCTGAATTCACACCTGTTTATTTCTATCGCTTGGGACGCCTCTTCCGCCAGCATCATCCGCTGTTGCAACGCGAACGCACGGCCAGTTGGGCGGTGCTCTTGGCCCTCGTGCTTTATCACCTGGGTCTGAGTTTACGCCGCACGGCTCAAGTCCTGCAACCCTTTGGTGTACTGGTCAGTCACGTAGCGGTCTGGTACTGGATTCAGAAGTTGGGGCAACGCCTGGAGACGAACTTGGAATCGCTCCCACCCTGTATCGTCTTGGACGAAACTTGGATCAAGGTGGGTGGACGAGAAACGTGGATCTTCACCGCGTTTGATCCGCAAACTTGGCGAATCGTCTATTTGGAGCCTTTCTTCCGGCGCAATGAACGGACTGTCAGCGACTTCTTGCATCATTTGGCCCACCGCTATGGGCAATGGCCCAAGCAAGTTATCACCGATGGGGGCGGATGGTACCGCGCCCTTATGCCCCTGTTGGCCTACCGCAAAAAATTCCGCTGGCGCATCGTCCGAGGTGGGGTGCGTTCGGCGATTGAGGGATTCTATGGGGAGTTTCTCAAACGTCGCGTGAAAGACTTTGATAAATATTTCCCAAGCCACCGGGGATTGCGCAGTTTGCAGAATTGGCTGGGGGCGTATACCTGGCTTCATAACGAGGTTTGGTGGAATCATTACCTCTTAATTTAACAGGCCCTCACCCGTGCGCCCGTTCTGAACATTGTATATTAGTTTACACTATTAGCTAATAAATAAGCAAGGAAAGGAAGTTTTTAACTTATCTGCACGCGCCTAACAAACTTCTGAGATCATGGTCCAGAAGGCTGTAGCTATGGATACCGAAAACCCTGGCAGATCAGGACTTCGCAGATGGGCCAGTTTGGCATCACGGCCGGACTTCTTGACATCTGTATTACCAGGTAATATACTGAGTTATGCGTCTGGAGCCGCCTCTCATATGGGAACATGCTATCGCCGAGAAGATTCTTGCCAAGCACCAAGTGGAGCCCGGAGAGGTTGAGGAAATCTTCTTCGATGATCTGCCTCACTTCAAGGGCTTTCAGAATGTCTACCATGCCTACGGCCAGACAGTGACAGGACGCTATTTGTTCGTAGTCTTCCGTCACCTAGACGGAGGCAAAGCCAGGCCAATCACCGCTTATGAAATGACGGACAAACAACAGCACTACTATCGCCGAGTGAAAGGAGGGAGCTAATCCTATGGCGAAAGCTGTGATATCCCAGCACAAGAAAAAATTGCCAGATATGAAGGATTGGAGCGACAAGAAGATAGCGGAGTTCTGGGAGACCCATGACTCGACGGACTACCTAGAGCAGATGGATGACATCGAAGTTGAATTGGACATTCCAGAGGATTTCCGGATAATCTCGCTGCGCTTAGGGGCAGAGGACATCATGAGGGTGAAACGTGTGGCACGCCGAAAGGGGGTACCATATACAGTGTTGTTGCGGATGTGGATCAAGGAAAAGCTAGTTGAGGCTTGAGGGAAGTGTGAGCTCTACGTGATTAAGGTCCTGACTTCGGTGGTCGGGAGAAGTTAATACCATCCTTGGTTTGTGACGCCCGATCGTGAATCTTACGAATGTCTTCTAATCGCCCGCTAACGGACAATTTATCTCCGAAGAAGACTAACCTATCTGTTGCCTCATAGTTTTGCACATCGCACACCAATTGCGAATATTAGAGAATCTGAGAAGCGATATCACCGCTGTCACGCCGTCTACACAGGACTAAGAGTCATTCCGAAAGAGACATATGACCGTGTCGGTGTCGATTGACAGCCGTTATTCTTTCGTTACTATGTATGGAGTTAACGATCTAACCGGGCGTTACGGGATGACTGCTAATCAAGTTCGGGATCGGTTGACTTTGCTTTCGGGCGTGATTGACAGCCATGTCGTTAGAGGTAAACAAAACGCCAAACTGTTAACTGATGCCGGACTTGCCATCTTTGATCGGTTGATCCAGCTTGAGCGTGACGGAATCCAAGCTGTAGAGGCTGTCAAGCTTATTGCTCCAGAATTACCAGATGAGCAAAATTCGATTGTCAAACCGATCCAAAACGACAGTCAATCGAGCAATCGTACAGAGCAATTGATCCAACAAATGGCTGACCGTATTGCTGCCTTGGAATCTGACAAGCATTATCTGCAAACGAAACTTGACGAAGCTCTCGCCAAAGTTCCGGCTCTGCCAGCTCCGAAACCAGAGAATCACCAGCAGTCTCTTAACCGATGGCAGGCACTACGGATTGTCATGCTAGGACGATGATATGGTTTACATCCGCCGCACCGAGATGACGGGTGAAAAAATCTTCAGGTAGAATAAATTGTGGCTGTGCAGAAGCGAGAAAAAGACTATACAAAACCTTTAGGCGAAAGAAGTCGTCGCAGAATTAGGCTTGTGCGTGAAGGCAAGAAGATCATAGAATACTTAGTCCAGCTCGAAGTGGAGATGCAACCAGGTGCATGGAAACCGGTTGTCCGCTATGATAATGTACATGGTTTTCCCCATAGGGATCAGTTAAACGAAGAGGGGGAAGAAAAGAAAAACTTCATGAACGCGATATTTGACATTCTCACGGGTTATCGAGATGTAGTGCACCAAGCGGAGCAGGACATAGAGAAAAACTGGGAAGCATACAGCCAGCGGTTCTTGGAAGGAAAGTGGCCCATAAAATGAACAAAAAGAAAATCGAGGTATACGAGCGCTTACTTAGCACGATCAGCACTGACTTTGACCGCCGCGTGCTGGATGATCCTGACTTTGCCAGCGAAATGCCGATCGGCGCGTATGTACTCTTTCAAGTCCAATATGATGGACTTTCAGGTCCTTCAGCCAAGGATATTCGCGCCTATTTTGAAGAATTTAATGCTTGGCTGAAAGATTTGGTTGAGCGCCAACGCGATCCGGACCAATCTGTGTATAATGCAATTTTGGTGGTGCACTACAATCCGAGCTCCCCGCCGCAGGCGTGGCGTCATCCTGAGCGTTTCCCCCGAGATTTCCAATTCCAGCGCGCCTATGCCGAGGTTTGAACTAGTACTCGACCACAATGATTCTATGGTGGTATCCTGAGTGGAGGGAATCACACCTCCAGGAGGGAAACCATGCCGCGACCGAAGAAATATGTGGTGCACTTGAGCGAAGGAGAACGGAGTCAATTGCTGGAATTGAT
>JACOSB010000149.1 GCA_016179105.1 Candidatus Acetothermia bacterium
CGCGCAGGCGTTGCTCGTGGGCTTTCAACTCGGCGAGACGCTCACGAATCTGACGCGAGTAGTTGATCCACATCTCCCTCGCACCTCCTTCACTCCTTCCAGATTAGCATCATGACTTTTCTATTGCAAATTAGTATAATTTATAGACTGGGCCAACGGGATGATCATCCCAGAAGCGATGCAGGTCATCGGCCGTGGAAACCGTCTGATCGGCAAAGCGCACGATCGCGTCTCGGGTGCGCAACCCTGCGCGCGCGGCCGGCGTCTCCGGCAGAACTTCGACGACACGTGCGGCTGTCTCTTGAGTCGTATGCAAGCGATGTCTCAATTCTGAGGGCAGTTCCCAGTTCTGAGCTGAAATACCCAGATAGCCGCGAACGACACGGCCCCTGGTGATGAGCTGACCCGCGATGCGATGCGCCGTGTTGATGGGAATCGCAAAACAAAGCCCCTGCGCATACGGAATGACGGCTGTGTTGATCCCGATCACGTGACTGTTCGAGTCACACAGGGGGCCGCCCGAGTTTCCGGGATTGAGCGCGGCGTCCGTCTGAATGATATTTTCGATGAGACGCCCGCTCTGGGTACGAAACGCTCTGCCGAGCGCGCTCACGACTCCCGCCGTCACGGTACACTGAAAGCCCAAGAGATTTCCTATGGCTACTACTAATTGACCGACTCTCAATGCACTCGAATCACCGAGCGTCGCCATAGTTAAGCTCGATTGCGGAACTTGAATGACGGCAAGGTCCGTGTGCGGGTCATCGCCGATTAAATGAGCTGCGATTCGTTGCCCATCGTTCAGAGTGACTTCCAGACGAGTAGACTCGGAGACGACGTGGCTATTGGTGAGAATATATCCGTCGGGTGAGATGATAAAACCAGAGCCTGTGCCGGTGCGCTCTTGTGGCTTAGCGAAACGCCCACGCCGCATCGTTTGATGAGTCGCGTTGATATTGACGACAGTGGGGCTCACATCTTCGGCGACAGAGACGACGACTTGCGAGTATGTATCCAGCGCTTCGAGTTCCGTAGGCATAGGACTCCCTCTTTCAAAAATTCAAATTGGGCTTGTAGCTGCTTCTTTTATAATACGATCAATCCCTGTCGGATACCGCGCGTCACTGCCTCGGTGCGGCTGGAGACGTGGAGTTTGCTAAAGATGGAACCGATATGGAACTTGACAGTATGCTGAGAGACGCCCAGACGTGAAGCAATTTGCTTGTTGCCCAGTCCCTCGGTCAACATGCCGAGCACTTCGATCTCGCGTGGGGTCAGTGCGTGCTCCGGAGAAATCGGGGACGCTCGTGAGGCAAAAGATCGGCTGGATAACAAAGAGGCGGCGGTCTCAGCGTAAAGCACGACGAGTCCGGCTACTGCTGCTTCGACGGCCGCTACAATCTCACTAGCTGTCGCTTCTTGTGACAAGATCGCCCGCACTCCGGAGCGTAACGCCTCCACCGCCCAAGAAGTATGAGGGTCTTCAGTCAGGACGACCATGGCGGGAACGCGTGGCCCCATACTGTATGAGAGCAGGGATGGTACGCGCTCTTCATCTTGATGTTCTAATTGTAACACGACCACATCGGGCTCTAGGTCCTCTACTTGTTGCCAGAGTGTCGCTTCGTTGAGCGAACTGCTCCCTACTACAGAAAGCGCAGAGGTCGCAGCTAGGAGGGACTCCAAGCCAGCGCGCACGATCTGAGAGCTAGCAGCAACCAACACGCGTGTCACGTTGCTTCTACCCAATCTTCTCTTATACGCAAAACAATGTCACACGTAATGCGCTTTCCACCGCGCAGCACGTCGAGTCGCAATTTATAGCTGGGTTCGGAGTTGTAAAGTGCGCTCCTCAGATCATTCGGCTCGTTGAAGAATTGACCGCTTGCCCCGATCAGCACATCGCCGATCATAAGGCCAGTCTCCTCTGCAGGGCTTCCCATTTCTACCTCAAAGACCACTAGACCCAAGATATGCTTATTTTCTAAAGGCAATGTCGTAGGCTCTGCCAAGATTCCAAGATAGGGGTGTCTTCCCTGGCTCTTCAAAAAACGCTCGACGGCCTTGCTCGGCACAGCCAAAGCTAATCCGCCGGAGATCATCGTGTTGATGCCGATGACGCGACCTTGGGCATCCGCCAGAGGTCCGCCCGAGTTGCCGGGCGCGAGCCGCACATCGGCTGTTATCCATCGCTGATGGCCGAGCATATCGGTAGGTCCGATGGCGTGAATGATTCCTGTGGTCAGTGCGCCGACCAGCCCCATCGGGTTGCCCATGGCCAGTACCAACTCACCGACGCGGAGAGCATCGGAGTCGCCGGCGATTGCTGCTGGCAAATCCCCAACGGTTACCCGGAGCATAGCGAGATCACGATACGGGTCCCGGGCTACAATTTCAGCCTTAAACGTGCGTCCGTCCGATAACTCGACGGTCGCGTGCGGGCCATGGACTACGTGAGCATTGGTGACAATCAAGCCATCGGAATGCCAGATGACACCCGACCCGCTGCCAAGCCCTCGACTTCGCACCTGCACGGTGGAACGACGCAACTGCTCAGCCACGTCCGCAAAGTCGTCAGCGAATCGCGAGGGTGACTCTTCAGTAGTTATGTCAGCGACAGTCATATCATTCTTCCCTTCGGGGTCGTTCGCCCACTGTGATCGCGAGCCTGACCAACGCGCCCCCACGGACGACATTCACGCTGACCGTTTTACCCACGTGCTCGGGGTCTAGGAAAGCTTGCACATCATCCATGTCTCTGAGAGATTTGCCGTCCATCGCTACCAGCACGTCGCCGATCAGAGCACCCGCTTTTTCCGCAGGGCCGTAGGGTACCACGTTCACTACGATCACGCCCTCATCAGCGGTCAGGCTCAGTGCACTTTTTAGGCCCTCGGGTAAGTGCACGGGCTGCATCCCCAAGCCAAGGTAGCCGCGCGCGATGCGTCCCTTTTTCAAGAGTTGATCGACCACCCGGTCGACGGTGGACGCTGGGATAACCAAAACCATGCCGCGCGGACCCGCTGTGTTGACCCCTACTACCAGACCTTGGGCGTCGACCAGCGGTCCACCCGAGAAGCCGGGATAGAGTGCGATGTCCACGTGTACGAATTGATCGATCAGTCCTCCGCTCCACGTGTGCCAAGCACCGCTCAGAGCACTGACCGTGCCCATCGTGGCACTCAAGCCTCTTTCACCGGGACGGCCGAGGGCGAGCACCAGATGACCTACCTTGAGTAGAGAAGCATCGTCGATCTCAGCGGTTGGAAGTTTCGCGTTCTTCAGTTTGAGCACAGCCAAGTCAGTACTCGGGTCGCGGCCCGCAAGTGCAGCGGGTACGGCGCTGCCGTCCGGCAGAGTGACTGTGATCTCTTCATCACGCTTGACGGTATGATCGGCTGTGACAATCACGCCCGAACGCCAGTGAAGGCCGCTCGAGGGCAGGCGGTGCCGCGCGTTGACGGCGACGACAGCACGGCCGGCCCGCTCGACCGCTCCGGCTAAATCGTTAGAGAGAGCTAGCAACGTGCTGGGTATCTCAGATTTTGAAGTTTTCATCTTATTCCTCCAGGTCTTTTATATTCAGGACTATTGGTCCCGTCTCCTGGAAGCATAGCGTATAATTTCAGTATGCGGTATCGGTCGAAAGGGGAGTTTTCTCCCTAGAAAAATGGCTAGCTGCAGTTCTATGATCGAGTCTTTTGCGGTTCTTCTGCAGGTTGAAACTTGGTGGCCATCTCGACAACGAGTTGCCCCAATTGATCCAAGCGCCCGGCCCATTTTTCTTCCAGGATTTTTCCTTGCTTGTCGAAGACTTTCCAGGCTTGCGGGATCGCGACGAGCAGTGGCGCAGGAATGCCGCGGATCGCGTGGGTGACGTGAACCATCGCGTTGATAGCGTTGACTGCAGCGAGGTCACCGCCAGCGGTCGCAATCAGCCCGACCACTTTGTTATGGATGTACGGTCTGGGGTCATCTGACAAGAACTCGATAAAGTCCAGTGCGTTCTTAACCACACCGGCGATCGTGCCGTGATATGCGGGTGTGCTCCAAATGAACGCATCAGCCTTGCGCACCGCGTTGAGAAATCGTTTGGTGTTTGTGTCAAGCTCCGTGAAAGATTGGCTCGGACTGTAGATCGGTAAGTTGAGGTCACGCGAGGCTAAGAGCTCAGTCATCGCCCCGGTTGCCTGCGCGGCCTTCAAGGCTCGTTCGAGAGCCCAGAGGCTCGTCGAGTTTGCTTTCATCGAGCCGCCGATTCCAAGGATATGCAGAGGCTTATTCTGTGAAGGCATCGTTCGTTCTCCTTTGCTTATTTTATTAGTCGGCTAATTAAAAAATCAAAAAAAATTCGCTTATCCCAAGCTATCTCTGATGTGCATCAAGAGACGGCGTAATAAAATTTTTTCTTCCACTGTCAACTCGGACAGCATCCTCGTCTCGACCTCCGCCCAGCAGCGACTGACTGACTCTTGCAGCGAGCGCCCGCGCTTAGTGAGATAAACTCGTGAGACCCGAGCGTCCTGCGAATCTCTCCGGCGCTCGACCAGCCCGGCTTTTTCCATGCGATGCAACGCTTTTGTTAGAGTTGGCGCTTCGACCCGGCAGTCGCCGATGAGCTGAGATTGGTTCAGTCCATCTTCCTCCCAGAGTTGTATCAGGATCATTTCTTGACCAGGATACAAGCTGACCTCGGCCAGCGCATCGGCCAACGCACCCCGATGCGCTTTGCAAACGTGAACCAGTAAGTAACTGAAGCTATCTTGACACTTTTTGGCGGACATCTCTCTCATTTTATTAGCCGGCTAATTATAAATGAGTCTGAAAGCGTTGTCAAGCCTCTGCTTCGCTCATCGAAAGCCCTTTCTCATCGGGCGAGGGTGTCACAGGTGACCGATGGCTCTTGACGCTGGTGGCGAGTTATGCTATAGTGCAATTATTCCACGCCGGGCGAAAACCCGGCAAAAGGGGGTGAGACGCTATGCGCCATGACCAATGTGGCGAAAGTATAGGCGTCCGCCCCGGAGCTCTCGTCTAGTCGCATGAGTCGCTCCGGGGCGGCATGCCCCGTTTGCTCCTCACTGTCCGAAGGAGAATGAGGAGGTCCCGCCTGTGCAACTACATCACAAGTTTTATCCCAAAAAGCTTTCTTCGTTTGAGATACGTTTCTTGAAGGGCACTGAGATTGCCAAATGGTGCCGCTTTCCCAACGGTCACAATGGTGCTGTGACTGAAGAGCTTCGCGAGCTGGAGCTCTCGATCGGGCGTGGGCAGTTTCGCAGCGAAGAGTTCATTGTCGCGGAACGAGAGGGACGTTTTATTGGACGTTTGCGCGCGCGCCTCGTCGACGGACCGGCGGGCTATCTTATTTTAGAATCGCCGGCAGTGCACGACGAATTTGAGTTTATCGAAGTTGCCCGCGAACTCGTCGAGTGCGCTCTGGAAGTGGCTCGTTCAGAAGCCGAGGTGAAGTGCATCCGTGCCCAGCTGAGCGAGAAAGATTCGCACTACGAAGAGCTACGACGGTTGTATGAGCATTTGGGGTTTATGCCCAAAGAGCGCGGGTCTGTCTTGCTCTTGCATCTCAGACATTGATTGTGTGCAACCTGGGATAGAGGCGAGCTTGAGAGTGTTTAGGCATGTAGCCAATCCGATCATCTACCATATAGAAGAGATGGATGATAAAATCCAAGGTCGTCATGGGTCTCGTCCCTCCTATGCTGACTTACAACATGGACGAGGCCCATGACTTTTCTCAGTCGCCGCTTTCATTTTGAGCACTATCGCTTTTGACCCTAGAGTTGCATAGGTACTTCCATGAAGAGTGGGTGTGCAACAATCGTAACAACTTTGCGCGGGAGAAAATCCTTCCCTAGTCCTTACGTTTTATAACGAACTCTGTGGCCAGACCCGCTGTGACTGGACCCGTTGGCGGAGCTGTCTTAAATATGGGAAAGGAACTGCCCACGGGAGTGAGCGTGTATCCGTCGGTTTGTCCTGTGTCGAGCCCGGCCGGGCCGATAATGTTATGGACGATCTTCATCGTCGCTGGAATTACCAAGCTGCTGCTGGTATGGAGTTCCACTTCCAACTCAACAATACCGGCAGTGAACTGTCCCCAAGTCCCGATGAACCTTGCCGACAACAGGCGTTTGACCTTCCAGCTCCCCGATGTCAGGATGGTCCTAGGCCTGGGGCTATTTGCGTCATAGTGCTGGAAGCTGCCGCCGCCTTCCGCGATTTCAATGGGGGCACTCTCCCGCCCTACTTCCGACTCTTTGATCACGCCCTCCCCTGCCATAACAATGCGATGAAAAATGGCGCCTTCGGTGGGGCCGTCGCCCAGAGCCAGCAAGCGAAACTGGACTTCCGGATCGGCATCCGAGGCGTGGGCCGTCAATTTGTGGCCAAGCAAAGCTGCTACAGAGGCCGATCCGATTGCGGCTCTCCTGAGTAATTCTCTTCTATTGATCTTTTGCATAGCTCCTCCCTTTCTTGGTTGTACAAGCCTATGGCCTAACGTGCTGTAAAAAGTGTTAGGACATAGATACCTCCGTTGTTAGCTCGCTACTCCGGCCGTCCCCAACGCCTGTTATTGTCGACGTCTCTCTGTGTATGCACGATGCTGCTCCAGCTGTGTGGAGCTTCATCTGCGCCATCTCCGTTGCAGTGGAGTTTCGCTGTCACTCCTGAGAATAATAAACGAATGCGCTCCGGTTTCGCTCCACGGATTATGAACGACAAGATGAGCATAATCTTGAGGCGGCCATTCCCAAGGCTTCCTGGGATGAGCGGAGAGGGAGGAGTATAATGAACTCATTGAGCGGGGTACCTCCATCATGGCCGAGACGAGCGAACGCGGGCTGAAGGTCAAACTCTTCGGAGGCTTTGAGATCTCGCGAGACGGCACGTCCATCCCTCTGCAGACCTGGGTTCGCGGCAAGGCCATCCCCCTTCTCAAAATCCTGCTCACCGAGCGCGGCCGACCTTTCACTCAGGACCAACTGGTCGACCTGCTCTTCTCTGACCTCGACCCGGAGAAAGCAGCTCATAATGTCCACGCCCGCATCAGCGAGTTGCGGCAGGCCCTGGAGCCACGCCTCAAGAAGGGCACGAACTCTCAGTTCATTCTCAACGTCGGGCAACAGGGCTACTGCTTCAGCAAAGAAGCTCCTTGTTGGCTCGACACCGAAGAGTTCCAGAAGCAAATCGAAGTCGCTCAAGTTTCCGAAAAGGCCGGTCGCTGGCCGGAAGCATTGGAGATTTACCAGCAAGCGATACAGCTCTACCGAGGCGACTACCTAGCTGAAGATCTTTATGAAGAATGGGCGCTCGCCCTGCGTGAGCACTGGCGCGAACTCTATCTGAACGCTTTAGGCCGGCTCGCCGAATGTCATGCTCGCATGGGACAGTACGAGCGCGCCATCGAGCAATGCGCGAAAGTGATCGAAATAAAACCCGCCAGTGAGAGCGCGTATCGCCAGCAGATGCTCTATCACTCTCTGATCGGAGAATCCAGTGTTGCTTTGCAGACTTATCAGATCTGCATCGCAGTGCTTAAAGAGCAACTGCGGGTAGAGCCTTCACCCGAGACGCGAGAGCTGTACGAACAGATACTTCAGGGCACAGTTTCCAAAGAGGGTTACCCACCGCCTGCGGGTCCGGCGCGGCACAACTTGCCCAGCTCTGTAACAAGCTTCATCGGACGAGAGCGCGAGATGGTTCAGATCAAACAACTGCTGGATATGACGCGCTTACTGACGCTCACGGGAGCCGGCGGGAGCGGTAAGACGCGCCTAGCGCTGCAAGTGGCCGCAGGCTTGTTAAAGGAATACACGGATGGAGTCTGGCTGGTGGAGCTAGCTTCGCTATCAGACCCTTCGTTAGTTGCACAAGCGGTCGCCACAGCGTTCGGGGTGCGGGAAGCGCCGGGTCGTTCGCTCCTAGAAAGACTTTCAGATTATCTGCACCCCAAGCAATTGCTCTTGGTGCTGGACAACTGTGAGCATCTTGTCGAAGCATGTGCAAAGGTCGCAGAAGCACTGCTCCACGCTTGCCCGGATTTGCAAATTTTGGCGACCAGTCGCGAGGCGTTGGGCATCGCCGGAGAGACAACTTGGTCAGTGCCTCCGCTCGCCGAGCCCGATTCCGCTCAGCCCCTGCCAACGCTTAAGATACTCAAACAGTACGAAGCTATCGGGCTCTTTCTCGAACGAGCGCTCTCCGGCCAGTCACAATTTGCGTTCACGGAGCAGAACGCTCGCGCGGTGGTGCAGGTTTGTCAACGATTGGATGGCTTGCCACTAGCAATTGAGCTGGCGGCGGCGCGAGTCAAAGTTCTTTCGGTGGAGGAGATTGCCGCGCGGTTGGATGATCGCTTCCGACTCTTCGTAAGCGGAAGCCGAACCGCGTTGCCCCACCAGCAGACCTTGCAGGCCACGATGGACTGGAGCTTCCAGTTGCTCTCAGAGGTAGAACGCATCTTGTTGCGTCGGCTGTCTGTCTTTGCCGGAGGTTGGATATTGGAAGCAGCCGAAGCAGTCTGTGCGGGAGAGGGCATTGAAGCCCGCGAAGTGTTGGATTTACTGGCGCATTTGGTGGATAAGTCATTGGTGATAGGAGAGCAACGAGATGGGAAGACGCGCTATCGTTTGCTAGAAACAGTACGGCAGTATGCCCAGGAGAAGCTGGAAGAATCCAAAGAGTCTGAGAGTCTACAGAGTCTGCACTTGACCTACTTCCTCCAGTTGACCAAGCAAGCGGAACCGGAGTTGACCGGAGCAAATCAGAAGCAATGGTTGGAGTGTTTTGAGACGGAGCTTGACAACTTGCGTGCCGCGTTGCGATGGACCTGGCACGCGGAGCCTGGAGCAGGGCTACAACTGGCGAGTGCACTGGGACAGTTTTGGGATGTTCGAGGGTACTGGGCAGAGGGGCGAAAAGTGCTCGGGCAAGCGTGGGAGCGGCGAGCAGATACGCAGAAGGAATGGCATGTGAAGCTGTTGAACTGGGAAGGTGTGTTGGCGTTGCGGCAAGGAGCCTATGAGGAGTCGAAACGGTTTTGCGCAGAGAGTCGGGCGTTGAGTCAGAAAATTGGGGACAAGCAAGGCTTCGCAACGTCACTCCACAGGCTTGGGGTAGTCGCACTTAATCAAGCGGATTATGCAGGGGCACGCAACTTCCTTCAGGAGAGCCTGACCCTACGGCGAGAGCTTGGCGATAAGCATGGCATCGCAACGTCACTCCACTTCTTGGGGTTAGTCGCATTATTTAATCAAGCGGATTATGCGGGGGCACGCAACTTCCTTCAGGAGAGCCTGACCCTACGGCGAGAGCTTGGCGATAAGCATGGCATCGCGTTATCACTCTACTGGCTAAGTGGAATCGCATATAATCAAGGGCAATATGCGGAGGCACGCCGCTTCTCTCAGGAGAGCCTGACCCTACGGCGAGAGCTTGGCGATAAGCGAGGCATCGCGATGTCACTCACCGACTTAGGGAATGTGGCAGCTGGTCAAGGAGAATATGCGGAGGCACGGAGCTTCCTTCAGGAGAGCCTGACCATAGGACGAGAGATTGGCCATAAGCTGGGCATCGCATGGTCACTCCTCTATCTAGGAAGCATCGCAGCTGATCAAGGGGATTATGCGGAGGCACGCCGCTTCTCTCAGGAAAGCCTGACCATAATGCGAGAGACTGGCGAGAAACGGGGCATCGCGTTCTCACTCAACAGTCTAGGCGAAATCGCAAATAATCAAGGGGAATACGCGGAAGCACGCCGCTTCTCTCAGGAGAGCCTGACCATAATGCGAGAGATTGGCGAGAAGCTGGGCATCGCGTTCTCACTCAACAGTCTAGGGAGCATCGCAAATAATCAAGGGGAGTACGCGGAGGCACGCCGCTTCTCTCAGGAAAGCCTGACCATCAGGCGAAAGATTAGCGATAAGTGGGGCATCGCGGCATCACTCTACAACTTAGGGAGTGTCGCAGCTCGTCAAGCGGATTATGCGGGGGCACGCAGCTTCTTTCAGGAGAGCCTGACCATCAGGCGAGAGCTTGGCCATAAGCTGGGTATGGCTGCAAGCTTAGAAGGTTTGGCAAGATTAGCGTATTTGCAGGAACAAGTAGAGCGGTCAGCGCAGTTGTATGGGGCAGCCGGGGCTTTGCGAGAAACCATTGGTGCTCCGCTGCCGCCTGCTGAGCGCGCCGAGTATGAGCGTAGCGTAGCGGCCGTGCGCGCTGCGCTGGGTGAAGAAGCTTTTGCGGTAGCGTGGACCCAGGGTCGAGAAATGACACTGGATCAGGCGATTCAGTATGCGCTAGAAAAGTAGCTCTTTCCAAAACATCTCGAGCAGTCGTTGGTAGCTGAAATTATTCTTTTTGTACGACGACGGCGGTTCCGTACGCGAGCACTTCGGTGACACCACTCATCACTTCGTTGGCGTCATAACGCATCCCGATAACAGCGTTCGCGCCCATTTCTTCGGCGTGTTTACACATCAGCTCGAATGCTTCTTGACGCGTATCTTCGCAGAGTTTTGTTAATATAGAGATATTTCCCCCGAACAGCGTTTGCAGCCCGGCTCCGATGTTGCCGACCACGCTGCGCGAGCGCACCGTAATCCCGCGCACAATGCCCAATTGCTTCGTGATACGATACCCAGCCAGCTCAATTCCCGTTGTGACCATGTCGCGATTCATTCCAATCACCCTCAGGCATTATACTCGCGATGAGTAATTGTCTGGACAATGCAAACTCACGGGCGCTTCGCCGTAGCAAAGACCATCTCGAACGGGACCTCGATGCCCGCGCTTGTCTGATATTTTTTGAGCAGCCCAAAAATTTCTTTTCTCAGAGCCTCTTGCTGTTGGATGGAAAGCTTTTGCACGAGCGTACCCACGGGCCCGCCTAGGCGTATGATTTCCCAACCAGTCTCGAGCGTGGCCCAGTTCATCTGATAAAAGCCCCGTTCGGCTCTTGGCTCTACGAAGCCGGCTTTCTGCAATGCCGACTCGATCGCACCGGGAACAGAAAACGCGAACTGGGGAGGCAACAGGGGAATATCTTCAGGCAGATATTTTCTCAGTAACTCGAAGATCGAACCCATGATCATTCGGTCGGGAGACCCCCAGACGGCAAGCGCGACACGCCCGCCGGGTTTGAGAATTCGTCTCATGTCTGCCAGAGCTTTAGGTGGCTCCGGAAAGAGCATCAATCCTAAACAACACGTCGCTGCATCAAAGGTCTTGTCCGAGAATTGCAATTTTTCGGCATCCATTGGTCGGAGCTCAACGTGCTGTAATTTCTGCGCAGAAGCTCGTTCTTGCGCAATGCTCAAAATTCCTTCAGAGAGGTCAATCCCGATGACGTAACCCGTTGGACCCACTTTCTCGGCCGCGGCGAACGCGGCGACGCCCGTCCCAGTCGCGACGTCGAGCACGCGCTGCCCTTTCTGAAGTGCAGCCAGATCGACGACGCGCTGTGCGGCTTGAGAGGTCGTCGACGTGATGTACTTGTCATAGAGCGGAGCAAAGCTGTCCCAAATCTGGCGCGATTTTTCTTTCGCTTGTTGCGGGTCGATAGGCATTTTCTGTCTCCTTAAAACGTAGGGGCGTACGGCCCCCGTACGTCCCTACACAATTTGTGTTGAACGCTTCTTCTCCATTTATCGTTAGCTGATTTTCAGGACAAAGTTAAACGCCGCTGCTTTGCCATCTTTGGTGTCTTGCATCGTCATGACCAACGCTGCGTTGAAGATTGAGTCAGAACTGTTGCGCGGCTCGTTCGGGAAATAGAGTTGAGTCGTCAAGACAGGCTGGTTGGGCGCTTGGACTTTTACGTGAAAGTGTCGTGTGCGTCCAGGATAAAGCCCAGGCACGATCGTTTCCAAAGAATACTTCCCTTCATCGTCGCTGAACTGATGCCCTCGCAGTTTGAAGCCCTCGTTGTCGTACGCGCCGCTGTCGTCAGCGTGCCAGAAGTCGAGCAGCGCTTTCGCGACCGGCTTACAATCCGTCGAGAGCACTTGACCTGCGAGAACGAGTTTGGTCCCCGTGATGCCCGTTTCTAAGAGTGACTTGCGTTCGGGCGAGTTGGTCTTGAAATAGGGACCCTCGGTCTGCGGTGGAGTTATGTCGTCATGGTCGCCACAAGGGGGCGTCGGCTGCAACGCGTTTTTTTGAGGCTTATTGCAGGATTCGAAGACGAACAGCGCCGGGACTGCCAGAGATGTCTGCAACAAGGCGCGCCGTGTCCACTTTTGCGTTTTCATTACTATCCCTCTCTTTCTTTCGTTGCTTCGTTGAGATCATTCAGCATGATACTCCCATCCTAGGCAAATTCGCTAGGGCCAGTGGAGATCGGAGTCTTTTCATAAGTTACGGAGCTGGGACGATCTTGAAGATTTTTCCGGTGTTGCCCGCTGGGCCGGTCTTCTCTGAAGTCAACACGTAGAGCTCACGGTCGGCATCTTGCCCGAACGCCAGCACCGAACGACCGAGTTTTCCGTTGGAGGTCGTGGCGATCTTCAGCTCTTCCATAGCCCACATCGCTCCCGTCGAAGCTGGAGCCGTAGCCATGAAGAGTTTTCCGTCTGCTCTGTTAGAGCTCGTGCTCCAGTCGCCTAAAATATAGCGCCCCCCGAACTGAGGCAGCGCGCTGCCCCGATAGATGAAGCCACCGACGACGGCTATGCCGGTCTTGTGGTCATACTCAATGATGGGGCCAACCAAGGGCTCACCGCGAGCACCCACACTCGAGCAGCTCGCGAGCGGCTGGTTCGGGTTCTTGGGGTCAAAACAGTGTGTGCCTTCCTTGGTGTTCCACCCGTAGTTGCCGCCGCGAGTGACGATGTCGACTTCCTCGAAAAGATTTTGCCCCACGTCGGCGACGAAGAGGTCGTGGTTCGCTCCAGCGTCGAAGGAGAAGCGATAAGGGTTGCGAAACCCATAGGCAAAGATTTCAGCGCGCGCTCCCTGCTGCCCGACAAACGGGTTGTCAGCGGGAATCCCATAAGGATCGCTGGCGTTCACATCGATGCGAAGAATCTTGCCCAGCAACGTCGAGAGGTCTTGCCCGTTGCCGGTGAGCGAATGTCCGAGACCGACGTCGTTGGCAGCACCGCCATCGCCCAAGGAAATGTAGAGATAGCCATCGGGCCCAAAGGCGAGTTGGCCGCCGTTGTGATTGGCCTGAGGTTCATCGACCTCCAATACGATCCGTTCTGATTTCGGGTCCGCTTTATTCGGGTTATCCGATGAGACCTTGAACTCGGAGATATGGCTGGTGTGATTCCAGCCCTGCGGCCCTCCACTTCGCAAGGGCGCACTGTAATAAACAAAGAAACGTCCGTTCTTCTTAAAATCTTGGTGGAACGCAAGCCCCAAGAGCCCGCGCTCATCATATCGGTCTGACAACTTTACTACGCGGTCGCGCAAGTCCAAGAAAGGATCTTCAGATAATTTCCCGTCGGGCGTCAGAACCTTGATCACGCCGATTTGATCCACGATGAAGAGACGTCCCGTCCCATCCTCGGGTGCAGCGAGCGCCGTCGGTGCAGTAAAACCTTCCGCGACCAGCTTCAGTCCAACGCCCGCTGAATTGATTTGGCTTCCCGTCGGAAGTGCGCTGCACGATGCAAGGACCGACAACGAGACGGCCAGCAAAACTATCTTCTTTCCGATAGGCATGGATTATCTCCTTGGTGCTTGGTTTTGATGCTGCGCTTCACCATGATGGCTGTCTTCAGAGATTTCATTTTACGCTAATCGGAAGCTTCATCCCCTTTTCATAGTGACCCTCTACATGACAGGCGAATTCGAATTCGCCTGCTTGATTGAAAGTGAAGTCGCGGGTCAAAGTAACACCCGGCTTTAGGTCACTGTCTTCAACCTTGACCAAAGCTTTTGATTCATCCGTCTCGCCCGCGGGCATAATCATCCAATCATGCGCCATGGTTCCAGCATTCGTAATCTTAAAGTGATAAACCGTGCCCGCAGGGAAGTCAGTGAGAGAAGTTTTAAATGAGTATTCGGAAACGGTGACTTGCACCTCGACGGAGGAGGGCTTATGCGATGCCGTACCCCACAGCCACCACAAACCCACCAGTGCTACGATCGCTACGGCAACCCAAATGAGCAACCGATCCATATGCTCCATCACTCCTCTTTAAGTTTTATCCTAGGGTGATTCTACCTGTACGCTCTTGGAGCGTCTAGCAAAATCACAGTAGCCTTGTTACGTATATCTTAGGGCTTACTATTTTGTGGCGGAGTCACCTGATTGAGCGTGGCCTCCGGCGGCCGTTCTCCTAGCGTCACTTCCACTGTCATGCGCTCGCCGTTACGTAAGATTTCCAGCCGCACTTTGTCCCCGGCCTTATGAGAGGTGATCGCATCCTGTAGAGAATTGCTACCGGCCACCTTTACTCCATCGACGCTCAGCAGGACATCATCAGACTTTAGTACATTGACCGAAGGGCCTTCCCTGAACACGTTCGCAATCAAGACACCCGCGTTGGCTTGCAGCCCGAGTGACGTAGCCAGGTCGTCTGTCAAATCTTGGATGTAGACTCCGAGCCAAGCACGGCTAACTTTACCACCATTGACCAGCTGCGACAGGATACGCTTAGCGGTGTTGATGGGAATGGCAAAGCCGATGCCCTCAGAGTTGGAGGCAATGGCCGTATTGATGCCGATCACTTCGCCCTTGGAATCGACGAGCGGTCCGCCGGAGTTGCCGGGGTTGATGGCCGCATCCGTTTGGATCATATCCCGGTAGTAGCCGTTACCATCGGGTTTTGGCACATCGCGGCCGAGCGCGCTGATGATGCCCTCGGTCACAGTCTGTTGGAACCCCAAAGGATTTCCGATAGCGATCGCCCAGTCACCGATCTCGATTTTATCAGAATCTCCCAGCTCGACCGTGGGCAGATCGTGCCCGTTGGGGTTCTTCAGGCGGATGACGGCGAGGTCACTCAGCTCGTCGCCTCCGACGAACTCAGCTTCCAGGTTTTTTCCGTCGGGGAAGACCACTTTGATGCTGGTGGTTTCTCCGACGACGTGATAATTCGTCAGGATATATTTTTGGCCGTTTAAGTCAACGGCGAAACCTGTCCCAAGTGCACTTTCACGATCCGGTATGTTACCGAAAAATCTTCTGAAGAAAGGATCGTTGGAGAATGGTCCAAAGACAGAGCTCTTTGGGCTGTCGTTCTGTTTAATCACTTCGATCTTGACGACAGCGGGGCTGACTTGCCTGATGGCAGTCTTGTTTGCGTTTTGACCGGAAGCAGTGATCAATTGGTCCAGTTGTTCTTTGGTCATTTGTGAGAAAGCCGCGGGCGTCTCGCTGGGCTGAGTCAAACTGGCTGTCGCTGTGCGTACTTGATTCCTAGCACTCACGGCGCTCAACGAGGATGCCGTCGACGGCTTTGCCCCTTGAGTGAATACCACCGCGAAGCCGAGCGCGATGACGGTCATTAAGCCAGCCAGAAGCACAAGAAATCGTTGCATATATGATCCTCCTTAGAGAGAAAGAAAAGTTCGGAATCGTTCAACGAGAGTTGAACCTTTCCAGAGAAAAAATGTTGCGAGCGAATTCCAATAATACGGAGAAGCAAATATAGAGAGACCTAACGGATAAGCTGCTATAGTCAGCGCAATCGGCCAACGTGAATTTTTTTGTCTCATGAGGATCACGTTATTTTCTTGGCGTCCTTGGCGCCTTGGCGGTTTTGTCAGACATTCTAAACACGGCTGCGAGAAGGAAGAGGAGGATGGGTTTGAGCCACCCTCCTCTCCGAGCCAGCTTTCACGCTGCTCTATTTGGCTTGTCGCTGGCTTCGCTTGGAGTGTGGAGCCTTCTTCGAACATCTGTATCAACGTCCGTGACCGCCGTGTCTTCCCTGTCCGAACCCGCCTTCCATCGGTAACTTGGTCACGCTCAAGACGTTGCCGTTCCCTGCATCCACGGTCACGAGGACCTCGCTACCGTCTGCGATCAAGATCACCACTTGATAGACCAAAGAGTTATTGCGCTCGCCCAAATTGGCCGCCAGCACGGTTCCACTCTGCTGAGCCGTCGCAGCCCCGATGGCTTTGATAATGTCGATCTTGGCTAAGCTGGCCAACGTTGAGGCTCGGCTCGGCACCTTGACGCTCCCTACGATGGGCGCGCGCTGCTCTTGCTCAACACTCGGACTAGTTGGGTTACTCGGGGTTTGGGCAGGAGTCTGCGCGGAAGCATAATAAGTATACTCGGCGGCGGCTATACCTCCTACTAAAATCGCAATGGCGACCGCTAACGCACCTACGCTTTGATAAACTCGCTTCATGGGAGTTCACTTCCTTTGCTATACTCACTCCGCTATCTGCGGGAGTGGCATCGAGAGTGTAGTGAAGAACTATGGAGAGCTTGTGGAGATGAGGTCAAAATTGGGTGAAAGTTCAATTCTTTTTCTGAGCGGTGCTGACAATCGCCGTGGCGTGATGGATGTCAAGAATTTTGTTACTCATCGATTTACCTCATTTCAACAAACACGTCATTCGCTTTGCACGTATTGGGAAAAAATCAAAGGCGCACAAGCTGGCGTATGCCGTCTACAACGGACGACAATCGGCACAGCGCACCCTTGCCATTGATATACTCGAACTCCTCTAAAATAAAATAGGCTGGGGGAGTATCGGCTGATTACGATACCAGAACCTACGTACAGCGAGTCTGCTCGTTATGAGCTTCTACACAGTCGGTAGGTCGCCCAGTCGTATTTTCATTATAGCAGAAGGAGTTTTTCTGTCAAGAGAGTTTCGTCACTCAAATTGCGATCACTAAAGCTATTGATTTATTCGAGCCCAAGAGGGGGTAATGAAAGAAAATGCTTCATTCCAAGCATGTTTACAAGGATGATGTGGTTTTAGACGCGCACACCACATAATCCTTGGCGAACGGGGCCTAATTTTCTCAACCACCCTCGTCTTTACCGATTGGCGCTTCCATCCCAGCATTCGCTTAGCCATAAATTGTATCTCTGCCGTGTAGTCTCAGAGTGCCAGGGACAAATATTTGGCCGTAAAGCCTGAGTTCGATCCGATGATGCTTAAATTTTCTGCTTCTAGCGAGCAATAATCCCGTGACCTTTTCGTGACGCGCGAAATTTATACTTGGGCGGTAGGTTCGAAATCGCAAGAAAGGAGGAGATTAGTAAGCAGCTGACGAGTAGTACCATCAACTTAATTTAAGGAGTGATTCGCATGTTGAGGAGTATGCCACTGTTCGGCAAATGGGCGTTGGCTTTCACGGCTATAGCGTTGGTGTCATCAATATTGATCGGTGGGGGGCATACGAGTTTCACATCCGCTGCGACCCCAGGTACGGCACTCGCATTTAGGACTTCACCGGGGGCAGTAAGCATTCCTGTGGGTCAATCACTGCAATTGGGTAGTGTGGACGTGAGTACGTTTAGACAGATCCGAGTAGTGGCTGATGAACGGGTCGGGTCTCCAACCAATGTCACAATCCGAATCACCATAACCGAAGGGAACGAGCTAGTGGGTCAGCTGGATACACTAACGTTGACACCCCATTCTGAGGTAACTCGGGTCTACGCCGTGCCGGGTACCAAACTAACAATCTTTGCAGATGCTTTTGGTGGATCGAGCGGATCAGATAGCGTGGACGTGCTTATCTACGGCTCTGATTAGGCAAAATCCAAAACACAAGTAGGACTACATACAGCGCCGAGCTGGGGCGCTTTAAAAGTACCAAACCGAGGAAAGGAAGATATCAATGTTTTCTTCTTTGCAGTCGAAACTCTCCAAGTGGATAAGCGTCAGTTTGATGTTTGTTGCTTTGTTATACTATTTTGCGTTCGAAATGTCATGAGACAAGGGGCTTAAGCCCCTTGTTTTAAGCGGATTTCCAACTTTATGAATGAGACAAGATGAACTGGAATTAGTATTAGCCCTAGTCGTGACCGCTACGCAAAGTACGCAAAGCTGGAATATGTCGACTACGTCCAAGCGTGAGGGGATGTCTCTCGGTACGGCCGAATCCAATGTCTTAACTCATGTGGGCCAGCTAGCGAGTAACCACGTCACGCTTGAACTGGTCGGGGGAGCAAAAGGAGGATGCGGAGTGCATATGCTGGATTTCGTGAGGGTGCTGCCCGACGGCACCACCGGCGGTCCCGCGAACAGCAACGGCTTTTTTAGAGTACCTGACGGCCAGGTTCTCATCGTGACTGATGTCGATTGGCAATACATACACCCCAACGGTGCCAGCGCCGTAGGCACCATAGAAATACTTCGTCTCTTCATTGAGAATTTGGCAGATTCAACCAAGACGCGCCGAGCCTTTGAATCCACCGTAACTTTGAGCAGTGCTGGGTCAGGTGGAATAAGCGAAAGTATGACCAGCGGGTTTGTGGTGTCATCGAAGGCGCGAATTTGTCCCGATGTGTTTCCGGGCCCCGAAGGTCCGCCCTCTGGACTGCAACACCTCATCGTGCGCGGCTACCTCGCAGCTACCGACGCCGTGGCTCAAGCTCAAAGCCTCTTCGTCAGCAGCTTTGATGGAAAGACGATCACTAGGTTTGACTTGGACGAGCCATTTTCAGGGCGCATCATCGCTAGTGGTTTAGAGAATGTTACATCGCTCGCGTGCGGCCCTGACGGCCGCCTGTACGCAGCTCAGAATGGACGTGGCACCCCCACGCCGACGAACGGTCCCAGGCAAATCGTTCGCATGAGGTTTGACGGCAGCGAGCTAGCCACAGTTTTGGATTTCGCCACAACTCCCGCGCTTGCTATGAGCGGTGGACCGGAGGGGCTAAGCTTTAACCCCGCTAATGGGGAGCTATTTTTCAACACTAACCCTACTCGAAATACAGGGTTGCCCCACACTGGCGTCTGGAGGATCTCAGGCGGAGTACCGCTGCAAGTGTTAAAATCGTTCGTTTCCGTTCCGGGCAACACCGGAGCACGAGACACGGCTTTTTTACCCACAGGTCGGTTGGTGGCTGGAGCGGACTATCCGACTCCTGCTAGGATTGTCTATCGTGATCCCCCCTTCGAAGGAGTCCCTCAAGACCCGATACGTGACTTTCTTCTGCCCGGCCAATTGCAGCACACCATTGATATCTTTGGCACTCGCATCCCCGGCGACCAAAACAACCCCGGCGATTTCCCTCCCGATAAGTCTTTAGGCGGGTTAGCTGTTAACAACGCAGGTACGGTTCTCTTTTTTGCTTCTAACAAACGTGATCCTGTGGTTGGTCATGGTGGTGCTCAATCGCCGCCAGGGACGATTTTCATGTGCACTCTTGCACCCTCAGACTGTAATCCAGCTCCTCCGGGCGGACTGAGGGTATTTGCCATGCTTGCCAACTATACCCTAGGGGCAATGGCCTTCGATCGCTTCGACAACTTGTACGTAGCCGCAACCACTACTGATGGTCCTCAAATCCTTCGGTTTCGCCGAAATGAAAATGGGACGCATGATATGTTCAGTAGGCATGATGCAAGCGGTATGGCGGTCTGCAACGTTGCACCGTGATGAAGATCTTTCGATTCTCACTATCGAACCAATCGCTCGCTCTTACCAGCCGGAATAGAGCGGGATGTACACGGCTATCTAGGAGGTTTTGGCCTGTTTAAAGTTTGTAGGACTAGGACAATAGTCGGCTCATAGAAAGAATCTGTGCACAGGCTTTGCTGCAAAAGTGGACATAGGAGTAACAGTCACCTTCATCGCCAGCTTGCAGTGGGCGGACTTCACGCAATTTAGCGCACTGACAATCTTGAGCGATGCACGAGTATCCCAATTTTCAGACTTTTGCAGCAAAGCGCTGTTCATAAAAGGGCTAGGTTTGTTGCTAACTCTGAGGTCTTCAAGTTAGTAAAAACTTTCTCAGCGTACTTGTCGCGGGTGAAGCTATGAATGCGTCGTGTAAATAGGGTTATGACGACAATGCAGACGGTTCTCACTCTAAGAGCTAGAATCAATCAGCATTTTTCTACTCTCAGAGGTGAGATTCATGTCCAACCTTCAATACTACACGTGGGTCACTCGCTTGACCCCAGACGATCAACAAGCTCTGCAGACCTATGAGCTGTATCTGCTTCGTAAAAACACGCCGCGGACTCGTCGCATTAAACTAGAAAACATACGCCGCTTTCTCCAACGATTGCCCGATCCCCAGCCATCGGAGTTAGCGGCAGTCACTTCCACTCATATCGAGGCTTTCATCCAACAGGCACAGCGTCACGGACTAGCTCCGACCAGCATCAATTGCTATCTGACCGCGGTGTATGACTGCTTCCGCTTCCTCCAAGAAGAAGGCTATCTACTCAAGAATCCGGTCAAGCCGCGCAGTCACTACTTGCCCATCCCTCTGCAGCTGCCTCGTCCGATGGAACAGCAGGAAGTGCGCCGACTCTTGGCCGTGGACCTGACCGCTCGAGAACGTGCCATCTTTTTGGTGGCGTTGCACTGTGGCTTGCGCGTCAGTGAGGTGACCCACCTCAAACTAGGCGATCTGGACTGGGAACGTCACACCCTACGGATCAACCAAGGCAAAGCCGGCGCCGATCGGATCGTCTATCTCACCGCCGAAGTGGAAGCGAGTTTGCAAGCTTGGCTCAGCGAACGAGTCTCCAGCAATGACTACGTGTTTTGCTCGCGCTGGAGTGGTCAGCGCCTAGACCAGCCCATGAGCGTGCGACAGCTGGAGCGACTCTTGAAGCGTGCCTTCCACCGCGCCGGGATCGATCCGGCTAAGTATTCCTTCCACACCTTGCGTCACACGTTTGCCACCCAGCTACTCAACGCCGGGATCTCCTTGCGATCTTTGCAAGAATTGTTGGGACATAAGAGCCTGCAAGAAGTGCTCATCTATGCCCAGCTGTATGAGAGTACCAAGCGGCAGGAATTCTACCGGGCAATGGCCACGATCGAGACTCAGCCTCAACCCCAGTGGGTGACGGTAGGGAGTGAGTGAGATGCACGAACTCCTAGAGTTTCACCGCTATCTGGAGCGACGCGCCTATTCTCCCCATACCGTGGACAGTTACCTGAGAGATCTAGCGCAGTTTTGCCAAGAGACTCCCAAACCTCTGCGCGCAGTCGATCGTCGGGATGTAGAAGCATTCATTGACCGACAACGAGCGGAAGGGTTGAGTGCCTTGACGATCAATCGCAGACTCTCCGCGCTCCAGCATTTCTATCAGTTCTGTGCCGATCAGTCCGGTCGGCCTAGAGAGAGTCCAGTACGGTTCACTCACTATCTGCGACGACCGCGTGCGCTGCCTCGTCCATTCAAAGAGTCAGAGCTGGAACGACTCTTTGCGGTCATCACGGACGTACGTGATCGAGCGATCTTCACCTTGATGTTGCGGGCGGGCCTGCGCGTCAGGGAAGTGGCTCGGCTAGAGCTAGAGGATGTGGATCTGCGAGCGGGCACTGTGTTGGTGCGTCAAGGCAAAGGGCGTCGGGATCGCCAGGTCTATCTCTCCGCCGATGCGCTCGAGCTACTACGCCAGTGTTTAGCGCAGCGACCGAGCTGGAAGACTCCTTGCTTGTTTTGGAATGAGAAGCGCAAGAGAAGAGGCCTATTCAGCCAAGCGATCCAGAAGGCGATGGAACGTTACTGTGCGAAAGCCGGGATCACCGGGAGTTGCCACCGTTTTCGGCACAGTTTCGCCACGCAGTTGCTGCAGAACGGAGCGCAGCTCACGACAGTACGGGAGTGTTTGGGCCATCGCAGTATAATGAGCAGTCTCAGCTATGTGAAGCTCTCCGATGAGCGAGTGAGGTCGGAATATTATCGCGCGATGGAGCGAGTGCTCAGCCAGATGCAATCAGCCGCTCCAAAGATGGGAGAAAATGGGAATGGGCATCATGACCAAAAATCCTAGGAGATCGCCTAGCTCCAAAAGTGAGAGCAGCTGCGATTGATGTCATAAGAGCGTTGGCCTCCCGGCTCAGCTAAGAGTAGGCTGAGCCAGCAAAGACTATGACGAAGGAGGCCACAACTTATGGTACATATCGGAGTCGACTTGCACAAACGAGTCTCGCAGATCGCGGTCTTGACTGAAGAAGGAACGGTAACTCAACATCGTCTGGACAATGAACGAACGAATATCCAGCGCTTTTTTGAACAAATCCCTGTCCCGGCCCGGGTAGCCATCGAAGCGTGCGGGACCTGGTGGTGGTTGGTTGATCTGCTCGAGCAGCTAGGCCATCAGCCCGTGCTCTCCCATCCCAAGGAGACCAAGGCCATCGCTTCCGCCCGGTTGAAGAATGACCGGGTCGATGCCGATCGCTTGGCCCGTCTGTTGAAAGCTGACCTGCTCCCTCAGGTCTGGATTCCCTCGCGAGACCTGCGGGAGGCGCGGGAGCTGGTGCGCCACCGAGTGGGGCTGGTCTGGCCGTGCCCAAATCAAGAACCAACTGCTGGCCCTGTTAGCGCGGCGTAATCTCTGCCCGACCTCGAGGAGCAGTTGGATGACGGTGGGCGGACGACAGGAACTCCAAGCACTGGCTCTGGGTCCAATCCCCAGTAAGATTCGCGCCGATGGCCTCAGCTTACTCCGGTTACTCGATGAACAAATCCGGGACCTGGATCAGGAGTTAAGGCGTCACTGGGGAGAAGACCCCCGCGTGCAGCGCTTGATCACTATTCCGGGGATTGGCCCATTTGTGGCGATAGTACTCGTGCTGGAGTTGGGAGATATTCATCGCTTCCCCAGTGCCAAACACCTGGCTAGTTATGTAGGACTAACTCCGCGAGTCCGGGATAGCGCGGAGCGGACCCGGCATGGCCATATTAGTAAGGAAGGCAATCATCTGCTGCGCTGGGTGTTGGTCCTGGCCGCGACTCAGGCGGCCCGAAGTCCGGGTCCGTTGCGGACTTGGTTTCGCGCTGTGCAGAAACGTAAGGGGAAGAAGATCGCCCGCGTGGCCTTGGCCCGGCGGCTGGCGGAGATCGTCTATCAGGTGTGGAAGGAGAAGATAGACTACTTCACGGTGTTAGGTCATGGTGGCGTGCGAGGGTGAGCCCGCAGGTAGACATGGTCGCTAGACCATAGGCCGGCGGGTGAGGGTGAGCTCGCATGGCGACATGGTCGGTAGATCGCGCGATTGATTGGGCAACCCTCTTCACTCTCGTCAGAAGAAGCGCAATGAACATCATGGGTCTTGGACCCGGAGAGATGTGTGGCGCACCGCCATGGCGATGAGAAACTGTCGGGAGTGGGTGAGGAGCCAACGTCACCGAGACCTGAGCATCGATACGTAGATTTCTGCTCAGGAAAGGAGGCAGCCACAGGACTTGACAAAGCCAACGCTCTTAGAGATGTCGCCGTAAATAGGGATAACTGTAATACGAAGTTTGGATTTATCCTTGACTTTCCCTAAACTTTAAGCCTATCCTAAAAAGCATCTTTTCTTTCGACCAAAGGAGGATCTTAAACATGTGGAAGATCGGTGGCCGCGTCACTCCTGTTTGCGTGCTGATCATTGGTATGGTACTCGGAGTGTTAGGAGCCGGAGCACAGCCCGCGCCAGAAAAAGGAATTGTCTTTGTTACCCGAGCAGACAACGCTCCCGACGGAGCCATACTCAGGCTACAAGATGCTGCGTCGGGAACGTTCCAAACCATTGTTGAAGGATTGAGTTCCCCCAATATCATTGTTTGTGGCACTGACGGACGGTTGTATACTACTGAGAATTTTGCCAGAGATAGCAACCGTAGTGTTCACCGTATCTTGCGTTTTAATCAAGACGGAAGTGGGCGAACCCTGGTAGCAGAATGGGGTTCAACAGTTTTACGCCCTTCTTCGCTGGTGTTTACAGCAAACGGCGACCTCTACTTTGGAACTTTCTCCAACGAGGCGGGCAAACCCACTCTTGGTATTTGGCGTATACTGAACGCTCTGCAAGCGGATCAGCAGTTTAATGCTCCTCAACAAGTTCTAACGGGGGAAGTCTTTTCTCTACCTCCTAGTCAACCCTTCAAGTTTCTGGGCATCGTTTCTCCGCATGCGTTAATGAAAGCAGGAACGTTTGCAGGTGACCTTCTCATTTTGGATGAACCCACGGCTTCTACCAATGGCTTGCCTGGGCCGGAGATGATTAAAAGCAGGATCATGAGAGCAGCTAAACCTGACTTCAACACAGTCACAGAATTTGCTCCTTTCAGCAAAGATGCCGAAACTGGAAGAGGGCAAAACTTTGCATCGCTGGCGACTAATAAGCAGGGTGACGTGTTCGTTACGGATTTTCTCAATGGGAAAGTGTTACGCTACGGGCCAGACGGGAGTTTTAGGGGAACCTTTCTGAAGATCCAAAACGCGAACCAAATTGACATTGGGCCCGATGAGCGTGTGTATGTAACGACGTATAGTGGGTTCTATAATTGGCCCCGAAAACTGGACCACGGGCTAAGGTGGAAAAACGAGTAAGCTACACCGAGCCAGTGGAGGACCAAGGAGATGAAGAAGTCACGCAATCAGTACAGTGCCGCGTTCAAGTTTCAAGTGGCCTTAGCCGC
>JACOSB010000150.1 GCA_016179105.1 Candidatus Acetothermia bacterium
CCGTGCCCCAGAATCCCCTTGCGAGATGGCTCTATTGGATAGATTTCACGAAAGAAATCGCAATAACGTGAGCTGTCCAGGTAGAACAGGGCCACAAACGGCTCGCTACCAATGAGGGAGTATCGAAACGCGAAAGTCCTGTAGTTATTATCGTAGCCGGGTATGATGCAGCGTTTGGCGGCGTAGGAGCGAGTTGCACGCCGCACTCCATCTGGGCGCATCACTGGGCACTTCAGCCCGGCGAAGCCCCGACGCTCGACGGTGTGTTAGTCGGCGATGAAGCGTCTGGCGGCGCTATGCCGAGTTCGGCGAATGGCACTGCGCTGCCTTTGACTCCCCAGGTCATGCCGCGGCATCGGTGTGATCGCCAATGAGATGGGGCACGATCTGGGCCGAGGCATTCTCGATCTCTATGACATCGACGGAACTTCCTGGGGCATCGGCGATTGGGACCTGATGAGCACGGGAGCCTGGAACGGGATTCACGCCCTCGGCGACAGTCCGGCTTATCCATCAGCTTGGACAAAATGGTTCTGGGGGTGGATAAACCCGATTCCCGTCCAAGGTCAGCAGGCCGGTTTGGTGCTGAGTGATGCCGCTCGCAATGCGGGCGCATTTTATCCATTGGGATCAAATCCCAATGGAGTCGACTGGACGCGCTGGCAGGTCGGCACGGGCGAGTATTTTCTGATCGAGAACCGACAAAACGTTGGCTATGATGCGGCTCTACCAGGACACGGCTTGTTGATCTGGCACATCGACGAGAGCGTTGAAGACAATAGCGACGAAACGCATCGTCTCGTTGATTTGGAAGAAGCCGGCGAAACTCAAAATCTTGACTGCGTCTCCCGCCCCGGCATCTGCCCTGAGGGAAATCAAGGCAATGCGAATGATCCCTTCCCCGGGCAAAATAATGTGCGGATGTTCAACGCAACAACAGCTCCGAGCAGCAATTTCTACGATGGAAAATCAAGCAGAACCAGTTTGAGCAATATCGTTGAGTCCGATGCTGGCGGGGTTACCTTGGACGCGCAAGCACCAGGGACGGGCACTCCGCCCAGCGTCAACCAAGCACCGACAGCGAACGCCGGCCCTAATCGCACCGTCGAGCTGGGTACTCCGGTCACGCTCGATGGGACGGGCTCATCCGACCCGGACAGAGATGCGTTGCAATACCAGTGGCTCGTCCTGGAAAGCCCAGCGAGCAGCAAGATCAAACCCGGAAAGAGTTTCTCTAGCTCTACGCCACGCTTTACTCCCGACCAAGAAGGGCACTATGAGTTCAAGCTCACGGTCGACGACCGGCACGGCGGGGTCAACTCAGCCATCGTAGAAATTTTCGCGGTCGCGACCGAGCTCTTCCACGACGACATGGAAAGCTCGGCTGTGATATGGTCATCGAGCGGCTCGGCTCAACGCTTGACTCGGTCCAGCTTAGGGTGCAATCTCCCCGCGGCTAACGAGAAGAGCTCTGGAGAGTATGTCTGGTATCTGGGCAATCCCTCTCAGTGTATTTACGATAGCTCGGCGACGCTGCTTTCTCCTTCAATTAGCGTGCAAGGAGTCATCAAATTGGGGTTGAGTTTTAATTATTTCTTACAACTGCGCAAAGGAGACCAAGTCGAGGTCAGCGTGAGCTTCGACGAAAGCACTCGCTGGCGCAAGCTCTGGTCCAAGCCTCAGCAAGGGAGCTGGGCTAGCTCGGGGTTACGCACGCTCACTGTGCCTAATGGAGTCAAGTCAATGATCTTGCGCTTCCGTCTGATGCGGACTTCCAAGTTTAAGAATCTGAACCCAACGTTGGGCTGGCTTCTCGACGATGTGCGTGTGATCAAACTCTCGGGCAGTCCCAGCGCAAGAGTGCCGGGAGTTGACCCAAACGATCTCGATCAACTTCACAAAACTCTCTTCGATGGTTTGCGCTTACCCCAAGAAGTCCGTGGATGGACAGCGCGTACGGAGATCTTTAGACCCGACGGCTATCTGATTGACCGAACCGAGTGGGTGATAGGGAACTCAGATAGTGTCCGACAACTGCTACAAAGCAAACATTTGCTCGCAAATGGTGTTTACTGGGTTGTGCTCACTCTTCGGTCTCCCGAGGGACATATCACGCGCAAACTCATTCCGTTCGCGTGGTTGCGATCTACGCACTCGCAATAAAGATTCCTATAAATCATAGATTTTCTTGGCGCGCTTGGCGTCTTGGCGGTTTCACTATTTGGTCATCTTTGAACGATGAACTTCTTTAACCCCGTAGCGAAAATTTTCCCATTAGGCCCGCGTACCCAGGCCGTGTACAAGTAGACACCGCTCGCGATAGATTTGCCAGCCTGAGTCTGGAGCTTCCACACCAGATCGCCCTTGGACCAGCCGCTGGTGAAGACAGCTCGACCCGCGAGATCAAAGACCTGAACTCGAGCTAAGAGAACCCCATCCCCCTGCACGCTGAAAATTGCTGAACCCGTGCCGCGCACTGGATTGGGTGAGAGTTTTACGTTGAGATTCCGAACCGAAAATTTTTCGCTCTGCCAACGCAACTCATTCTTGTCACCCAACTCGGCGAGCAAATCTTCTCCTTCGCTGGTGCGCAGGACGTCGACGCCTGAGAGCCTAAAAAGTCCCTCAGAAGTCGCACTTCTCTTGAGTGCAATCTCCAGGTCCAGAATCGCTGCATTCGATGACGAAGGCGCTTGGAGCGCCGCGACGGCAAATTGGACTTCGCCCTTCTGATTATCGATTCGATCATCAAAGACTTCATAAGGCTCGATGCCTTTGACGCTTAGCACTTGGACAACCGACGGGTCAAAGCGCAGCGCGCCCGTCGGCCCGATCTGCAAATCCGAGAAAATTTCTCCTTGAGCCATCAGGTGAACATGCGTCGACTGATTCTCTTGCGACGGCTGTATCTCGAGCGAGAGCGTCGTGCGTTGGGTCGGCCCTGTGTGTTGTGTAGACTCCTTGGGCGCGCCGTCACACGCAAGTTTCGTCCTTAGTTTTAAGACCAACTGGGCAATCCATCGGATGTCTGTCACATCGATATTTTGATCCGAAGGCCGACAAGGCTCTGCCACATCAGCAGTCCACTTTTGCTCGTCGTTCAAATCTGTTTTTCGAACAATATACTCCGCCAAGAATTTTGCGTCGTCTATCGTTACTTGTCCGTCGAGATTGACATCGCCCTTGGGATGCGCCAGAACTTTGTCTTCGGTGATGTTGGTCAATGCCACGCCATCGTTGACGCCGAGCCCCTGGGAGTCATAGCGAATTTTTGCTTGGTTGCGCACGGTCAGATCACCCGCAGGATTATCGACTTTCACTCGGAACGTGATTGTCACGGTCTCTCCGACTGGAATCCCTCCGTTCCAAACCACATAGCGGGTGCCGGGATCGTACGTCACTTTGCCGGCACTCGCCTTGAGCGAGCTTGTATCGACGGTCGTGCCCAAGGGCGTCGGATCGATCATCTCGTTGCCCTCGTTATCGAACTGATCGCCTTTGCCCTCGTTCTTGATCGTGACTGTGTACTCCAAAAGACCGCCGACGGTGAGTCCGTTGGCGTCAACGACTTTGCTTTGTTTGGAGACTTTCACCTTCACGGGCCTCAGCCCGATGCCATAGACGAGATAAATCTCGCCCGCGTTGGTGCGCTCGGCGGCAGGCCCATCTGCGTCGAACGCACCGACGAACAAATCAGCGAACCCGTCTCCGTTGGTATCTCCGAGTGCGACGGCATTCCCTAAATGGTCTTCGGGATTGGCCCCGCTGATCGTGACATCGGGGCCTGGCGGGTCTTCTTTCATCGGGCGAACATCGACCACCGCCGGCGGCGTCTTCCCTCCGTACACAATGTAGGCTTCACCCGCACGATCTTTCACACCTTCTTCGGCAGGGGCATTGGCCGTCTCGGCTCCGATCAATAGGTCATTGAAAGAGTCGCCGTTGATGTCGCCGGTCGCGACGGAACTTCCCAAGTGATCGGTGACATGTCGCCCGTAAACAACCATAGAGGGCTTTGTGTTCTTGTCCGCCAAGTCTATGACTGAGGGAAGTTTTTTCTGACCGAAAATGACGACCACTTCTCCCGAGCCCGCGCGTTTCCCATTGGGGCCGCTCGCACCCGGCGCGCCGATCACAATATCTTCAAATCCGTCACCGTTGAGGTCGGCGCACTTGCGCGCACCCGCCGTGCGCACGCAATGGCTCAAGGCTTGGCCCAGATGGTCGAGCAGGCTCGCGCCGTAGATCGAAACGTCCGCGTTTGTCTTTCTTAAATTGATAACCGTCGGCGGCGCGTTTTTCTCGAACGATTTTCCGTAAATAACATAGACTTCGCCAGCGTTGGTTCTGATATTGTCGGGAGTGTTGTCCAAAGGCGCGCCAACGATCAAATCATCGAAACCGTCTCCGTTGACGTCGGCGCTGGCGACGGCTCTGCCCAAATCTCCGTCTTGAGCTCTGCCGTAAACCACGAGATCGCCGGGGCGCTGAGCCAAGTCTATTTGGCCGCTTAGCGCATTCTGGCCGAAGATGACATACGCCGCACCGGAATTAGTCCGACCGTCCTCGCCGAACCGAGCGCCGATAATCAAGTCATCGATCTTGTCGCCGTTGATATCGCCCGTGGCGAGCGCGCTGCCCGCGAAATCTTCCGTGTGCGCGCCATAGACGACTACGCTCGCCGCAGCTTTTTCTGCCTTGGTTTTATCATCTTGGTTGTCTTTTTTATCTTTGTCTTTTTCTTCTTTCTTGCCCAGATCGATGACGCCCGACAAGCTGTTACCGTAGAAGACATAAACGGCACCGCTGTTGGTGCGCAATCCGTCTGGGCCGGCGGCGTCGACCGCGCTGACGATCAGATCATCGGTCTTGTCGCCGTTAAGGTCTCCGGCAGCGAGCGCGTAACCGAGCTGATCGCCGGGCTGCGCACCGTAGATGACGACATCGGCCGACGATTTTCCATCTTTATCTTTTGCCAAGTCGACCTGTTTGGGCCAATCTTTTTTTCCGTAAAAAACATAGACGGCCCCAGAGAGATGACGAAGCCCATCGGGACCGTTGACGTTGACCGCACCGACCGCGACATCCGCCAGACCGTCTCCGTTAAAATCTCCCGTGACGAGCGCGCCAAACTGAGTGAGCGTCTCGTCGGTATCGCCTCCCAAGATCGTGGCGTTCTGTTGATCTTGTGCCAAGTCAACTGTGGGCGGGAGTTTTATAGAAGGCCGTTGCGAAGAGCCGCTTAATGAACAAGAGAAAACAACAAAAATTGCACAAAGAAATGATAAGATGAGCCAACCTCTCATGATCCTCCCTCGATTCACCGTCGGGTGGGCCGCGCACTATCGCTCCGGCGCGCGAGGGGTTTTTCGTAAAGCATCCGCAACCCCGAACCCTCCTTGGGATTTGTAACCATTATAACGTTGGGGCGCGGGACAGTATGTAATAGACGTTACGATGATCGAGATAGAACCACAGATTATCTGGGAAAAATTAGCTTGCTGTAGAGGCAAGCCTCTGTGCCTGCCCTAGAGTTTTAGCGTAAGCACGGCTAGCGAAACAAGCCGTTAAGACATTAAGCTGTTATACCAGTAAACTGTTTAGATGTTCTAGTGTCTTGCGGTTTTGTGCTTGGCTAAATCCTCCTGCATCCATCCCTGCTTTCTGCAGAGCTGTTTGAGTTGCTGAGCGAGTGTACGCTTATCTCTAAACTTATGACGCTGCTCGACTTCTTTCGCATAAGTAGGATCGCAGTAATAACGGGCGAAATCCCAGGGGACCTCAGATGACCCAGTCTCGGCCAAGGATCTTATCAAAGTGTACATAGAAAGTCTCATCAAAGACGGTGAGCCGATTCCCGTCGAAAAAGACTTGTGCGAGGGGGAAATAACCGTTGCCCTCACTGCATGAGCAAGAAGATCCCCGCTCTGCCCCCCAAGGAAGTCTTGCGTACCCTCCTGAGGATCATAGACAAGTTACGGATCAGTTCACAGGTGAAAGAGAATGACTCCTGCGAGTTTTAGCAGAGAGTGAAATCATTGCCATCCATTCATTGCTCTTAATTCGGGCCAGTACGGACTTTGCGTAAGCTGTTCTTTGAAATCTTTCAAGAATTGCCCTTTCCCTTTTTTGTTGGCGGGCCAGGCCATTTCGAGAAACCTCCAAGCCGCTGTGCCGTTACCCGAGTATATGAGGTCAAGCATATACCCTAGTACCAAAGGAGAATTGTACTGCGCCCCTGAGATTGGACACAAAACTGAGACGACTTAGGGGGTAAGCCCCACAAGAGTATGCTGGCTCGACCAGCGACGTTCAAACTCCACCGGCGTCAAGTATCCCAACGCCGAATGAATCCGTTTCTTCTGGTAGACTTCTTCCAAGAAGTATCCGATCTGCGCGTAAGCTTGAGCGAAGTTCTCGTACTCGGACAGATCCACCTCCTCTTCCTTGATGGTGCGCATCAGGCGCTCCGCATAGCCATTCTGCCAAGCGGCTCCCACCTCGGCCATGCTGATCTGTACTCCGGCTTCTTTTAGCAAGTCGATGTACGCAGTTGCTGCGTATTGGACACCCTGATCCGAGTGATGGACCTGGGGTTTGCCTTGAGCCAAGGCTCGCTGCAAAGCCGTCAGAGTTAGCTCTTGATCCAAGTTGCGTCCTAGCTGCCAGCCGCGAATGCGACGCGTGAAGACATCTAAGATTACCGCCAGATACACAAATTCGCTGTGCAAACGGATGTAGGTGATGTCGCTGACCCAGACTTGATCGGGGCAGATTATCCTCAGATCTTGGACCAGATTGGGATAGCGGGCAAAGCCATGATCGCTCTGGGTCGTGCGTCGTTTCGCCGCTTTCTTCTGCTTCAGTAGACCCAACTGGCTCATCAAGCGACGCACGCGCTTGCTGTTGATCGCCCAGCCTGCTCGTTGCAGTTGCGCAGTGAGGCGACGATACCCATAGGTGGGCCACTCTCCCGCCACTTGTTTCAAAGCCTCTTGCAGAGCCGACTCGTCTTGTTCTTGCGGGCGGTAGTAGTAACCGCTGCGCGGACAACAGAGCGTTTGGCAGACCAGTTGGACGGGATATTCTTGCGCCAGTTTCTCGGTCATTTCCCGCCTCCGTTTTGCAGCGCCGTCAAGAAGCTGGAGGCCTTTTTTGCGATCTCCAACTGGAGGGTCAAGCGTCCGACCACTCGTTCTAGCTCGGCCATGCGAGCTTGCTCCGGATTGCCTTGCGCGTTCATGCCAAACAGCTGGGCTGCGTTCTCCACGAAGTGGGTCTTCCACTTGGATAAGATCTCCGGCTTGAGCTGGTACTCCCGGCAGGCTTCGGCGTTGCTCTTGGTGCCACTGAGCACTTCCAAGACTACTTGGGCCTTAAATTCTGGGGAGAAGGTTCGTCGTGGTTTCATCGTGCGCTCCTCTTTTGTTCCATCATAAATTGTTTAACGCTTCTGTCCAACTCTAGGGGCGCACTTCAAATACTCCTGATCTTCGTCGACCCATTGTTCCTTGACTTCTTTCACTATAGCTATTATCTCTTCATCGCTGGGGGCGCGCTTTGCCATGAGATCCGTAGCCAATCGATAGCTTCCGTCTCTGTATCGTAAGACAACTTGCGGAATATACGAGCATGCATAGCAGGTGCGCCAATATGTAAAAGTATCATCTCCCCCAGTCGCTTCGACAATTTTATCTCCATCAAGATCGTTAAAATAGAAATGACTGTTTCTTCCCTCAATTTGTCCGAGTAATTCAAATCGATCACCTAGAGAAAAAATTAGATACGTGTAACAACAATGGACTCCGCCCGCGTCACTCTCGACAACTAGGTCGGGTAAGCGGTCACCGGTAAAATCTCGGTTGAAAGGCGAGCGATTCTCTTGGTCACCCCTGCTTAGCACTCGGTAACGAAAACCAATACCCCCCTCGGAGTAAACCTTCTGACCATTCTGCCATATTTCAAAAAAAGCACGCCCATCTTGGCCGGAGCACTTAAACAAGTACTGGCCTAGCTTGATCTCAACGTGAGATTTAG
Organism: Candidatus Acetothermia bacterium; assembly: GCA_016179105.1. Taxonomy (GTDB): domain Bacteria; phylum Bipolaricaulota; class Bipolaricaulia; order RBG-16-55-9; family DRXL01; genus JACOSB01. The sequence continues at coordinate 8,038 of JACOSB010000150.1, forward strand.
CTTGATCCGCGCAGGTATTGTAGGATGCGAAGTATACGGCTGGTTGCGGCTTGAAATTCATGTTAGTAGTCACAACCATGGACAAGACTGTCGCAAGCATCCAAATTAGGAAGATCAACACCGTCATATCGGTCCTTTCTTAGTTAATCGCTAAGGATTCACTCCACATAGGATCTTTCTCATACTAGGTCGAGGTAAAGCAAAGCTGAAGTACAGTCGTCCCTTTGAGAAACAGAAGTTTGAGTGCCGAAGATTAGGCGATTGGGAAAGAAAAGTCTTGGGTGATAGTTTTCCGGCAATGCGAGTTCGATGACTTGTGCAGATATCTATCGCCTCTAAAATGAGTTTATCCTCTGCATGGTTAGATGGGTCGCCATCTATTGGTGAATCTCCATATTCAAGGAGCGAGCACGATGCGCTCCATTGTCTACATAATGGCCGCAATGTTGCATTTTTTACTCGCTCATCTGATCAAGCTGCAGACCAACAGCCACTTCACTAGCTTAGCATGCTTTTCACTTCTTTGTATCTGAAACATTCCATTGTATGATCATTCGCCATGCCGACCGCTTGCATGTGGGCATACACAACTGTCGGCCCTAAAAATTTGAAGCCTCGCTTTTTTAAATCCTTTGCGAACAACTCTGCCTCTTTCGTTACAGCCGGAATATCTTTGAGACTTCTGCGTTTGCCGTCAATGGATTTTTCGTCCACAAAACCCCACATATATTTCGAAAAACTCCCGAACTCTTTCTGAACCTCAAGAAATCGCTTCGCATTGTTTATGGCCGCTTCTATCTTCAGCCGATTTCTGATTATTGCTGGATCTTTAAGGCATTTTTCCACTTGTCTTTTGCCGAAGCGCGCGACCTTTTTCGGGTCAAAATCAGCGAATAATTTTCTGTACCCTTCGCGCTTATAGAGAATCGTCCTCCATGAAAGCCCGGCCTGGGCACTCTCAAGTACCAAGAATTCAAATATCTTTCTGTCGTTTCGAACAGGCACTCCCCATTCCTTGTCGTGATAACGAACCATCAACGGATCATTTCCGGGCCATTCGCAGGTCTTAGATGAAATTCCCATAACCCGATTTTACATTAAGTAGGATAAGATGAAAATACAACAGGTGTTGAGATACTTCATTCAGTGGAACGAGTCTTGACAAAGTGTATCATTTTTGGCACATTATCGTATGATCGATGAAGGTAAGCGTATTCCCGCAGCATTCTTTCGGACTCGAACCGGGCGGGAACCGGTGCGTGAATGGTTACAATCTCTGAACAAGGAAGAGCGACGTCTGATCGGTGCCGACATTAAGACCGTCGAATACGGATGGCCTATCGGAATGCCCCTCTGCCGATCAATAGGAAACGGTGTATGGGAAGTGCGATGCAATCTCTCCGGAAACAGAATTGCCCGTGTTCTCTTTTGTACCCATGAAGAGAAGCTAGTTTTATTGCATGGCTTTATCAAGAAATCGCGAACACTCCCGAAGATTGATCTCAATCTGACATACGAGCGTAAGTCTCAATTAGAGGAGGGATGATAATGGGCAAGAACCGACACATTGGATCCTCGCTTGATGCGTTTCTTGAGGAAGAAGGAATTTTGTCGGAAGTAGAGAAAGTCGCCTATAAGCGAATCCTGGCTTGGCAAATTCGGAAATCGATGAAAGAGAAACATCTCTCCAAAGCCGAGATGGCTAGGGTGATGAAAACTAGCCGAGCCGCTTTGGATCGCTTGCTCGACCCGCGCAATGGATCGGTAACACTGCGCACGATTGAACGGGCTGCCGCCGCCGTTGGAAAGCGTCTTCGCATCGAGTTGGTAGATGCCACTCCTAGCAAATGAATAAATCGGTATCTCAGCTTACGTGGCGGAGTGGCTCAAGCCGTGCAATCGCTGCTGCTTGCTTGCTCCGCAAGGCATGCCAAAGATCCCAATCCTGCTGCAAACCAAGCCAAAAATCCGCGGACATCCCTAATACGTGCGCCAGTCGCAACGCGGTATCAGGCGTCACGCGGCGCTTGCCTCGGATAATCTCATTCAATCGAGGAAAGGAGATTCCCAGTCGTACCGCAAAGGCAGACTGGCTGATCCCCAGAGGCTTGAGGAACTCTTCCAGGAGCATCTCGCCCGGATGCGTCGGGGGTCGCTTGGCTGGCAGCCTCCGCGCCACCAGTGACTGCGCGGGCTTGCCGTGGTGGGAACGGGGCTTAGTGATAGTCCGTGATCTCAACTTCGTCTGCATAATCGTTCTCCCAGCGAAAACACACGCGATACTGCTCGTTGATGCGAATACTGTATTGGCCGCTGCGACTCCCCCGCAGCCGTTCAAGACGATTGCCGGGTGGGACCGCGAGGTCCGCAAGATCGCGAACACGGTTGAGCTGGTCAAGCCTGCGGCGAGCGGTCGGCCACAGTGATTTCGGGCACGTCGTGCGCGCCGATCGCGTGTCGGCTCCGTGGAAGATATCCTCGGTTCCGCGATCAGCGAACGAGCGTATCACAGGTCAGATTATAACGGCCTCCGTGATAGCTCACCAGTCACCAATGCCTGCCTAACGCTACGCATCAGCGGGAGCCGGCATAAGTTAGTTCTCCATGCGAGAGCCTATGGAAACAATTCGGTTGGGTTTGTACAATATATGGCTATATCAAACTTCATCGGACAGGTGAATCACATGGGTAAACTGCCTAAATCTGTGCTCGAACGAGGTACAACCTGGATCTACGCGGGTAACCTCGAACGCAAAGAGATGCTGAAACAACTCTTAGAATCTACTAACGCTTCCAGTCTCTCCGAGGCGATCTTTATTGCCGTGTCTGACTACTTGAAACGAAATAGCCCTCACAGGAAATCTCCTAAACGAACGTTTGCTTCCCTCGAAGGAATTTGGAAAGGGAAGGCCGATTTCTCTTTCGATGAGATTAAAACCTCGGAGATCAAAACACGGTCTCTCTCGTGATTTACGTCATCGATACCCATGCGCTGATCTGGTTTTTAGAAGGAAGCAAAAGGCTCGGTGGCGAGGCTCGCCAAATTCTGCGCGATGAGAATCAACATCTGCTTATCCCTTCGATCGTGCTGGCCGAGGCTAAAGACCTCGCCACCAAAGGGAAAACGCGATTGGCGTTTGAAGCAGTCCTAGAAGCCATTACCGATCCGCGTTGTCTGATCTATCCGCTAGATGTAGTGGTCGTGCGAGCGATGCCCAGCAATTTGGATATCCACGATGCAATCATCTGTGCGACTGCTTTGGTCTATCAAAAAACCATGAACGAGGAAGCAGCACTCATCACGCGAGACGAAGCAATTGTCAAATCCAAACTGGTGAAGACCGTCTGGTGAGTTACCTCCTGTCGCCGTAACTTTCCTTGCATGAGCATCTACATGATTTATTAACGAAGTCTGAAAGAAGTTAAGTCACAACTTCGTTGACACAATTGAATTACGGGCGGTGATAAGCACGATGTGCCTGGCCGTTTATAAGACGCTCGGATACCGTTGGCTAATTCGGTTTCATGCATACAGCACCATGAATAGGTCGGCTTGTTTCTTGACGAACGTCATAGTAGATCACTCCTTGCTGGATCTGTTCGTTCTGGCTTGGGGCGGGCGCCCGAGCGCAACGGCTCGAACGCTCGCCCTTGGCTCTCTCTCCTTCAACCTCATTTCACGGAACAGTTACACAGGACTTGTTGTTAGCCGGATTATTGGGCGGACTCATGTCGTTGGGATTGCTCACCGTCGCGCAGTTCTCGACCTTGGTCGCAAAAGTGCCCACTACGGTAAAGACCATGCTGCTCTGATTCGGCTGCAGCGTCGTGGCATTGGTGCACATGATGCTGCCGGGCGGCCCAGGAGGGCAAGTCCAGCCGCCGGCCGTGTTGGGGTTAAGGGATGTCCCCGCTAAACCCGAGGGGAGATTATCTGTGACCGTCGTGGTCGGCGGACACGGTGCGTTGCCCACGTTGGTGACCGTGACCGCGAAGTAAACAAGGGTTTGATTGACGTCTGCGGTCTTCTTGATCGCCAGGTCGCACTTCTGCTCCGGGGGCGACTTGGGTTTTACTTCTTCGACATCTAAGGTCTGTCCTAAAGCCACAGAAACGTCCTCGATTTGGATTTGGATGTGTCCCATTGTCATCGAAATATCATCCTCTTTCATCTTCGCGGCTCTTAGGGTCTCCCTTATGACTGCCTTAACCTCCTCTATCGGATAGGCTATGGCTCCTGAGGTCACGCCGGGGTTACCTATATCCGGCACCGTAAACGCTATCGGTGTACCTGTGGGTAAGGGGAATTTTGCTGCCAGTGCGAACCCAGGAGGAAACCCTAGTTTAACGAGGTTCTTGTCGAGAATTAGCTCACTGGTATAGACGGCAACTACATCGAGCAATTGTGGGCTCTCGATGACCACGAACCCCTTGATGAAGTCAGGCACCACACCGTCTGGTGGAAATTGTGGGGGTGGGGGTGGGAACGCCAGCTTCGCGATATCTCGGCAGTCGATCTCGAAAGCTCGATCTGGCCCGAGAGAAACGCCGAAGATCTTTGAGATGTCCCCTGGCTTTTCCGAGCCGGGAGGAAACGTCAAGGCCACCTTCTTCTTGAAGTCAACATTTCCCGCGCCAGGATTGTGTACGTTTATCGCTGTCGTATAGTTACCCGGCTTCACTGGCGGCTCCTGTTCGGGGTTCAGTAACCCCAATGGCCCAGGGATATTCCCGCAAATGAATTTAGCTGAGTAGATGAACGTGCCCGGGCTGGTCGGGGGCGTCTGTGTGTTGGTAAAGGTGCATTGGAAGGACATTTTGCCCCCCCCCCAGATTGGAGAAGTCGACCTCATTGTCGCCAAGCAGGAAAGCGGGATGCGGGGTGGCACCATTGATGCTGAAGCTGAAGCCGCCGGTGCTGCCGCTCAGGGTGCAAGCGATGTTCGTCAGCGTCCAACCGGCCGGTATCAGTGTTGTACATGGTGGTGAGGAGGCCACGACGATGCACTCGAACACCTTGCCATCGCATAAGATCGGAAATCCTTGCGGCGGCTGGCCATCGTGCAAGTCGAATACTACTGGCGTAGTAGTAGTAGCAGGGGTAGCAAGCACAAAGTGGAACACTGGTGTTCCCCCGGCTGGCATCGTCTGCTTGGTGATGGTGATGTTACAGGGAAGGGCCGATTGAGGGGATTGGCTATAGCTTAGAGCTATCGCCAGCGCCACTACTAGTCCGACCAACAGCACACAACTTCCGATAAACACAGTCTTCTTAAAGTGCATGATGTATGTATCCCTTCTATAGATGTACTTCTAGAGCGCCTCAGTGCGGCGCTGTTATGCTTATGATTTGGAATGCCCGTCCGCAGGTTGCCTTGATTCACAAGGTCAGGCTTGTCCTCAAACCACTATGAATGGAACGCTACTTTTTTCTCGGCTCGGCGGCCTTCAGGGGCAGGTGGGCTCCGCCTTAGTTATCTCCGAGCGTGATATTAAGGAATGAAACCTGTCTCTTGAGGTCCCGAACGCCAACCTCCGTTGCGCTGCAATTGCATTATACACCCGCTACTCCAGAGGGTAACCGCAATCCCTGAGCCACAGGGATGAAAAAGGGGGCTTGACACTCATAGCCTACAGCACGGAGAAGCCGGTTTTAGGACCAGATGCCCGTTAATTCCCCCTTAGCTGAAAAATTTTCCAGTAACGCCGTAGTTCGTACTTCAGATCTGAATCTTAGAGAAGAAGTAACTGCCGACAGCCAAAAAAATGGCGGCGACCACACTGAGAACCAAAAGATCTGTCGGTATTCCAAAATGAGCATTATTCAAGAGCACGGCTCGTAGGCCATCCACTCCATAAGAAAGCGGATCGACGCTGGCAATGATCCCAATGATGTTCGATAGGCCTTGAAGTGGGAACAACGCACCTGACAGGAAGAACGTAGGCATTATTAAAAAGTTCATGATCAGTTGGAACCCTTGCATATCTTCCATCGCCGAAGCGATTGCCGTTCCTAACGCAGCAAACAAAAGAGCAATCATAAACATAAAGAGAGGAGCGAGCACGATGAGCGTCAAGCTCTCCGGCCTAAAACCGACGACCAACGAAATGACGAAGACGATCATCCCTTGGATGGTGGCAACGGTCGCCCCGCCGAGGGTCTGTCCGAGCATAATTGCTAATCTTGGGATGGGAGCCACCAGAGTTTCTTTTAAGAAACCGAACTGCCGATCCCAGATGATTTCCATTCCAGAAAAAACAGAAGTAAAGAGAATGCCCATCGCGATGATTCCTGGAGCAAGGAACTGAATATAATTCCCCCCACCAGCTTTCTGGTAAATGGGTCCAAAACCGAACCCTAACGCAACCAAAAAAAGCAGCGGCTGGCCCAATGCTCCCAAGATTCTCGGGCGAGAGCGAAAGTAGCGTTTTAACTGGCGAAGCCAAAGAATGTAGACGGTGCTCATAGGGTTATCTCCGTGTCCACATCCGGCGAACCATGCGCATCCGGTCTGTGGAGCTTGCTTCTTCTTTGCGAATCGTGCTGCCCGTGAGAGCCAAGAACGCTTCTTCCAATGATGTCGTCTTGGTCTGTTGTTTCAACGCTTCAGATGTCCCTGCGATGATGATCTTGCCGTGGTCGATGATCGCGATGCGATCAGCCATACGCTCTGCTTCTTCCATGTAATGCGTAGTGAAGAAGACCGTAATGCCCTCTTGCTTGTTCAAATCTTTGATATACCCCCAAATATGATTTCTGGTCTGGGGGTCAAGCCCTAGGGTGGGCTCATCCAAGAAAAAAAGTTTCGGATGATGCAACAAGCCTCGGGCGATCTCCAGACGGCGTTTCATGCCCCCCGAAAACTGCTTCACCAAATCTCCTCGACGATCCCAGAGGTCTACTAATTTGAGCAATTGCTCGATTCGGGTGCGGCGTGTCTCCTTTGGCACTTTGTAGAGAACGCCATGAAACTCCATGTTCTCCATAGCGGTGAGGTTATCGTCCAAGCTGGGGTCTTGGAATACGATGCCAAACGAGCGGCGGACTTCATCTTGTTCGCTAAGTGGGTTAAACCCGTTGAGTCGCATCTCTCCGCTCGTGGGGCGCAGCAACGTGGTGAGCATCTTGATGGTCGTAGTTTTGCCCGCTCCGTTAGGCCCTAGGAAAGCAAAGACTTCGCCTTGTTCGACAGCGAATGAGATGTTGTCTACCGCCGTGAAGCCGTTGAATTGCTTTGTGAGATTCGTGACTTGGATGATGTTTATACTATCCATGATTTGGCACCTTGGCGGTTATGTTTGCCAAAAAATGGGAGCGGCCGGTGGGTTGGGCACCGGCCGGTTGCAGCGGAGACCTCTCGGGGAGGAGGGGGGTGGGGATCGGTCGTGGCTGCAAAAATCTCCTTTCATTTCTTTGTAGGGGCGCAGCATGCTGCGCCCCTACAGTTCATAACCAGCCGCTTTGCTGGAAGATTCCCGCCAAGAACGCGGGCATCCAGTCTTGGGTCACATCTATCGTCTTTTGCCCCGTCTGCGCAAAGATTTGGTCAATCAGAAAGCGAAGTTGTGTAACCGCTAGACTCATCTGCGCGCTCCACGTGCTCGGATGGCGACTGACCAACCAGATCGAATTCAGCGAATTCAGTTCCAGCGGGATGATCACAATCAGGTCGTACTTTTTCAGTTGGAGATTAGTCTTCGCTAACGGGTTATCAAAGCTGGACTCGACTTCGATGAAGCGCGCGTCGACGGAAAGCGTCGGAAGCTGCCGCGCGAACTTCACCAGCACATTGACTTGCAGAGACTCTAAGAGTGTCTGCGTCTCGTCGATGATCAAGACTTTGATCGGCTGGGGTTGCTGAGCCTGCACTGCAATGACGAAAGCGCTGAGAACCAGTCCCACCATCATCAGAATTTTTGTTGCACGCATGATTTTCCCCTTGTAGGGGCGGGGTGACCCCGCCCCTACAAAAGATTATTTACACGTCGGATCGGGCACTTTCACTTTCAGCTTATCGTTGAATTGCTTAGGCTCGAACTTGGATAAATTGCTCGAATCAAAGAGAGTATCAGCTAGATCGCCGATGTCCTCGCGGTCGCTGATGTTCACCGTCGTCGAGCTGTTGTCGAGCACGTTGGTCACTTTAATCAGGTTCGTCTCCAAGCGCCCCTTGAACGTGGTGAGGTTGTCGAGCGTGGTCATATTCTGAAGCTTGCCGACAGTGTTCGTGTCCTCTGATTTGAGGGTGATGAACTCTTGCTTGTCCACCCAGATTTTTCGTTGCGGGAAGCTCTCATCAGGGTTATTTGTCTTATTAGCTGTCAGTTGCAAGACGTACGCTACGCGATCCTGCTTGGCCCCATTGATGGTTATCCCTTTAAGAGTTTCTTCGCCGACCAACTGGGCGTCAAAATCCGTATGCAGTTGGCTGCGCCCGATCTGATCGAACGAGAGATTGGAGCCCGCAAAGCTGCCCTTGCGGTCGCTGCTGGTGACCAATTGCTTGGCCTGGCCGAGCGCGGGCAAATAGAGATAGAGATCAGACTTCTTTCCCGCGATCTTCTTGTCGATGCTCAAGAAGATTGTCCCACAAGTCTCAGCGGGCGGGGCGAGGAAGAAAATCAAAACGCGGTTGGGAACTTGGGCATCTGGAGACCCCTTGCCAAAGAAGACGAAATTGCTCTGTCGCTTCGAGCCAGACTTGTCGACGATGTCGAAGCTGGAGAAAGAGACCGAGCTGCCGTTTCCGCCAATATTTCCGCGCGCGTCAATCTTCTCCAAGATTTGTTGCCCGGTCAAAGAGCCTTGAGAGTAAGCCGGTCCCAATGAGAACAGAATAGCTACTGATAAGAGGCTGAACGTTGTGATTGCGATTTTGACAGTTTTCGTCATACGAAAACCTCCTTTAAAGACTGTGATTGATTTCATAAGTGTTAGGCTTCACTTTCTGGTTGCGCTGGAGTGGGGATGAGCGTCGTCGCTCCGCCCAGCACTGCTGCTGGTTGAGGCCGGCGTGCCATCATGAAGCGTGGCTTCAGGGCAAGCAACAATGCCGGGATCAGCGTAAAAGCTCCTAAGAAGGACCAGATCATCGTCAGGTTGATGAGCAGGCCGAAGTTGCGGATTCCCTGAAACTGCGAGAAATAGAAGACGGCGAAGCCCAAAGATAACGTGATCGCATTCAGTAAAATACCTCGACCCATCGTGCGCATTGTGATCTCCAAGGCTGTAGACAAATCATGGCCTCGACCAGCTTCCTCGCGCCAGCGAATGATGAAGTTGATCGTGTAGTCGATGCCCACGCCGACGGCGATGCTACCGATCATGAGCGAAGCCAGATCGAGCGGCAACTTGAGCAAACTCATCGTTCCCAAATTCATCACGATCGTGAGAATCATCGGCACGACCGAGATGAGGGCGGCAACGATCGAGCGCAAGAGCAAAGCCACGATGAGAATAGCTGCGAGTAACGCGATCAAGAGTGTCATTTCTGTGTTGGGCACTGTCCCCGAAGCGAGTGAAGCGAAGGCCTGTTCGCTGCCGACAGGTTGGGCTTTCACGGTCGTTCCATCGAAATTCTGGGCCATAAAACTATTGACCCGTCGCGTCAAGTCAACGATCTGCGTGCTGCTCAGTTGCTTCGTGCGCGTCACGACCTCTCCGCGAGAGAAGTCATTTGTAGCCACGTTGCCCAGGTCTCCGCCGCTGAAGGTAAAGAGCGTCAGTAGCTGCGCCGCGAGCCTCGGATCGTCGGGAACGAGATAATACTTAGAATCATCGGCGTGGAATTTTTGGTTCATCTCCCGCACCAAGTTCGCGAGTGACGAGACAGTGCCGCCGTATTCTGGCTGCAATTTCATAAACTCTTGCAGCGCGACCATCTTCTTTAACACCGTCGGGTCCTGCAGGCCGTTGGGTTTTTCTGTATTGACCTCGATAGAAATTTGGTAACTGCCACCAAAGTCGCGCTCGAGGGCATTGCTCGCGATGAGCGCTGGGTGGTTTGGACCTAAGAAACTTTGGGGTGTTGTTTCAACTTTGAGATGGGGAATAGCCACGGCGAAACCAATCAAGAGAACTGCCGATACGCCCATCACCCAGCCGCGCCGCCGATCGATAAAACGACCGAAACCGGCGAGCGCATTCGGTAACCAGCCGTGCTCGTAATCATATTGCTTCTTCGAGACCGGCAGCACCGCTAGGATGGCCGGGATGAGCGTGAAGTTTAAGATAAACGTGTAGAAGATACCGACTGCGATGAAGAGGCCAAAGCTCTGCTGCGGCCAGAACGAGGCAGCCAAGAGCGACAAAAATCCTGCGATCTCGGTAAGCCCATCCATGAAGAGCGGCTTGGCCATATCGTTCATCGTGTTGAGAATGATCTCACGCTTGGGCAATTTCCCGTGGTGCATCGCTTCTTCGTAGTAGCGATTGACCGTGTAGATCGCGTAGGCTTTGCTCGCGATAATCAACATCACGGGCATGAAGAACGAAAAAGCGGTCATCTGCGAGTGTGTGATCGCCATCGTGCCCACGGTCCAGATCGTAGCCAGCACCATCAACAAGAAGGGCAGGCCGACGCCGCGCCCGGTGCGAAATGCAAACAACAACACGAGCTCCATCACCAAGATGACGAGAGGGATGAGCAAGCCGAGGTCGCCCCGCATACTCTGCTGGATCGAGTCGCGTATTTGCGGGATGCCGCCCACGTAGATCTTCATCTCCGGGCCCTGATACTTCGCAACCACTTGATTGACTTTATCGACAAAGACGTTGCTATCGTCGAGATAGGGATTGAGTTTGATTAAGATAGCTGCTGACTTTCCGTTCTCGGAGACGACTGCGTTGCGCAGGTTGGAATCACCCAAGACTTTTTGGCGATAGGCTTCTACTTCTTCAGGCGTCTTGGGCAGAATCTCAGCTGCCTTCTCAATCGTGAGCGTTTTTTCGGTCGCCGAGATTACGGTGGCCGTTGTCGGCCCTCTTACGTCGTCGACTCCCCGAATTGCTTTGCCGTTTTTGTCGACGATCTCCAATGCTTTGAGTTCTGTCTCCATCTTCTGAATCTTCTCGATGGTCGGAACCTTGAATATCGTGTCCGGCGTCTCAATGAGCACGCTGAAGAAATCTTGCGAGCCATAGATCTTCTCGGCTCGATCGAGCGCTTGAACCGCCGGATCGCCTTTGGGAAGCGATTTCTTGAAATCGCTCTCAAACTGGACTTGGGGAATATAATAAATAAAGACAGCCGTGATGATCAGAACCGCACCGATGGTGAGCCAGGGATGATCGACTATCCGTTCTTGCAGCCTTCTCAAAAATTGCATCGTTATGCCTCCTTAACGCGCTTCTATACCGCGCAACACAAATTCCATCCACTGATCGACGAGCCACTCCAAGTCCGGCTCTTCAGTGCGTAGGATGTACCCGCATACAGTTTCGTGAAACATCCCCGGCATGAACAGACAGAAAGCCTCCGGGGAGATTGTACGCCGGAGGCAACCCGCCTTTTGGAGCTGCTGAATATTCGCACCGCTAACTTCTTTCATGACATCTTTTAATGCATACCAGCGGCGCTCGAATGCTTCATCGATCGAACTAGCCTCACGGAAGATGATCTTGGCCAGGTCTCGGTGTTGCACGAAGAAGCCGAGTCGCGTCATCAGGATCTCACGTAGCTGCTGACGATAATTCTTAGGAGTGATCTTCTTCTGAGAAGTCTCTTCAAATAAAGCTTGGAGCTTCTCGAAATAATAGTCAATGACCGCGAGAAAAATTTCTTTCTTGCCCTCGAAATAGAGATAGAAGGTCCCGCGCGCGACATTGGCCTCTTTGATGATGTCATCGATCGAAGTGGAGCGATACCCGTGCCGGGCGAAGACCTTGATCGCTGCTTCCAGCAATTGCTCTCGTCGTGTTTCTTTGTCTAGAACTGTGCGAGCCATGCGCATTCCTCTTCTTTACTAGACTGACATGTCAGTCTAGTAAAATTAACTATAGCATACCGAAAAACTTTTGTCAAGGGGGTGAGAAAACGTTATCTCAACTTACTTGGTGATTTGAGATATAATTGAGCCATGAACAAGACCATTCTCTTGAGCGATTCGCAGGCATCTTGAGTACTGAACAAGCAGACCACATGCTTAGACTGGTCGAAGAGGAATTCGATCCCGCAGTGAAGGAGGTCAAAAATGGCTAAGAAATTCACGTTGGAATACTGGATCGATGATGGTTGGTATGTGGGCCGACTGCCAGAAGTCCCTGGCGTCTTTAGCCAAGGAGAAACACTTGAGGAGCTGGAGGAAAACATTCGAGATGCCTACCGACTCATGTTAGAAGAGCAATCTCTCAAACGCCGCAACACTCGCTCGAAGCAGATCACGCTAGAAGTGTGAAACGCCGAGAGTTTATTCGAGAACTCATCTTTGCCGGTTGTTACCTCAAGCGCCATGGCAAGAAACACGACATCTACACAAATCCGCGTACTGGCAAGAGTGCTCCAGTCCCGCGCCATAGCGAGATTCCCGACAACTTGTGCGAGCTGATACGTCATCAGCTGGGCTTGTAAGAAGAATCAATACCCAGATTAATTGATTGGGGGATTTCAAGGCTTGGGCAAGATCATTAATCCTTCAGTAGGATCACCGAGTGCGAGAGATTTTTTCTGTAGATGGAGTTGAGCCACGAGCGCGCAGCAAATCGCGTCCATCTCGTGGACGGAGAGACCGCGCTTACCTAAAGCTCCGTTGAGCTTAAACTGTCGCAAACCTTTCTTCAGTCCCTTGGGGTCTTTCTGGCGCGGAATCTTCCAAATATCTTGGGCAGCACCAGGATAGGTCTCGATCGTTTTGTATCCCATCTTGTTGAATTTTGACGCAAGCGCCATGCCGCGCTTGGTGAGCATACGCATCGGGCCGAGCGTCAAGGGGAAGACTCTAATCTTCATCCGTCGCAATTCGAGATCGCACTCCCGAAAGTGATTCCCACCCGCACAATAGCAATCGTCCTCAAGGCAGTGCCGCCCGCGTGGCAGTGTAAGCGGCGCATCGATCGCGATCAGTGCTGGTTTTATTGGTGAGATAGTTTCAAGAATTTCTTCGTCACTGTAGAGTTCTTGAGTTTCGGCATCACGCCCTTTGAGCCAACAGAAACCCGAAGGACGCTTAGGCGAGCCAGCTAAATCCAGTCCAACCACGACCGGTTGAGTTTTCTTCTGCGATTTCATCTCAGTCTCCGCCGAAGTCGCGGATGATCTCGTCAAAGATGCTATCACGGTCTCGACGGGCGGCGGCGATCATCTGCTCGATAAAGTTGGCCCAGGCGCGCCAGTGCGTGTGCAAATAGCGACGCAGCGCTGCGACAGCTTCAGCATCATTCGAGCGTACAAGAAAGTGAGCGACAGGAAAAGGGCCGAGTGAATAGATTAATTGATCCAGCTCTGGATCGTGCTCTGTTGGATCAGTCAAGGCTGCCAAGCGTGTGGCTTCGCGCATCAGCGTCTCATCGGTGCCATAGATTTGTGGATCCATAGTGTTTTGAATCTGCTTGTGTAGTAGCGGTTCGTGAACCGCTCTTACCCTAACGAATTTTCTTGGTGTTCTTGGCGCCTTGGCGGTTACGATTTCGGTTTATACCCCAACAATCTCAAGCCGTTCAGCACGACTGTGACCGTGCTACCCTCGTGCCCGACCACGCCCAAGGGCAAGGTGAGCCAAGGAGCGTTCAGCAAATTCGACGTGATCAATGTGAGAATGACTGCCAATGCGAAGGCGAGGTTTTGTTGGACGACGCGACGCGCTTGACGACTGAGCTGAATCGCGTAGGGCAGCTTTTCCAGATCGTCGGCCATCAGCACTACATCGGCCGTCTCGAGCGCCACGTCCGTACCTGCCCCGCCTAGCGTGATACCCACGGTCGCGCTCACGAGCGCCGGCGCATCGTTCACGCCGTCTCCGATCATCGCAACTTTCTCGTACTTCTCTTGCAGCGCTTGAATGGTTTGCACTTTATCGTGCGGCAGGAGCTGAGCAAGGTACTCATCGATGCCCAGTTGGTTGGCGACGGCCGCTGCCGCTGCTTCGCTATCCCCCGTGAGCATCACGGTTTTCATTCCCATGGCATGAAGCTGAGCGATCGCAGCCTGTGCGCTCGGCCGCAACGTATCTGCGAGCGCGATAAGGCCCCATGTTTTTTGCGCGTCGCCCACCAGCACGCAAGTCTTCCCTTGGGCTTCCAACGAAGCCAACTGCCGGCGCACGCTCTCGTCGAGTTCCAGGGAAAAATTGGAAAAATAGCGCTCGTTGCCGAGCAAGAGTTCACGGCCCTCATAGCGAGCGCTCACGCCCATGCCCGTCATCGATTGAAAGCCGGTCACCTCAGGCAACGCAAGCCCACGCTCGCGCGCAGCGGTAACGATCGCTTCGGCCAAGGGATGCTCGGACTGTTTTTCGATCGCGGCGGCGGTGCTCAATAAATTTTTTCCATCTACTCCGTTCAGTGAGATCACATCCGTCACGCGCGGCTTGCCCGTCGTCAAGATACCCGTCTTGTCGAACGCAATGACGCGCACCGCCGATAACGCTTCGAGATGTGCGCCGCCCTTGAAGAGCACGCCGCGCCGCGCTCCACCGGCGATTGCCGAGAGAATCGAGGCCGGGATCGAGATCACCAGCGCACACGGCGAAGCGACAACCAATAAGATCATCGCGCGATAGAACGTTTGCTGGAACGGCTGTGCCAGTAAGATCGGGACAATAATCGCGAGCGTCGTCACCCCGAGCACGCCCCACGTGTAGTACGCCCCAAACTGATCGATGAGGCGCTGCGTCGGCGCGCGCTGCGCTTGGGCCTGCTCGACCAACTGAATAATTTTCGCGAGCGTCGTCTCCTGCACGAGTTTTGTTACTTCGATTTCGAGATAACCGTGCTGGTTGATCGTGCCCGCGAAGACGTCGCTGTCAACTTCTTTTTCTACGGGGACCGATTCTCCCGTGATCGGCGACTGATCTACGGAAGAATATCCTTTGATCACTCTCCCATCCGCGGGCAATCGTTCTCCGGGCTTGACTAAGACAGTATCGCCTAGCTCTAGCTCTGCGACAGGGATAACGATCTCTCTCTCATCGCGGCGCACGAGCGCCTCGTTCGGGTGCAATCTCATCAAGGACTGAATCGCTTGGCGCGTTCGGCCCATCGCGTAGTGCTCGAGCGTATTGCTGAGCGAGAACAAGAAGAGCAAGATCGCGCCGTCGCGTGGGTCGCCGATGAAGGCTGCCCCGAGGGCTGCGGCTACCATCAAAAAATTCACATTGAGGATGCCCTCACGCAGTGCTCGTAACGCTTCTAGTGTGCTGAGCGATCCACCGGCGAGATAAGCGCCCGCATAGAAGAGATAGGCGAGCCAAGTGAAATGGAAGATGTCGGAGATCACGCCCGCGACCAAACCAACGGCACACAGCGCTGTCGTGACGAGCAACTTGTAACGATCCCAGAAAGATTCCGGCTCTGGCTGTGCATGGGGCGGGCAGCAGCTGACAGATCGTTCCTGTTCTCTGAGTTCCTGGGTATTGACGGCAATTTCTTCTGATGTCTTTGTCGGTATCATGAAATTCGTTTTCTTTCTGTCATTAAGATTGTGACTACTTTTTGTGTGATCGTCAAGGACACGTAGGTGAGCGGCCTTGGGCTACGTGCTGTTACTGGCTGCACTGGGCCGTGAAAGATGCTACGCGGGTGGTCAAGCAAGAGATCGGTCTAGAGCAGATTCGGGTGCAGAGCTGGCGGGCGATTCAACGATTTCAAGCCTTTCCGCCAATTTATCAGATGTGACCAATGCAAAACAGTATTAGAATGGCTTAGCGGCTTCGTGCGCGCCTTTCGCGCTCCGCGCAAGGTCTGAGCCTGCCGACTGCGTCAAGGGTTGGCTGTGTTATGGAAGGAAAGCTCGCATTTCCTCCCCTCAAATTTTAGGTAACTCCCAGGTATATTTTCATTGCACGTAGCCAGCTAATCGTGAATACTTTCTTCCGCTTGCCTCAGCATTGAACAAAGTGATAACAACATCTTTCTCTCCAGTCCGGGTACTTTGTCGAGCAAGTAGCTAAAAGAACGTTTGTGGATCACGAGTAACGTCATCGGTGTCTCCGCGATGACGGTCGCTGTTCGGGCTTTGCCATCTATGAGTGAGATTTCTCCAAAGTAATCTCCAACTCCCAGCTGAGCGATGACTCTGCCGCTCTTCTCAACGCGAGCTTGGCCAGCAATAATAATAATGAACTCAAGCCCTTGCTCACCCTGGCGAGCCAGAGTCTTCCCGGCTTTCGCTTGAACCTCATCCGCTTGACTTGCGATCAATTCTCGATGACGCTGACTGAAGTTACTGAACAACGGTACGTTTTCGAAAATGTTTGCTTTTTCCGATCGATTTTTGAAAAACATCATCAGACCTCCTTGAGGATCAATCAGATTTTCTTGCATCCTACTTCAAAGCATACTCAATGGCTTGCTCTAACGTCATTGCGGCCCCCTTTTGCCCACGCTTTCGCAAAGGCTTCCTCGCCCCGCGCAGCGCGAGCGGCAGCCACGGTGCGCTCATACTCAGTGCGTTCGAGCGATGACAAGGGAGTGCCGATCCCTTTTCGCAAACTCTCTACTGCTCCTAACAATTGTGTCGCACGCTCGAACTGACCTTCTGCACAATCTACCCCTGCTAATCCCTCCAAACTTTCAGCAATTCGCTGTTTATCTACTAGCTCTCGCTGAATGCTTAGGCTCTCTTGATAAAAGGCACGTGCTGAGACATAGTCCCCTTGAGCGTAGGCCACATTCCCCAAATTGTTGAGAGAGAAAGTAATGCCTCGTTTATCTCCCAGCTCTCGCTTTATGGCCAGACTCTCTTCGTACAGCGAGCGTGCTTCAGTATAGTCACCCTGAGCACGTGCGACTTCTCCCAGATTGTTGATGGAAGCGGCTATACCCCGCTTGTCTCCCAGATTGCGCTTTATAGCCAGACTTTCTAGATGGAAAGAGCGTGCCGCGATATAGTCTCCCTGATCATGGGCAACTCCCCCGAGGTTGCCGAAGGAGTAAGCAATGCCTCGTTGGTCCCCCAACTCTCGCTTGATGGCCAAGCTCTCTTCATACAGCGAGCGTGCTTCAGTAAAATTCCCCTGCATATATGCCACATTCCCTAAGTTATGGAGCGAGGCAGCGATGCCCCCTTTATTCTCCAGCTCCCGCTGTATGGCCAAGCTCTCTTGATAAAGCAAACGTGCAGCTATATAGTCCCCTTGATCGAGAGCGAGATTACCTCCTCCATTTAGTGCCTTCGCTCGTGCCGCCGTTCGCGCAGGTGTTCTCGTCAATGCTTCCTCTAGCCATCTGCGCCCTTCGGTGAAATGGCCACGTACCTCCCAGAAGCGCCACAGTACGCCTGCTAACTGTAACCCTGTCTCTGCCTTTTCGCTACTCTCCACCGACCAAGCCAAAACCGCTCGCAGGTTATCATGTTCTGTCTCTAGTCTATTCAACCATAATTTCTGCTCTGCTCCCTGAAGCTTCGGTTCAGCCTCTTCAGCAAACTTGAGAAAAAAGTCAAGATGGCGATCACGTATCAGCTTCACCTCTACTGCCTTCACTAACTTTTCGTAGCCATACTGACGCACTGTCTCGAGCAGCCGGTAGCGTCCTTCTCCGCTCTTCTCTTCCATGATGACCAGTGACTTGTCCACTAACTGCGTCAGGAGATCGAGCACGTCATACTCAGCAATGCTCTCTCCCACACAGACCATCTCAGCGGCTTCCAACGTCCACCCGCCAGCAAAGATGGAAAGCCTCCGCCAGAGCACACGTTCAGATTCTGACAGCAAGTCATAGCTCCAATCGATCAATGCTTGCAACGTCTGCTGCCGCGGCAAAGCTGTGCGACTCCCGCCTGTCAGCAAACGGAAGCGATCGTCCAACCTCTCAGCGATTTTCTCCACGGTCATTATTTTGACTCTGGCTGCGGCGAGCTCGAGCGCAAGAGGTAACCCATCCAACCGATGGCAAATCTGCGTCACTGCAAGGGCATTTTGCTGAGTTACTTGAAACGTAGGTGCTACGGCGACCGCGCGGTCGCGGAACAGCCGTACTGCTTCATAATTTGAGAGCGATTCCAGCGACGGCAATTGTTGGGGATTGGGACTTGGCAAAGTCGGCACAGGATAAGTCGTCTCACCTACAATGCGCAGTGGCTTGCGACTGGAGGCTAGGATCTTAAGCTCTGGGCTGACGCGAATCAAGCTGTCGGCCAGTCTCGCACACGCCTCAATCAGATGCTCACAGTTATCCAGCACGAGCAACGATTGCTTCTCGCGTAAGTGGTCAATTAACGTCTCCATCAGTGGACGCTTCGCTTCTTCCCTTAACCCCAGAGCGGTAGCAATTGCCTGCGGCACGAGTGCAGGATCAGACAGCGGAGCGAGTTCGATAAACCAGACTCCATAGGAGAAGTCATCGATCAGGTCTGCAGCCGCTTGGAGTGAGAGACGCGTCTTGCCTGTTCCACCCAACCCAGTAAGCGTTAGCACATGAGTTGCTTTGAGCCGATCCTTCACTTCGATAAGCTCACGCTCGCGCCCGACAAAGCTAGTCACCTGAACGGGCAGGTTATTGGGGCGCGCATCCAGCGTCTTGAGAGGAGCGAAATCCGCGGGTAGGTCTGGCACCACCACTTGAAAGATGTGTTCCGGACGGATGAGATCTTTTAGGCGCCGCTGGCCCATATCGCGTAGTGTGACTCCCGGAGATAAGTAATCCCGAATCAATTCTTGAGTTGCCAGCGAGAGCAGGATTTGTCCTCCATGCCCCGCCGAGAGCAAGCGCGCGGACCGGCTGAGCGTTAACCCCGATACGTATTCACCCGAAGTGTACTCACCGACCCGCACCTCGGCTGGCCCCGTCTGTAAGGCCATGCGCACGCGGATCGGTCCAGTCTCACCCCAAGCTTCATCGCGCAGCGCGCGTTGCGCGGCGAGGGCGGCTTCCAGCGCATCAGTCGCATTCTTGAACGCCGCACAGAAGGCATCTCCGACAATTTGAAAGACATAGCCGTGCTGTGTTCCGATAGCCTGCTTCAAAATAACATGATGGCGTGCGAGAGCGGCGGGCATTGCACCGGGGTGCTCCTGCCAGAGCCTTGTGCTGCCCTCGATGTCGGTGAAGAGAAACGTAACAATTCCAGCAGGTAGGTCAGTCATGGACCGCCTCCCAAGTACAATCGGCTGTCTCCGATCGCCACTGGAATCTTAGGCGAAGGCTAGATGGCTGTCAACTGTAAGCCCCTTAAGGTTTTTCACAAGGGGCTATCGATTCGATCGATTTGGTTGTATGTCTTCTTATTATTATCGTGCGATGAGCAGCTTACGCAAATCGCTGCGTATCACAGTACCATCGCGACCACGTACGGTCACAATGTAGAGAAATACTCCGTTCGCTTGGTTGCCCTGATTGCTCCTCAAGTTCCAACTCAGAGAAGTAGAGCCCACGAAACCATTGTCATAGATTCGCTTGCCGTTCAGGTTGAAAATCTCTACCTTGAGGGCCTCAATGCCCATTCCTTGAGCAATGAACTGAACAGCATTGGCACGCTTGATCGCCTTGAGTCCAGACAGCGTCGGACTCACTGCAGATTGACCGCCCACTGATAGGCTTGCTGCTGGGACGATCTGGACTATGTCTTGGCCCTTGATGGGAATTCCTTCTACAGTTGTACCCTTTAGGATACCCTCGGTATCCCCCGTTTGAAAACCTGTTTTCGACGCGTCGAAGTAGCAGATTTCATCAAAGAGCCCATCTCGATTCACATCCCGAGGAGTCCTGCTGCAAAAGGCCACGCCTCGTTCATTCTCCGGGCGATAGATCAAACTTTGTTCATTCCCTGTCCGGCCGAAGGTCAAGGTAGTAATGTTGAGTCGGTTGAGGGCATCGAAATCCAGCGTAGAGAAAATAGCTACCGGGATCGCGCCCATAGTTTGGGAAATTAAATTGGGGAAACTATCCGGCTTAACATCCAGAGAAACGGGAATCGGCACCGTTAGCATTTTGCCCACAGGGACATTCACTCCGTTCACATCCACGGACCCTTCTTCAGATTGCACATTGAAATTTTCGAGATTTTGGTTCTGGCAACTCTCGTCAAAGTGGGCTTTGCCTGTACCCCCTCCGCTATCGACTCCTACAACGATAGTTGTACCTCCAATGTTGTATTCCACTTCAGCCTTGCTCTCGTTTTCTATTTCTACCGCAGGGGTAAAAGTTAATATGAATTTCCCTGGGGACAATAATTTATAGACTGCACACGAGCCATCTATAGTTAGCTTGACAAATTCTTCGGACGGTTCTGATGCGAAAGCCAATTCTGATACGAGGACTTTGATTCCTTGGCTAGGATTCGGGGCATCCATGAGGTCCATCATGACGTTCGAAGACTTCTCTAGCACCTTCCCCGACGTGTGTGAGTCAGAAAATTCGCTAGAAAATGTCTCGGGTTCCAAGTCCACATTGTTGCGAATCCCGTCACCATCTAAGTCCAAGTTGAGCGTGACTTGGACTTGGGTGTTATTCTCATTATTGGAAGAATCTTTCGCCAGGGCAATGATTGTGTTTGCTCCAACATTGAGAGAAACGTTCGTTGCTGTCCAGTCGCCTTCAGTGACTGTGGCTGAAACTCCATTGACTTCGACGGTGATCGCGCCCCCGTCTTGGAGTGAGCTCTCGCTCTCTGCTACATCGCTGACGGTTCCGTTAACCGTAATAGGCCCAGCGCCGACGATGGCAGGGAAAGTGCTGAAATTTTGGGAAGCCAAGAACCCATCTTCGGGCGCCGTAATGCTTGTGATAGTCACTGTGGGCGGAGTCGTGTCTTGTGCTTCCGCAGGCCACGAGATGAAAGCTGTCGCAAGAACCAACGCTGTGAGGCCGATAAAATATATTGATTTCTGCAAATTGCTTGTGAATAACATCTTCCCCTCCATTTGCTTCCCTTCCAACTCTACAGCCGTTTACACCGATCGCAAACTGACCCTCAGGTGCTTTATTGAGATTCATAGATTATAGATCATAAAGCCTAAGATAAGCAAGAAATCCTCGATCCCATAAAGCCAAAACTGGCCTTGACATTCACCATCGCTTCACTCATGCCGTCGTTTTGATATACGCTGCGTTAAACTCTCGGCGGTAGAGCTCTGGGGCTTGGGTAACGCGAGCGCGCTTGGCAAACGAGTCTCGTAGATGATAGCCTGAATGGCATAGCAAGGGTTAGAAATCGTCTAAGTAAGCTCCTTGAGGAGGGAACCAGATGCTCTTTCGTAAACGTTCTAGCCACAAGGCGGATGTGTTAAAAAACGTGCCGCTATTCGAGGCCCTCGATGACCGCCATCTGGAAAAGGCGACTTGCTTTTTCTGTTAGATCTTATCTATAGTGCGTAGCGGCGCAGAACCCATCTCATCAGGAGGATAGTATGTTCAAGAAGGTACTGGCTTCCCTTAGATGGCACCAAGCCGGCCGAAGCGATACTGCCGTATGTCTCGTACCTTGCCAAGAATTTGAACATTCCCGCAGTGCTCATGACTGCGGTCGATTCACGTCTCACGGAGTTCGTTGGCCCCCGTTATGAAATCGGAGATCCCGCTACCCCACAGCCAGCGGGGAAGAAGGCAGTCCCCGTAAATCCAGAGCTAAAGGCCAGCAAATATCTTGAAGAGATGGCACGCCGCATGAGGGGAGCAGGGCTGCACGCCGAATCTGAAGTCATCATGGGCAGCAACCCTGCAGAAGAGATCGTTCGGGCTGCTGAACGCCGACAATGCAATCTCATCACGCTTTCTGCCTCGAGTGAGCATCCCGCGGGGCAGGGTATTCTTGGCGGAATCACGACGAAGCTGCTTTACCACTCGCCTATACCCATCTTTATCTTCAGGCCGCCGCGAAGCGCGCCACCAACGATGCCGGGAAGCGCTTCAGCGAAGCTCATCGTCCCGTTGGATGGGTCTTCCTTCGGTGAGACGGCTCTCGCCTACGCTGAGCAGTTGGCCCAAAAACTCTCGGCAGAGATAGCCTTAGTACAGGCAATCCAAGAGCCCATAAGTTTTATCCCTGAACCCAGCTTAGGGATAACATCGATCGTGCCTCTGCAAGAAGTGGTCGTTGAAAAAGCTTCCGAGTACCTTAAGCACATCGCCGAGGTCCATAAGATCGAAGGGGTTAAAAGTCAGATGCACGTGCTAAAGGGCGGCCCCGCTCAGAGTATAGCCGAGTTCGCTCGCAGTTCGCCCCAAAGCGTTATCGTCATGACCAGCCACGGCCACTCGGCGCTCGCCCGCTGGCTGATCGGGAGCGTGACAGAAACAGTCGTGCGAATTGCTGATAACCCAGTCCTGATCATTCCCCGTCAATATGGAAGACGGTACGCCATCGAAGTCACAGAATTGTTACAGCGAACACCCATCTTTTCGAAGCTTACGGAGCAAGACCTTGAGCGCATCGCCCAGACAGCGCACATTCAATCTTATCAGCCGAGCGATATCATCATACGCGAGGGAGAAAGAGGCGGAGGGTTTTTCATCATGACTGCGGGCAAGGTCGAAGTGCTGAAAGGATTTGAGACTCCTAATTCATCTGTCTTGAGAACGCTGGGGCCCGGCGAATTTTTTGGCGAGATGGCGATTATCGACGATCAACCGCGCTCAGCGACGGTGCGTGTGGTAGAGCCCACCGAATGCGTTACCGTCCGACGCTCTGACTTCATGGCTGAATTAGAGAGGCATCCTGAGATTGCGGTGAGGATATTGCCAGAGCTGGTGCGCCGCTTGCGCGAATCTGAAGACAAAACAAAAACATAAAAAAATCAGCGTTCCTCTGTGCTGCGCAGATACTTGCAGAGCGCGAGCAAGATCTTTCGCTCCAAGCCCTCCATCGCGTCGAGCATATGGTCGAACGATTGCTTGTGCACCACCAGCAGGGTGATCTTCGTTTCTGCGATGACGGTCGCCGTCCGAAGGCCTCCGTCGATGAGCGAGATTTCCCCGAAGAAATCACCCTTGGATAGATGGTTAATGGTTTTCCCATTTTTTTCGACGCGGGCTTGTCCATCGACGATGTACATGAACTCAAGCCCATAGCTTCCTTGTTTGGCTAAGATCGTGCCAGCCTCTATCGTGACCTCAGTGGCGTGGCGGGCCAACTGGTTCATTTGCTTTTGGTTGAGATCGTTGAACAGAGGGACTGCTTTCAACGCATCGGCTTTGTCGGAATGGCGACGGAAAAACACGCTGATCTTCCTCCTCATTTCTTAAGAGTTCTGTCACTGCGCCTGCTCTTTCTCCATGAGCCGATCATAGAATATCTTTCAGAACCAATCAATCGAAGGAGTTTTAACGTCTTAGCAGAGCTACGCGATCGCCTCATCAAGATCGGTGAGCGATTTTGACTTATTCGCCCTCCAGGCCGAGATAACGATACTCGAGCAGCCGATGACCGAAGCAGCTTCTCTTGCGGTCTTGGCGGTTTCAAGAAGTTTTGAGTATGATCGGCTCACGGACTATGGCGAACATTATCGGCTACGGAACACATCTGCCGTACTATCGCATAAAGCTCGAAGAGATCGCGAAGGCCTGGAATCGCGGCGGCGGGCGCGGCGAGAAAACAATCCCTGCTCCTGACGAAGATGTCGTGACGATGGGATTCAAAGCCGCACAAGGAGCACTAGCGCACGCGGGCGTCAGTGTTGCAAACGTGGGAGCTGTTTACGTGTGTTCGCTCTCGAGCGGCTACATTGAGAATTCTGTCGCTGCGCAAATCGCGTACGCACTTGGCGTTGAGGGCAATGTCAATTGCACGGACTTAGGTCTCTCGGCGCGTGTCGTGACTTCAGCTCTGCAAGCCTGTGTCGATGCAATGGCTGCAAAGCGCATCGAGTATGGGGTCGTGATTGCGAGCGACGCGCTCACGGCCAAACCCGGTTCCGATGCCGAGATGACGAGCGCGGCGGGAGCGGCCGCGTTTGTCTTGGGAGCAAAAAATGGGATTGCTGAAATTTTTGGGTTCGGCTCACACACGACCGGGTTCATCGGTCGCTATAGCGTCGAGGGTGATTCGCCTATGCTCGACGATGAGCGCTTCGTGATGAAGCACGGCTACTTAGAACACCTCTCTCGAGCTGCACAAGCTCTGGAACGATCGACGAAGATTTCTTCCAAAGATTTTGACCGCGTCGTGCTGCAAGCGCCCGATCCGCGCTGGCCCGCACGAGCCTTAGCTAAACTTGGACTTACGCCCGAAAAATTAGTCTCGATTGGGACCCAAGTGGGCTATACTGGCTGTGCTTCGTTCTTCATTGACTTAGCGTTGGCTTTGGAGCAAGCGAAGCCGAGTGAAAAAATTTTGGCGATCTCGTTCGGTCCCGGCGGCAGCGACGCGCTCGCTCTCATTGTGCGAGAGAATAAGAAGCCCATCAAACCTCTGAGCGAACAGATGGCCCCAAAAGAGTACGTGAGCTATACGACGTATTTAAGATACACCAGACAGTTCTAAATTCTTGACAGGCATTGGGGATTTGGTTGTATAATCGGTCTGAAAATACTCACTAACGCTGAGGAGGGTGGCTCATGGCTCAAACGTCTCGTGTCTTGCAACCCTTGTCGATGGGTGACTTGTTCGACGAAGTCTTCTCACTCTACCGGAATAACTTTGTGTTGATCGTGGGTATCACAGGCCTAGTCAATATCCCCATCAACATCTTTACGAAGCTCTGGGAAAGTTCTCTCGTTCGTGGGTCGCCCTTTCGCGACATAACGAGCACAGACCTGGTTACTCCGGTCGTGCTCTTGCTACTATCCCTGGTTTCGTTGTACCTATCCCAAGCGGCGCTGACCAAAGCGATCGCCGAGCGCTATCTAGGACACGCCAGCAGCATTGCCAGTGCCTACAATTTCGCCCTTCATAGATTCTTTCCTTTCGTAGGGACTCTTTTTCTCGTGGGGTTGGCTTGGGTTGTGGGGGTAGTCACGTTGATCGGCTGGATCTTCGTCTTCTTCTGGTTGATCTTTGTCAACCCCGTATTCGTCGTCGAAGATCGAGCTTTTGGCGATGCCATGGGCCGAAGCCGTGAGCTCGCTAAGCAAAACTGGGGACGGATTTTTTTGGTTGGATTGCTCATAGCTCTTTTGACGTGGGTGGTCTCCTTGGGCATCGGGCTGTTTTCGCGATTTTTCTTCGGCGCGTTTCCTCAAGGCATCCAAGCGGTCCTAGCGGGAGTCATCGAGGGTCTCGCGGAAGCGCTGGCTACGCCCATCGGCCTCAGTGCTCTCGTCTTGCTCTATTTCGACATTCGCGTACGCAAAGAGGGCTATGATTTAGAAATACTGGCGCAGGAGATGGCCGCACGCGCAGCAGGCACGCCCGGTAATGTCCCTCCGCCCACTCCTCCTTAAGCCGATGAGAAGACAACGAATCTTTCTCCTTTGGGGGATGGCAAGCGGCTTCGTGAGTGCGTTCTGGCTTACTCTTTCTGCCTACAGCGCTCCTACAGAGTGTCCGACGGGAACCAGGCCGCCGCGTATCGGCATCCCGTTCTCAGGAGACTACAGCTTTTTAGCCCGCTTGATTCAATTTCTTTTTTATCTCGCGCTGGCGCTCTTGGTGGCGTTCGCGCTTTACTTTCTCTTTCGCTGGTTGCTCGAACGCCAGACACAGCCTCAAATGCCCGTGTCGGAGGTTTTAGACCCAACACGCGCAACGCCTCCAGATTTGCTGCGCGCCGCCGAAGAGCACGCTTCCCAGGGCAATTATCGTCTGGCCTTGCGCTATCTCTACACCGCAGTGCTCGTTCATCTGGATCGCTCCGGGTATCTTCAGTATGAACCGACGAACACGGACTGGGAACACTTGAGAGCGCTCCACGTGCAAGGCCAGGAGTCGCTGCACGCACAGTTGCTTCCCTTGACGGAACTCGTGCAACGCAAATGGTATGGAATAGAGACAACGCTTCTTGAAGATTTTCAGCAAGCTCGACAAGCGGCTCAACCTCTTCTGGCGCAGCAAGGAACGTTATGAAATTCCCTAGAGATTTATGGGTGATCGCAGCGCTCTTGGTCTTCACCGTCGCGATGGCATTCTGGGCCTCGCTCTATCAGCCCGTTTGCTTCTCGGATCGCCCAGGTCTTTGGGAGATCACACCGTGGTCTGTCAAGCTCGCAATCTTTCAAATGGGAGCGGCGCTCTTGCTTGCGATGTTCACACTCTCGCGGCGCTGTATCGCGCCCGTTCCGTATACAGCCGATGAGACCCGCGTGCGTGGCGAGTATCTTTCATCCATGGCCCAGCTCTTCCAAAAAGCACAAGCTTCTTACGTCGCGCTCGATTTACTCGCGGCACAGTTTCGCCGCGATCTCTCAAAACTTCTGGGACTCGCTCCCGCTACGCCCTCTGAAACGCTGGTGCAACTTCTCAAAGCTCAACGGCCAGACTTGGCCCCAAAAATCCAAGAAATCTTTCGCGAAGAATACGAGGCTCGTACCAGCCCCAACGAAGCTCGTGTCTTAAAAATAGCTCAAAAAATGGCGACACTGCGCAAAGAATGGAGCATTCTCTCATGAACGTCAATGAGTTCGGGCAACAGATGAAGTCTGAGATTTCTAAAGTCATTCACGGTCAGGGTGAAGTGATCGAGCAAATCTTAGTTTGCTTGCTCGCACGCGGGCATGTCCTGCTGGAGGGCGTCCCCGGCATCGCCAAGACGCTCCTCGCGCGTACGGTCGCGCATCTCACCGGAGGCGAGTTCAAACGTATTCAGTTCACGCCCGACTTGATGCCCTCCGACGTCACGGGCACCAACGTGTATGACGCGAAATCTTCACAGTTTCAGTTACGCAAAGGACCCGTCTTCACCAATGTTCTGTTAGCCGACGAGATCAACCGAACGCCCCCTAAAACGCAGTCGGCCCTTTTGCAAGCGATGGAAGAACGCCACGTCACGATCGACGGAACGGACTATGCGCTGGACGGAATTTTTTTCGTCTTAGCAACCCAGAACCCGATCGAGTACGAGGGCACGTATCCCTTGCCCGAAGCGCAGCTCGATCGCTTCTTGATGAAAGTCTTAATGACTTATCCCAGCGCCCTCGACGAGCAATCGATCTTGAAGAGCCATCACACGGGCTTTGATCCGCATGACTTAATAAGAGCAAACTTAAAACCCGTCACGACTCTCGCAGAGCTTCAAGCGCTGCAAACCCAAGTTGCGCAGATTCGCGTCGAGGAGGGAATCTTTCAGTATATCGTCGAGATCGTGCGCAAGACGCGTAATGCGTATGCGATCTTGCTCGGTGCGAGCCCGCGTGCGTCAGTGGCGCTGCTCAAGTGCAGCAAGGCGCTCGCCGCGCTCCGCAGCCGAGACTTCGTCATTCCCGATGACATTAAATACTTGGCCCCGCCGATCCTGAGACATCGTCTGATCCTCAAGCCTGAAGCCGAGATCGAGGGCATCACGACTGATCAAGCGCTACAGACCATCTTGAACTCTATTCCTGTGCCACGATGAACGCTTCGCCTCAAACTACTCACATAGCGAGTGCTAAGCTATTACCAGCCCGTCGCATCTTTGGCTCATTGAGGCTCACATTGCTCTTCGGGGTTGGCGGAATTTGGTTTGCTCTCTCTCCGTTCGGAGAAATTTTTTTCTGGATCGGCGTGCTTTACAATTTAGCCCTGATCGCGCTTACCGGAGTGGATGCGTTGTTCCTGCGCTCTGCCGATCGCGTGACTGCCCATCGCGATTTGGAACTACCGCTCTCGCTCGGCGCACTGAATCGCGTCTCAATTAAATTGACTCATCACGGTGGCTCTGTGCTGAACGTCTATGTGCGCGATGAGCCTCCTCATCCATTCCAAACCGACCCAAAAGAGCTCTTTGCGAACTTGCACGCGGGAGAGACGGACGAACGCACGTACAATGTCACCCCCATGGAACGGGGGAGTTATCACTTCGGTGCGCTCAACGTGCGCTTCACGACGTTTCTAAAATTATTAGTTCTCCAGAGACGTTTTGCACTCGAGACCGACGTGAAAGTCTATCCGAACATTTTCGCGACAAAAAAATACAAACTACTCTCGCAGCGCCAACAGCTCAACCAGATGGGGCTTCGCCCGACGCGCATGCGCGGGGCGGGGCTTGAGTTTGAATCTCTGCGAAATTATGTGCCGGGAGACGAACCCCGGCGTCTCGACTGGAAAGCGTCCGCGCGCAAGCAATCGCTCATCACACGCCAGTACGACGTCGAGCGCAGCCGAAATTTAGTGTTATTGATCGATGCCGGGCGCACGATGACGAGCCGCGGCGACGGGCTCTCCAAGCTCGATCACGCCGTCAACGCCGCGATGCTGCTCTCGTATGTGGCTGTCCAGCACGACGATCGCATCGGCCTGATGACCTTCGCTGATGACGTCTCACAGTACCTCGCGCCAGGCAAGGGCACGGGTCAACTCGATCGCGTGATGGAATCGCTCTACGCACTCCAGCCGCGCTTGATTGAGTCCGACTATCGACGCGCGTTTCTCAGTGTTGCTCAGCGCCTACGCAAGCGCTCACTGGTCATTCTTTTTACTGACCTCATCGACCCAGACTCATCAGAACGAATCATCACGCACCTCACGCCCTTACTGCGTAATCACTTGGTCTTGTGCGTAGCGCTGAGCGACTACGAATGGATCGAACTGATTCGAGCCATCCCCGAAGAGACCAAAGACATTTATCGTCAGGCCGTCACCGTCTCGATTCTCGAAGATAGAAAAAGTGCGCTCGCCAAGCTTTCTGCACGCGGCGTGCTCACGCTCGACGCGACGCCGACTGATCTCTCCGTCGCCGTCGTGAATCGTTATCTCAAAGTGAAGCGCGAGGCGCTGTTGTAGTTGGAGCAATACTACGGTCTCAATCCGTAGAATGGAGCAGTAGATGGAAGCTACTTTACAGCCCATGTGGCTTTCAGGTAAAGCTATGTAAGCTTGACACAAAATAATTAATGCCGAGCCAAGCATAGAGCACAGCCATGTAGCCTACCACTGACAGCCAAGTAGCTAAACCGCCACGCCAGCCTGGATCATGCCTCTCCCGGGTCAATCGTACGTGAAAATAGACTGCATAGAAGAGTGAGCTGACCAGCATCGATGTCTCTTTGGGATCCCAGCCCCAGTAGCGGCTCCAAGCCTGCTAGGCCCAGAGCCCACCGAAAACGAGACCTCCAATTGTATAAAATGGGAACCCGATCGCTATGCATCGATAGACCATCTCTTCAACGTTGTCCAGCTTCTCCCAAGCAATGCTATAAATCTCATGATGTTGCGTGCTTTTCTCTAGACCGTAATTGTTGTCCCATCAAACTTTGTGAGTGTGAAGCCGTCGAGCTTCTCGTTCAAGGTCATTTTTTCTTCTTTCAAGAAGTGAATCGCGACCTCCTCGCCCAGCTTCAGGGATTCAATGCCGTCCGCTCGCCAATGGATTCCAGCGAAGTTGCGACCAAACGCGACGTTGGATGCCAATTTGTTCAGTTCGCCTCCGACCGTCAGAGGCATCCCATCATAAGGGATCAGTGATAGGCCGTCCGCGCTCGAAATCATCGGTTTCGGTATGACAAAAGATTCATCGAAGAACGCCTTCAGAATCGTGACACAAGCACCAGCTACCGTGGCGTGCCCAGCCCCGTAAGAGGGATGGGCCGGACACCCTTCCGGATAAGCCTGCGGCAAGAGATAACTACGGTATTTGTGGTAGACTCCGTCCAGTGCCGCTGACTTTAGAATCTCGGGATGGATGGGATAGTTCGCCGCACCCGTGAGACGATTGTGAATACGTCCTGCAAACTCCTCTGGGCGGAGCCGCCGATGTACCATCCACTTCTGATACCAGACGGCCTTGAGTGCGCGCGTGGCCACCGCACAGAGTACGCTCGCGATGTAAGGTTCACCCAGCGTGCCGAATCCGATTTGGGATCGTGAGGTGTTGTAGGGGTTGCCCGCGTCAAAGGGTGCGCGGAGGCTGAACAAAATCAGCAAAGCGGTAAAGTATGCCTGAAAGAGCACGTCTACATGCACCCACTGGCCCAGATCGCGACCGTTGCGGATGTAGCGCGGTATCGGGTCAAACTGATCTGGCCCAGGTAAGGCTCCATTCTGGACAGCGAGCCAGTCTTCGTACTTCGTCATATAATCAACACCCGGCACTACAGTGCGCATCCTGCGATCGATCGTCTCAGCACCGAACGGAGCATCCAGCCACAGAAACTGTGAAATATAGGGGCCGATCGGGCTGCCGGGCACATCGGCCCGAAATAGCGTCGCCGGCGTGACGCGGCCATCCACTTTCGGTCCACGGAAGTCGGAGAAGCTGGAGAGATCGGTGGCTGCTAACTGAGTAATGTGGTTGGTCGCGCAGTCCGAAAAATGCACATCGCGGGCGAGTGCCATCCAATAGTTTTCGGCGATCTCTCCGGCTTGTTCGGCACTACTGAAAGCAGGCGGAGGAATCATTGCCATGTGGTGAGAATCTGGACCTTCCAACTCAAACGCCAACGCTGCTTGTGGGTTGACGAGCTTGTTGACGCCCGCCATCGGAATTTTTTCGAAATCGGACGGATTGCCTGTCGTCAATGCCAGCATCATAGCCTCATAGGCATTGAGCTCGACTTCTCCGAGCTTATTATGTGGCAACCCTTTGGAAAAATTACCGATCTTGTTCGGGTAGAGCACTTCGTCGCTGTTACAAGAATGATCTGGCAAAGGGAGATTTTTTTCGTACTCTGCGGCTTGACGGCGAATCTGAAAAGCTTGATTAGCGCGCTCGGCACCGGTCGCAGGACCGTTCTCACAATCTTTGAGTAATTCTCCAGATGCGGTGCTTCTCATCTCCAGCAGGGATGGTACACCGACAACGCCAGCGACAACGGTGACTCCACCGACTCTGCCCAGGAAGGCACGCCGACTGGAAGAAAAGATAGAATCAGCTCGGCGTTGGTGCACGAATAAAGAAGTAGCGCGGCTCGGGTAAACTTGCAGGTATGTCTCCTACCAACAAGCCAACTCGTCCGCGCCAGAAGTCAGTATACCGAATTCGTAACTGGGCCGACTACGACCGCGCCTTGGTC
>JACOSB010000151.1 GCA_016179105.1 Candidatus Acetothermia bacterium
CGCGCGAGAGCAGAGTGATACGGAGTTTGCGCAACGGCTACAGCAGCGCAAGGCCGAGCTCTTTCGTTCCTTCCCAGACCTGGGTATACTGAAGTAACGACTCACGTCTTCATGCTCATCTTTCAATTGGAAAATACTGAGTTCGAATCGCCTCCCCCCCAATCCACTGGTAACTCGTGCGTCGCTGAGATAGCATGGAGAGACGATGAGTGGGGTGGAGAAAGCGAGAGAATCGTTGAAGTCAGCGCGTATTCTCTTCGAAGCAGAATGTTACGACAGTTGCGCCAGCCGCTGCTATTATGCGATGTTTCAGATGGCGGTGGCGGCGTTGATTAAGCTGGGTATTCAACAACCGTCGCGCCGGGAAAGATATAGCCATGACTGGGTCCAAGCAACCGTGTCAAGGGAATTGATCCATCGGCGAAAGATCTTGCCTGCACATATGGCAAACGCGTTGCCTAATGCTCTAGAGTTAAGGATAAGAGCAGATTACCGTGAAAATCAATTAAGCAGGAAACCGGCAGAGAGAATGCTTAAGAAGTGTGAAGAGTTCATGAATTGTTTGCACCAGGAGGTGTTCGCCAATGGCTAAACCAAAGACTACGATCTTCGAATATGAGGTAGATTATGAAGGTGCTCTCAAAGAAGCTAAGAAGATCGCTCAAGCTATTGTGCGGACGTATCCAGACTTATCCTACGATACCTTTATCAGATGGGATGAGGGGGTCTTTATCGAATTTTATGGACAGAATGAGGAGTTTGTAGACAGGGTGATTAATTCTAAGTCGTTGAGAAAACGACAACTGGATTTAATTCTTGAAGGGAAACCAATTTACTTCATCTACGGCGGACCGACAGAACGTAATAAACAGACTAATGATTCATCAGCCTACAAAAGAACAAAAAAGAAGAAGGCTAGGTGAGGGAACTTGAACAAAAAGATTACCGGAAAAGTCTTCGTCATCGGCGACGACGTCAACACGGATGAGATCATTCCCGCGCGCTATTGCACGACCACCGATCTGAACACCCTCGGGCCACACGCGCTCGAAGATCTTCATATTTCCAAGAATCCAGCCAAGGCCCCATTCAAAGCGGGCGAATACACGATTCTGGTCGCTGGAGAAAATTTGGGTTGCGGCAGCTCGCGCGAAGTTGCTCCCATTGCGTTCATGAAAGCGGGCATCCAAGTCATTGTCGCGAAATCTTACGCACGCATCTTCTATAGAAATGCTATTAACAATGGCTTGCCCATCACGCGGACTACTTCAATAATGTCAGCCGCTGTGAAAACGGGTGATACAGTGACGATCGATTTAGGCAACGAAGCCTTCTGGAAGGGCATGGCGCCAGTTCACAGAACCATCACTGAAGCTGGGGGACTGACGGCCTTCAACAAGGCCGGAGCGAAATTTAACCAACCCAACTCGAAGAAGCGTCCGATGACGCTGGCTGAAAAAATTCTCGCCAAAGCCTCGGGCGTCGCGTACGTAGAGCCGAGTATGATCGTGAACGCTGACGTTGATAGAGTCATCACACACGAGCTGACGCTTCCCGTGGCAGCCGAGCAGATGTACGCGTCGTACGGGAAAAATTTCAAGATTCGCGACAAAGAAAAAATTCTCTTCGTCGCTGACCACACGATTCAGATCCCATTAATTCGCGATGACTGGAAGTCGCAAGAGATGGTGCAGAAAGCTTCAGTATTCGTGAAAGAGCAAGAGCTGCCTCACGCTTTTCTCCCTCCGATGCCGTTCACGAGTCATGGGATTTGTCACGTGCTCTTCCCCGAAAAAGGGTTGATTCGGTCTGATACGCTCGTCGTCGGCACAGACTCACACACATGCACTTACGGGGCTTGGGGATGTTTTGCGTTCGGCATCGGCAACACGGACTTAACTGAGATCATGGCCTCCGGCAAATTATTGGTCGATGTGCCCGAGACAATCTTGGTCACACTCGAAGGTCGAATGCCCAAGGGCGTCTATGCCAAGGACGTCATTCTTTATATTTTGAGTAAAGTGACGATGAACGGCTTCACCAATTGCGTCGTCGAGTTCACGGGTTCAAGGATCCCGCATCTGACGGACGACGATCGTTCGACGATTGCCAATATGACCGTCGAGGGCGGAGCGACCTGCGGCATCTTCCCGGTCGGCAAACTGCGTTCAGACGTAGACGCCGCCTACAAAGCCAAGATGAGTTTTGACATCTCCAAGCTCGAACCGTACGTCGCACTGCCGTACAAGCCCGACAATGGAGTGCCGATCACCGAGATCAAAGAAGATGTTGCTCTCGATGTCTGCTGGGTCGGCAGCTGCACGGGCGGGAAATTCGAGGACGTCGAAGCGGCCGCGAAAATCATCAAGGGGCACAAAGTCGCGAAGGGCACTCAATTCATTGTTGCTCCCTCGACGCTCAAAGTGATGGAAGACGCAGGCAAGAAGGGATATTTAAGAGATTTTTTGGACGCAGGCGCACAACTGGCGAACCCGTCGTGCGGAGCGTGCATCGGGATGGGGCCGGGTACGCTCAAAGAAGGTCAAATCGGCATCTACTCTTCGAATAGAAACTTCAAGGGCCGTTCTGGCCAGGGCACGCTCTATTTGGCATCTCCCGCAACCGTAGCGGCGTCGGCGATTAAAGGGAAGATTGCGGACCCGAGAGAGTTCTTGGACTGAGAATTTACCACAGAGACTGCGGAGCACATAGAGAAATTATTTTTGTAGGAGCGAGACATGCTGCGCCCATGCTTCACCCCTCCGCATCGGTGAAGAGAAAAGTAATCGTACCAGGTGGTCGTTCAGTCATGAGTCTTCTTTTAGCGCGTACTCGATCGCCTGCTCCAATGTCATCGCGCGGCCCTTGGCCCATACGGCTGCGCACTGGTTCTCGCCCAAGCCCGCACGCGCCATAGGGATTTGATGATCATAGTCAGCTCGCTCCGCCAACGGCAACGGCGCGCCAATCTGTTCGCGTAGCGCTTCGGCCGCTCCGAAGAGCATGAGCGCTCGCTCCATCTCTTTGTGTGCGCACGCGATCCCCGCTAAGCCCTCCAAGCATGAGGCAATGTCGGCTTTATTTCCCAGCTCTCTTTGTCGCACCAAGCTCTCCTTGAAGAGCGCGCTAGACTGCCCTTGATCTCCCAGATAGGAGGCCAATCTTCCCAACTGCCAGAGCGTGTTCGCCATTCCCCACTTGTCGCCCAACTCGCGAAAGAGCCCTAAGCATTCCTTGTACAATGCAGCTGCTCTCTTTAAGTCCCCCTGATGCAAAACAACTCCGCCCAAGAGCCGCAGCGCCAGAGCGATGCCGCGCTTGTCTTCCAACTCTCTTCGCAAGGCAAGCCCCTCCTCGCAGAGCTTCGCGGCTCGCTCGTTGTCTCCTTGGCGATGCGCGATCAGCCCTAAAATATTGAGCGCATACGCGATGCCACGCTTGTCCCCCAACTCACGGAAGAGTCTTAAACTTTCTTCCAAGAGCACGACGGCCCGCTCGTCATCGCCTTGGTGATGTGCGATCAACCCCAAAACATTGGGGCAATACGCAAGTTGCTGTCTATTTCCCAACTCTCGGTAGAGCGCCCAACTCTGTTGAATCAACTCCGTAGCGCGCTCATAGTCTCCCTGGCGCCAGGCGAGAACGCCCGCGCCGTGAATTGCTTTGGCTCGTACCGATTTCGCTTCGCTCCCAGGACTGGTCGCGAGTGCTGCCTCTAAATACGCACGCCCTTCGCTCCAATCCCCATGTACATGCCAGAAGAACCAAAGGTCTCCGGCCAGCCTCAAGCCAGCTTCGGTATCTCCAATCGCTAGCGACCAATCAAAAGCGACTCGTAAGTTCTCATGCTCGCGTTCCAGTCGTCGCAGCCATGTCTCTTGCTCACGTCCTTGGAGTCTGGCTTCTGTGGGCTCGGCGAATTTTAAGAAATAATCCCTGTGCCGCCGCCGGAATATTTCGGATTCATTGACTTCTAATAACTTATCGCGGGCATACTGTCGCACCGTCTCCAGCAAGCGATAGCGCATCTCTTGATCTCGGTCTTCGACCAAGACGAGCGATTTACCGACCAAGTTGGTGAGCAGGTCGAGCACCTCAGAATCTGAGATTCCTAACAAATGGCTTAAGCCCCTTGCTCTGTCGCTACAGATCGCTTCAACGGCGTCGAGCGTGAACCCACTCGCGAAGACCGAGAGCCGGCGCAGGAGAGCACGTTCCGGCTCTGTCAAAAGATCGTATCCCCAGTCCATCGCCGCTCGGAGTGTCTGTTGCCGGGGCAGCGCCGCTCGGTTTCCGCCCGTGAGCAGACGAAAACAGTCATCTAAACGAGCCGCGATTTGCTCGACCGATAGGGCTTTCACGCGCGCTGCCGCCAGCTCGATGGCCAAGGGAATCCCGTCTAAGCGCTGACAAATCTGAACGACAGCCGACGCATTCTGAGCTGTGATCGCAAACGTTGGCAGTACGGCGGTAGCTCGCTCGACGAAGAGACGCACCGATTCGCACTGCGCGAGGGCAGACCAACTGTTTGTCTTTCCCGACGACTGGGGTCGCATCTCGGGCAGCGGGAGTGGGAAAATGGGATAGTTCGATTCGCCCGCGATTCCCAGTGCCTCGCGACTGCTGGCTAAAATCTTTAACTTCGGGCATCGTCTTAGGAGAGCATCCGCGAGCTGCGCACAGGCCGATATCACATGCTCGCAGTTATCTAAAATCAACAACAGTTGCTTGGATTGAAGATAGTCCAAGAGCGTGTCCGTCAGCGAGCGACCCGATTGTTCACGTATGCCCAAGCTCGATGCAACAGCTTGCAACACTAGCGTTGGGTCTGAGAGCGAGGCTAATTCGATAAGCCAGACGCCGTCTGAAAATTCTTCGATCAAATCTGCTCCAATTTGGAGTGAGAGGCGTGTCTTGCCGCAGCCACCCGCGCCCGTCAACGTAACAAGACGAATTTGTAGGGGCGAAGCATGCTTCGCTCCTATACCCGCGATCAAGTTTTTGATCTCATTCAACTCGCGCTCGCGCCCGATAAAACTCGTCAACTGTAGGGGCAGGTTGTTGGGAATAAAATCGAGAGACTTGAGCGCCGGGAATTCTCTAGGTAGTTCCGGGTGGAGCAACTGAGAGACTCGCTCTGACTTGGCCAAATCTCTCAGCCGATGCTCGCCCAGATCACGCAAGCCTGTCTTGTCGGGTAGATGCCCATGCGCTCGCTCTTGAGTCGCCGAAGAGATCAAAATCTGGTCACCGTACGCAACCGAAAGCAGGCGCGCGCAGCGATTGAGCGTCGGCCCCAAATAATCTCCGTCGCGCTCTTCGGCAGCGCCGGTGTGGAGCGCCATGCGCACGCGCAGCCGTCCGATCTCTGCGCATTCTTCCACTTGCAAGGCTCGTTGCGCCTCGACGGCTGCCATGAGCGCATCGGCAGCCTGGGCAAACGCGACGCAGAACGCATCGCCGACAGTCTTGAAGACATAGCCCTGATGAGCTTCGAAGACGTGTTTCAATAGCATGTCATGGCGCGCGAGGGCTGCTTTCATCGCGTCAGGATATTGCTCCCAGAGCTTGGTGCTGCTCTCAATATCGGTGAATAAGAATGTGACCCTTCCAGTTGGTAACGCGGACACGGGATCTCACCCGATCTTGAGTCTATCACACCCCTTAATGCTCTACAATTGCCGGATTTGCCCCTCCTACATCTCAATGGTTATCATGGTGCTGTGGGGTTTCAGGTCACGCGATAAAAAATCAAGGGAGGTTGCAGTCTCGGCATGGATTATGATCTGATCATCATCGGAGGAGGGCCCGCTGGACTTACGGCGGCTATCTATGCAGGCCGCGCCAAACTAAAAACGCTGCTCTTGGACAAGAAGACGCCCGGCGGCCAGCTCAACGATACGACCGAGGTCGAAAATTTTCCCGGCTTCCCAGAGCCCATTCTGGGGCCGGATTTAATGAATCGCATGGTTCAACAAGCCCAGCGCTTCGATGTCGAGTTCAAGATGGAAGAGGTCTTAGATCTCACTAACGCTGGGTCCAAGCGCATCATCAAGACAGACGAGGCCCAGTACCAAGCGCCCGTCGTCATCATCTCTACAGGAGCCGAACCTGTGAAACTGCCCGCGAAGAATGCCGACAAACTGCTCGGCTACGGGCTCTCGTACTGTGCGACGTGCGACGGCTATTTTTTTAGGGATAAGAATCTGATTCTCGTCGGTGCGGGCGATGCGGGCTTCACTGAAGCTCTTTTTCTCACCCGCTTTGCGAAAGAGATTCGCATGGTCGTGCGGCACGCTCAAGACGATCCGAAAGCAATCCGTGCCAAAGACCAAATCTTGGTCGACAAAGTAAAAACTCACCCGAAAGTAAAATTCGTATGGAACGCGGGCGTTGATGAAATTTTGGGCGACAAAAAAGTCGAGGGCGTCGCGCTTAAAGATTTGAGCAATCAGAAAATATCCGAGATGCGGGATGTGCAGGGGGTTTTTGTGAGCATCGGGCACCGGCCCAATACAGAATTTTTGCGAGGAAAGTTAGAAATGGACGAGCGAGGCTACATTGTGACGGACATGCGGACGCGGACGAAGATGCCCGGCGTCTTCGCTGTCGGCGATGTGCGCAAATTTTCGGGCGAGTATGCACAAGCCGTGATCGCGGCGGGGGACGGCTGCATCGCAGCGCTCGAAGCCGAAGCTTTCTTGGAAGATGGGAAATGGGGCGATCATGAGTAAACAATTCAAAATGTCTCCTCAAAGCGCTGTCAAAACCGAGAGATCGAGTTCGTTGGCACCGGCACCCGTTGCTCCTCGGCAGGCTCAAGGAGGAACTAGAGTGAACCAAAAATCTCCGACCTTGGTCGAGTTGTTCGAGCGCAGCGCGGCGCAATATCCTGCTAAACTGGCCTTCCGCGTCTCGCGCCAAGACGGACCGGGCTACGACGAGATCTCTTACGGAGAACTTAAAAAGAAATCAGACCAACTCGCTGCGTCTTTGCGGGCGCGGGGGGTCAAGAAGGGTCAAAAAATTTTGATTGTCTCGCGGCCCCGCTCTGCATGGATCATCTCGACCCTCGGAATCTCGAAAGCTGGTGGCATCGTCATTCCCGTCGATGCGTCGTGGCAGCCTGGCGAAGTCCAACGCGTCATCCAAGAAGCTGAGGCCGCCGGTGCGATCGTCGACCAGAATCACATCGAGCATCTGAAGGGTGTCACAACGCTCAAGCACGTCTTCTGTATGGACACTGGAAAAGAGTTGCCCGCGCTCGAGGAGTTGCTCGTCGGCGAAGGCTTACAGAAGTATGACGTGCGCTCGGATGATCTCGCTTTCTTCATGTGCACCTCCGGCACGACGGGCAATGCGAAGATCGTGATGATCGCGCATGAGAACATGAGCCCGAACATCATCGTCTCGCTCGATCGTCTATTGATTACAGAGCAAGACCGCGCGGTGACGATTGCTCCGTGGTATCACATCTTTGGCTTAGTCACGGTCTTTGCTATGCTCTACAGAGGCGCGACGATGATCTATACCGACGACTTCAAAAATCTCGAGAAATATCTACGAGAGAACGAAGCGACCATTTTGGCGGCCGTGCCCAAGCTCTATCACGCGATGTTCAACAAAATTGAGAACCGCATTCAATCAAAAGCAATCACACGGTTGCTCTATCAATACGCCCCGAAAATTGTCGGTTGGCAGATGAAGAAACGCCTCACGAACGGGAAGCTGCGTTTCTTCTTGTCGGGCAGTGCGCCGCTCGATGTCTCGGTTGAAAAAGCGTTTCGAAAAATGGACATCGGCTGCATCGAGGGTTACGGGATGACCGAATGTTCCCCGGTTCTAACTTTCAGCACACACTTTAATGAGAAGTATGGCTCGGTCGGCCCGGCGATCTCCAATGTCGAGTTACGGATCGACCATCCCGATGCAGATGGTGTAGGAGAAGTCGTCGCGCGCGGCCCGAACATCATGCGCGGGTACTATAAAAACCCAGAAAAGACGAACGAGATCATCGAGCCCAGTGGCTGGCTCCATACGGGCGATTTAGGCCGACTCGATGAAGACGGCTGGCTCTATCTTAAGGGTCGCAAGAAGAACGTGATTGTCCTAGAGAGTGGCAAGAACGTTTATCCCGAAGAAGTGGAAGCTGAACTCTCACACATCCCGTACATCGAAGATGTGATGATCAAAGGTGGCACGCGCGATGGGATCGAAGTCATCAAGGCTTTCGTCTATCCTAAGCAAGACGCCCTCACGGGCAAAAGTCCTGAAGAGATCAAGCATCTCATCTGGGAAGCGATCAAGGCGCAGGGCAAGAATCTGGCCCAGTATAAACGTCTGCTCAGCATCAGCGATCTGATCATTCTGGATCAACCCTTAGTCAAGACGAGTAAGCTGGATATTAAGCGCTATTTGTACGACGAGGATGGACACAGCACAGTGGGAACAAAGTAGATGCTTTAACAAATGATGCAAGTACTATGCCTTTATGCAACGATTCAGGTGCTTCGGTCACAGCATCATCTTGCAGATTTTATTGAGAAGAGGGCGGTCTTGTTGGATAGGTCAGTGGGTAATCGGCTGGAGTGGTCTGCATTACGGTATAACTCCTCCTTGGGGAATTATGCCGCATGCAGCAGTATAATTAATAGGTAGTGGTTAGAATACGAATGATAGGGTAGAATGGCGGGTATGATACAAGCAACGATCACCTATACCTGCACTCACTGTGCCAGTCCAAACCTGGTGAAGAATGGACACAACGCCAACGGCAAGCAGCAATATCGTTGTAAAGACTGTGGCAAAATTGGACTGCCTTGTGCCGTCGGACATGCCAGATCGTGGCGTTTGCGATCGGGGATCGGGGATCGGAGCGAACAGACCTGCGGTAAACTCTGGGAAGGCCTTCCTGCCGGGTACCGCCGCTGTCACAGTTACAGTGATTTCTGGGCAGCCTATCGCTTAGTCTTTTCAGAAGAGACGCACCGCTGGGGGGCAAAGCGACAGGTGAGACCAATCCTCTGGAACGTGGGTACAACACCCTGCGGCAATCCAATGCACGCTATGTGCGCCAGACGTTATCGTTTTCTAAGTCGGACTTCTATCACGAGATCGTCACTCGCCTCTTCATTGTCAGGTATAATCTAAGCTTGTCATTTGAAAATTAACCATTACCCTGAGCGTTAAAAAATCGTTAACTTATTTCCAGGGGCACCGAGCGAAGCCCTATTCTTTGCCCTGGCGTTGATTGTACAACTCGCCACAATTTAGAGTGCCTCATCTAGCAAATCTGATTGAATAGATGGAAACAATCTCAATTTGACACCTAAAGGATTCAATGCAAAACCAGTGGCAGGCGTTTGATGGCTGTTAGTTTGAATTACCAGAATCTAGAAATCTTATTGCTCTTCGTCCGCGCTAAGCGTCCTTAGTCTGCTGCCTTTGCAGTAAGTGAAATGAGCCGGGCTCCTGGAGATGTTGTTTGCCCACTAGGAATTGCATGATAATCTCCCCATCAGGATTCGTGGGCCTGCTGAATTCGAAACTCAAATGAAAGCAGCTGGAGATACATGAAATCGTTTGGCCAGCGCACGAACTTGTCTCACATTTAACTCTCGCTTGCCACTCAAGATTTCAGAGACAACTCCTTGTGATCCAATTTCCGGGAGATCCGCTTGGGTCAGCCCATGTTGCTCCATCAGAAATCTCAGCACTTGGGCGCCACTGCTTTTGGGAATGGGCTGGTGTTTCTCCTCATAAGCTCTTATCACTACGCCCAGTATGTCCAACAGATCGGAAAGCGGATGATTTTCATCTGTGCCCATTTCATCGATGAGGGCGTTCAGTTGTTCGATGCCACGATCATAATCACGTTCGCTGCGAATTGATAGTAAAGGCCGGACCACCTTCCAATAATGCAGCATATCTTGAGTAATTGTAATCATGACCTCCAAGCTCCTCTCTCATATTCTTCATGGGTCAGTACATGACGAATATACACTTTGCCGCCCGACACTTCACCATCCTGAGGTAGATGTCTCATGACCGCAATAGGAGATATAACACTCTCTAACGCCGTAGCATGGCCTCTTCACTGAACTCAGATTTACGAATAATATCCCTCCCATCAGCCTTTTTTCGCGTAACAGCCGTGTAACAGCTCCCCTCTACACTCCAGTCGGAAATTCTAAACAAAGGAGTGAAGGTCATGAAAAACACAACCTACACAGTCGCAGCGGAGTCGGGCTCCCCGGTCACCGGAGAGGCGGTCCAGGTCAATCGTCAAAACAACTCACACATTCTCAATCTCAAGGAGGAGATGCAGATGCGTACGATCAAGCAGTCTAGCGGAATCAAGGTTCTCGGAGTATTGGGCGTTCTTTTGGTGGCGATCAGCTTCATCTCGATGGCGGTCCTTGCAGACAACATTAACGGGACAAACGGAAAAGACACACTCGTAGGCACAGCGAACGACGATACGATCAACGGGCTCGGCGGCAAAGATTTGATCAAGGGACTCGAAGGCATGGACACCCTCAACGGCGGACCGGGTAACGACACGATCTTCGGCGGTCCCG
This sequence comes from Candidatus Acetothermia bacterium, assembly GCA_016179105.1. Lineage (GTDB taxonomy): Bacteria > Bipolaricaulota > Bipolaricaulia > RBG-16-55-9 > DRXL01 > JACOSB01. The sequence goes on from JACOSB010000151.1 coordinate 10,581, forward strand.
ATCCCGATGAAATCGACGGCGGTGCAGGCAATGACACGATCAGCGGCGGAGATGGCAACGATGACATCACTGGCGGTCCCGGCAACGATACGATTCGCGGCGGCCCTGGAGCCGACACGTTCAATCATGATGTAAACGACGGCAACGACACGTACCTCATCGTCGCGGGAGACGTGCCTGCTGGCTCGAACGAAGACTATGTTTGCGGCGGCGGCAAAGATAAGATCGTGTTGTATGATATTCCCGACGAGAACGTGCAACCGAACCCGAACGTTCCCGGCCAGCTAAAAGTCACTGACCCCGATACGGGTGGCATCTATAACATCCTCACGACAGGGCCGGAAGCGTGCGAGAAAGTTGTCCACAAATCTCTCTTGTTCCAGGGACTTTCGGCCGATGCGTTGCCCACGCTTCCTCGTGCTGCGTTGGCTAGCTCAGAGTCGGGCGACGAAATGTCCGAGGACGAGAGCAGCGCGGGAGCCAACTTCTCTCAAAACTCAGCGACGGCGCAAACTTCTGATGGCTCAGCAGCTACGGAGATCGCGGTCTTCGATCTGGCCGGCCATCAAATTGCCGCACAGCGAGAAGTTTCAGGCAGCGCTCAGTCGACTGCAAAGAGTTTGCTTCAGGGGACTTCGGAGCACCTGGCCAACGGAGTCTATATGTACGTCGCTACGAAGTACGTGAATGGTCAGCCGCGCCGCATGATCGGCAAGGCCGTTGTGCTGGCGAGCCGAGTGCAGGTCTTCCAGCCGCAGGAGTCCAACGCGTCAAGAGAGTCTTCTCTGGGAAACCAAGTGATCCCGCAGAATCACAACACGTGCGGCGTGATCGCGCAAGTGCCCGGCGGCGAAGCGGGAGCCGAAGCGATGGCTCTGGCTTACGTGAACTCCCAGCTTCCGATGAGCTTCGAGGGCAAAGTTAAGGTGAAGATCGGCCCGGTCAAGGTCAAAGTCAAGGTGAAAGTGACAATCAGCAATGCCAGGGACTTGGACATCACTTGTTCGACCTCGAAGATCTCGTTCAAGTTCGACATCAAAGTCAAGGTAGACAAAGTCGGCACGTTCGGCGGGACGGGCAGAATCGAGGGGCACTACACGGTGAGCACTTCCCCGTCACTCAAGATCTGCGTGAGCAATCTCAATTTGACAAATCTCAATATCACCAATTCGCCCAAGGTCGTCGACGACTTCGTGCGCGGCCAGATCAATCAGAGCGGCCTCTTCCAGGGCTTCTGCGCCCCATAAAACAGCAAAACTAGAGAGCAAGTTGAGCAGGGGCAGGCATCCACACGATGGCCTGCCCCCTTACGTTCATTGCTAGGATATGGTTGTTTCTTCAGTCACGGCCTGCACAACTGCCTGAAATCCCTCGGTGTAAGAGACTTCGCGTTTGCTCCCATCGCGCCGTCGTTGCAGTTCAGCTGTCTTATTTTTGAGGCCACGAGGGCCAATCACAATTTGCAAAGGAATCCCGATCAAATCCGCGTCTTTGAATTTGACTCCGGCGCTCTCGGGTCGGTCATCGAATAAAACTTCCATCTGTGCTTGGCGCAGCGCTTGATAAACTTGCTCACCCAGTTCTCGTTGTGCTGAATCTTCAGAATTGAGCACGAGCACGGTCGCTTCAAAGGGCGCGACGCCCCCAGGCCAGACGATGCCCTTCGCGTCGTGATGCGCTTCGATGATCGCGGCCATCAAGCGACCCACGCCGATGCCGTAGCAGCCCATCACGATGGGCTGCTCTTGCCCTGATGTGTCTAAGTACATCGCGCGCATCGCAGAACTGTAGCGCGTGCCCAGCTTGAATGTGTGTCCTAGTTCGATTGCTCGTTTTATTTTGAGAATGCCCTGCTGACAACGGGTGCAGCGATCGCCCTCACGCACGGTTGCAATATCTGCGACGATGTCTGCGTGGAAATCGCGGCCATAGTTGACGTTCTTCAAGTGAAAATGTTCGCGATTGGCTCCCGCGACCAGATTGCGCTCGTGAGGAATTAAGTCATCGACGATCACTTTCACTTTTTGTGTCAGCCCCACGGGAGAGGCATAGCCGGGGACAGCACCAACGGCTTTGATCTCTTCATCCGTCGCGGCTCGTAAGTCAGCGGTGCCCACGACACGCGCGAGCTTGTTCTCATTCACTTCAAGATCGCCATGGATCACTACAAAGATCAGCTCTTGGTGATCGTGATGACAGGCTGTGTAAAAGACAGCCTTTGCTGTCTTGCTCGTGGGCACTTTCAGAAAATTTGCGAGTGACTCAATCGTCGTGCAGTTGGGCGTCTCGAGGGGCTCGAAAGACAACAGCGACTCGTCACGGTTGGCAATCTCCTTGAGTGCTTGAGCGCACTCCATATTCGCAGCGTAGTTGCAATGATCGCAGAGAACAACTTGATCCTCGCCCGAGTTGTTGGGCAAGGAGAACTCATGAGAATCCTTGCCTCCGATGAGCCCAGGATCGGCTCCGACAGTCAGCACGTCTAAGCCACAACGCTCGAAGATTTTCAGATAAGCTTTTTGGATCTTGGGATAGAACATATCCAAATCTTCAAAGCCTGTATGAAAACTATATGCGTCTTTCATCGTGAACTCGCGCACTCTGATTAAGCCGCCGCGCGAGCGAGGCTCATCGCGAAACTTGGTCTGTATCTGATAGAGCACCAAGGGCAATTGACGATAGGAGCTCACATGGCGTCGCACCAAGTCTGTGACCGCTTCTTCATGGGTGGGCGCGATGACCATCGAGCGCTCGCTCCGGTCTTGGAAGCGCACGAGCAGTTCGTCATACTGATCCCATCGACCGGATTCTTGCCAGAGCTCGGCGGGTTGGACGACGGGCATCAAGATTTCTTGGCCGCTGATCGCGTTCATCTCTTCTCGGATAATATTTTCAATTTTGAGTCGCACGCGTTGCCCCAGAGGCAAGAGCGTGTAGATGCCCGCGGCCAAGGGGCGCGCGAGCCCGGCGCGCAGGAGCAATTTATGACTCATTAACTCGGCATCTTTAGGTTCTTCGCGCAGTGTAGGAATTAATGCTAGAGACCATTTCATAGTTTATACTCCTTGATTTGAATCGCGGAAGCCACGGAGTACCACGAAAAACACGGAAGAACGGCGTGCCGTTTTCAGTGCTTTCCGTGAATAATTCCGTGCGCTCCGTGATCCTATCACTTTCTCAAAAGAATCTTTATAGAATCACGACAACGCAAGGTGAAAATATGATTTTAAGAAAAAAGGAGAGCCGGCGTGGGCCCTCACGGGATCAGGGTTTCGTCGGCCCACATCTGGAGAAGTTTCGTCATCTCCAAATCGCCGATCCACGTGTTGGAGGTGCCCAAGGGAATGGCGAGAATCCAGACACGCATAGCCTGGAGCATCTCTTCGTCATCCAGGCGGCGGTTGTAGTTCGTGTCGAGAATGCGTGCGATTTGAGTGACATCGATGAAGATGGGTGGACCGATCGCGCTCACGGAGGTCAGCGTGTAGGTGCTGTTCCCGTGAGGGTCTTGCACGGTGAGCCCGAAAATATAGTTGCCGACTACATCGGTTGTCGCGCTGATGACAGGGCCATTGGTGCGCGAGAGCGTGGCGCGGCTGCCCTCGGGTTTGGAGACCAAGCTCCAATGAAACTCTAAATAGCGATCGTTGGGATCAGGATCATAGGACTGGCTGGCATCCAAGACGACGATATTGCCCACTTGGATGATCGTGGGACCGACGATCTTGGCCACCGGATGCTGATTGGTTTGGTCATGCGAGGCCTGGGCCTGCCCAAAACATAAGACAAGCAGCCCGATGAAAATGGCCCCAGCAAAAACTCTAGCGTGCATGTTATTAGGATACAGAGCGGGGTGTCACATTGCCACTGGATTTCTAGGTTAGTTGAATAAGCGACAAGCTCGCTTGCACCCCCTCTCGCTAGTCGGTTAAACTGGCACACCATCATGCACGATACGGTTTTCAGTTTTCATTCGCCGACTGAAATTCGGTTCGGCGCAGGGACGCTCGATCAGCTGCACTTAGAGATGCCCAGCCGCGGCTGGCGCAAGGCTTTAGTTATTACAGACAGAGGCGTGCGCAGCTCAGGACTTTTAGAGAAATTGGAAGAGACTCTCAAAGCAAGCGAGGCCGAGTATCGTGTCTATGATGGCGTCCTGCCTAACCCCAATGTTCATATCGTCCATGAAGCCTACGAGATCGCCCAAAAATTTAAGCCCGATGTCTTGATCGGTTTCGGCGGAGGTAGCTCGCTCGACACAGCCAAGGTCGTGAATATCTTAAAGTCTCACGGCGGCCATGCGCTCGACTACGAGGGCGGCGAGACCGTCCCCGGCCCCTGCGGCCCCCTGCTCGCAATCCCAACGACCGCGGGCACGGGCAGTGAAGTTACCATCTTCGCCGTGGTCAGCGACCCGCAACGCCATATCAAATTAACGATCGCCAGTAAAAATATCTTGCCGACCCTCGCGATCGTAGACCCGAAGCTCACGCTGACCATGCCCGCCAGCCTCACAGCAGCGACGGCGCTTGATGCTTTGACTCATGCTGTTGAAGCGATGACCAGCATTGCCGCACAACCCTTGGTCGATCTCTTTTGCTTGGAGGCGATCAAGCTCATTTTTGAAAACCTGCCCAAAGTCTCGAAGCATAGCAACGATCTCGAAGCGCGTTCTAAGATGTCCTTCGCGAGTCTTTTAGGAGGCTTAGCGATCACGAACTCGTTCGTCGGCGCGGCGCACTCGATCGCTCACGCGCTCGGCGGGATCTACGATCTGCCTCACGGAGTCTGTTGCGCGTTGGCACTGCCCGCGGCGATGGAGTTTAATTTGGATTATAAGCGCGAGAAGTACGAAAAGATCGCTCACGCGCTCGGCGCTTCCTCGGCCGAGGGGGGCATCGAGCGCATCCGGCAGTTCATTCATACAGTTGAGATTCCCAACGCGCTCCACGAGATGGGCGTCCGCGAGTCCGATGTGCCGCGCATCGCCCAAGCCGCGATCGCCGACGGCTCGACGCTCTTTAATCCACGTCCTTTGAGTGAGCAAGACATGCGCGAGCTGGTTCAACGCATTTTTTAGAGCACGGCATGGAGGCAGCCCATGGCGTTTCCTTATACTGATCCCGCCCAAGCCCGCGCGTTCCTCTTAGAGTTTATTCAGAAGCTAGACACGGTGCCCGAGATCCACGAGGGCTGGGTGAACCTCGGGATGATCATCGGCACTCACTTAGAGAATCCCAAAATTGATTTCTGGATCGATGCGCGAATGGGGAAAGTCGAGGTCCACGAGACCAGCCCCGGCCCCGAGAGCGCGTCGCTGCATCTTACCTGTGAGCTGTTTCATAAACTTTACTTGGGCCAAGAGAATGCTGTTTTGGCGTTTGTGCAACGAAAGATCCGCACGGCAGGCAAAGTCTCGGGGATCATTAAATTGACCAGCACGATGCCGAGCGCGATCCAAGCGTATAAAAATTATCTCAGCGAGAAGGGTCTTGCGGCTTGAAGATCCGTCAACCGCCAAGACGCCAAGGGCGCCAAGAGAGTTTTATTGTAGAGGCAGGCCTCGTGCCCGCCCTGGCTGAAAAAAGACACCCACAAGGGATGCCCCTACGAGTGTAATTTGTCGCCCCGCGCCCTTTTACGGTATCATAGCGCAAAAGAGCAAACTCGAAGGGAGTTACACTATGCAGAACGAGCGCGGGATGTCTGGGATTCGTTGGAATCGTCGTAGCTTTTTGAAGGCAGCGGGCGTCGGACTGGGAGCGTGGGCGCTTTCCGGACCGTGGACCATCGCCCAACAGAGCGGACCGATCAAGATCGGCGTGCTCGCGCCCTTGCAAGTCTCCCTTCCCGTAGGTCAAACATTAGTCAGAGCCGCGCAGATCGCTACCGATGAGATCAACGCGGCGGGCGGCATCGCGGGCCGCCAGATTACCATACAAAATTTGATTCGAGATGATCTTGACTTAACCAAAGTGCGTGCTAACTTCGAAGAGTTGATCGTCGAACAAAAAGTGCAGGCCGTGATCGGCGGCTTCTTGGATGAGAGCATCGAAGCACTTCTCCCCGGTTTTGAGCGCTTAGCCCAGAATAAACTCGCCGTACCCTTCCTTAACTCCGGCTCATCTGGTCCGCAGTTCAGCCTGAACGTCAAGAATAATTACAATTCGTACAAATACTATTTCCGCGTCATGGTGAACTCGGATGTGCTCAGCCAAGACGTCGCGAACATGGCCATTAACTTAATTGGGAAACGCCTGGGGCTCAAGAAGTTCGCGCTCATCGTCGAAGATGGAGAATTCGGGCGTGCCTTCCAAGCCTTCGTCGAGAAGAGACTCAAAGATTCTGGGTTCGAGGTCGTTTACAACCAGCGCTTCGATCTCAACACCAGCAATTTCGATCCAATCGTCGACCAGATTGTTCGCTCTAAAGCCCAAGTGATTCTCCCGGCGTTTGCCCGTTACAATGGGATCACGTTCATACAGAGTTTGGGGAACCAAGACAACCCCATTCCCGTTTTGGGCATCAATGTCGATGGGCAAGCATTTGAATACTTTGAACGCACCAACAAGAAAGTAGAGTCTCACGTCTATATCGATGCCGCGACGGATGCGACGGCGATCACGCCGAAAACGCTCCCGTTCTTTAGGAGCTACGTCGCCAAGCACGCGGCGAACGAGCCCTCGCGCCCCTTGTACACGGCGTTTACGACCTACGATGCGTTCTACATTTTCAAAGATGCCGTCGAACGAGCGAAGGGCGATCTCAGCCCGGATAAGTTAGTGACATTGCTCGAAGAGACAAGCTACGTGGGGACGATCGGAACGGTCAGATTCCGCGGGCGAGACGATCAGTATCCGCACGAGGTCGTCTACAGTCCCGAGTTTGTTGCTGCCAAGTGGACGCAATGGCGCCGCAACTCCAAGGGAGATGCCGTGCGGACCGTCGTCTTCCCCGATGAATATCGAACGTCTTCGTTCATTGCGGCTGGGCCGTTGGAAACTATCGCAGACCAGATCAAAGAGAAAGATTCGATCGACGGAGCCAAGCTCAACCTAGACACGAGCGGAACGCTCACAGCCGAAAACGGTGCCTTCCCGGCCAACGCCGCCGTGACCATCAATGCGCTCACCCCCGATCGCAAAATCGATTCGGGTAAAGTGGCTAACTTGAAGGCCACCGCCGACGGCGGCGGCTCGGTCAAGCTCGCGGGCTTCAGCATCAGCGAGGACACGCTCGTCCGCGTGGCTGTCGGCACGAACGCAGTCAACGTCGTCGCACGCAAGTAAAGTATAAATTTTTTGAGAAAGGGTGAGCTGAGCACTCGGAAGATTTCGGAAAATCTTGGGAGGCAGGGGCCGATGGAGAGTCTCCGTAAGCAGGGGTAGGCTCAAGCGTTCATGGAGCAAATCATCCTCTTCTCGCTCATGATCAGTGCGCTCTACGCACTAGTGGCCATGGGCTTTACGATGATCTTTGGCGTCGCGGGGATCCTGAATCTGGCTCATGGCGCGTTCATCATGGTCAGCGCCTACGCCGCGTTCGTCAGCCAGTCTTTTTTTCATTTAAATCTCTACACGTCGTTTGCGATCGCGGTCGGTTTCACGACCTTGCTCGCTGTCGCGTTCTACGAGGGCATTCAACGGTTTGCGAGAATTGTTTTTGCGTCGGCCGCGGGGATCGGCCTCTATGTAGGCCTAATCAGTTTTCTCAATATACTCCCAGCCATCGCAATGCTGATCGGACTGGGCGCCGCTCTGGGAGTTTTCTTGCTCAGCCGAAACCATGAGGGCCTGATCGCGGTTTCGGTCATCGTCATGGTCAGCTACCTCAGCTTGCTCTGTGTCATCATAGATATGCCCGTGCTCGCGGCTGGGCTCGTGACCGCACTCGTCGTCGCACTCTTCTTAGTGCTGACACACATGCAAAAACTAAGATGGGAGCACGCAATTTTTTTCCCCCTCATGACCGTTGTCGTCGCCTGGGCGCATTTCACCATGGGCAAACCGGTCTTTGAATCTTTGCTGACGGGAATTCCTGTGGGCCTACTTTTCACGGTTGGACTCGTGCGCTATATTCAGCAATCGCCGGTCATTACGCTGATCGTCACGCTGGCAATGGCTCTTCTCATCGAGCAACTCGTCATCATCTTCTTCCGCTACGATGCGCAATTGCTTCCGCCCTTCATCGAAGGCAGTGTCAACTTGGGCCGTTGGCTTGGCCAAGGCCACTCACCCTTGTATGTGCCCACCAATCGTCTTGTGCTCTTCGTCGTTTCAGCGATCGTGATTGGACTCTTCTGGTTCTTCGTACAGCGCACGCGTACCGGGAAAGCCATTCTCGCTACCTCGATGGACCAAGAAGGAGCGGCCTTGGTGGGCATTGACGTGAGAAAAATTTATACATTAACGTGGGCGCTCTCAGGAGCGTTGGCGGGTGTGGCTGGCGTCTTCTTAGCCGCGTGGCTGCCGATGCTTCCCATCATGTGGCGTGATCCTTTAATTATTAGTTTTGCGATCGTCGTGCTCGGCGGCTTGGGCAGCTTGAAAGGCTCTCTATTAGCCGCTGTGATGATCGGCTTCGTCGAGACGCTCACGGCCTACACCAACCCGATTCATATCACCTTAAATCAACCGAGCAATCCTTTTGAACAGCCTTATGCCTTCGATTTTCTTGGGCTTTCGTGGGTCGGCGTTCCCTCGCTGATTATTCTGGCGTTCATTCTCTTCCTGCGGCCGAAGGGGCTTTTCGGGAGGGAGTTCGAATGAGCCGGAAAGGTATTAAATATCTCTTGCTCCTCGGGCTGGTGGCGCTGCTCACGATCTTGCCGCTGATCCCCGGCGCGCTCAACACCAAATGGATGACGACGATCACGTTCGCGACCTATTTCGCGATCTTCGTCTTAGGTTGGGATATTTTGTGCGGGTACACGGGTCAGATCAGTTTCGGCCACTCGTTCTTCGTCGGTGCTTCGGGTTACACGAGCGCGCTCTTGAGTCTGTATTTCAAATGGCCAATCTGGGCCACGATTCCCTGTGGTGTTCTGGCCTCGCTCGCGCTGGGACTACTCCTCAGTGTGCCCGCTCTGCGCTTGCGCGGTCCGTATTTTTCACTCATCACCTTGATTATGCCCTTGATTGCGATCAAGCTCGTGCTCATCTTCAGCTCCATTACCGGAGGAGAGCTTGGGAAATCGAATATCCCCGCCATTCCCACACCAGTTCCGCCATGTCCCTCGGACGCGGGGCCAGATGTATGCCGTGCACTCTTCATCCAATATCAACAATATCAGTATTATTACGCGCTTGGACTCATGGCTCTTGTTGCTATCGCTCTCTTGATCATCTCGACCTCGCGCATCGGAAAAATCTTAGAAGCCATCAGAGATAACGAAGAGGCGGTCGAAGCTGCCGGGATCAACACGGCCAAATTCAAAATTCTGGCGTTCGGCATCAGTTCGTTCGTCGTCGGGCTCGGCGGCGCGTTCTATGTGCACTATTTGGAAACTGTCTTACCCCAGGAAGTGCTTTCGCCCACACGCTCGACTGAGATCATCATCGCGTCAGTCTTAGGCGGGATGGGCACGATCATCGGCCCACTCTTTGGGGCGTACGCCGTACGCCTCGGTCAAGAAGGGCTAAGAGAAGCTGCGAACCATATCCCTGCTCTACAGTTTCTCAATGACTGGGCGCTTTTTATCTTCCTGGCTTTGTTAATTGTATTGATCTTCGTTGCCCGCCAGGGGGTATTGCCTGCGCTGGTCGGAGCCCCCTACCTGAGAAAGCTTAAAAAATTTCGCAAGTTGGGTCAGCAGTCGGTAGCTTCTAAGGAGGTTTCGTAATGCGCATTCTCGATGTGCAGCATTTGCAAAAATCATTCGGCGGCCTGATGGCCGTCAAAGACTTGAGCTTTCACGTCGATCAAGGAGAAATTTTGGGATTGATCGGTCCCAACGGAGCCGGAAAAACAACGGTCTTTAATCTCATCATGGGCGTCTTGAAGCCAGACTCCGGCACAATCCGTTTCAAAGAGAAAGAGATCACCAGCTGGCCAACATATCAGATCGTCAACGCCGGAGTAGCCCGCGTCTTCCAGATCGCGCGCTATTTCAAGCACAAGAACGTCTATGAAAACATCGAGATCTCGACGATTCCGAATGAAGTGTTCGCGTTCAAAGACGCCGCGCATTTGCACGAGAAAGTCATGACCTGCTGCGAATGCACTGGACTGTGTACCTGTCACGAGCATACAGGTCATTGTAACTGTTGCACGCAACTGCCGGGAATGCTACCACAGGGAGCTCTGCGGCGCCTGGAAGTCGCTCGCGCGATCGGGACGGACCCAGATTTGCTCTTGCTTGACGAGCCGTTCGCCGGGCTGAGCCCCCAGGAAGTCGACGAGATCTCTCACTTAATTACTCAGTTGCGTCAAGAAGGGCAGACCATTGTGCTGATTGACCACAACATGCGCGGCCTGATGCGCTTGGTCGATCGAGTGGTTGTGCTCTGCTTTGGCGAGAAATTGATGGAAGGGTCGCCTCAGGAAGTCTCGGAAAACCCGAGAGTTCAAGAAGCTTATCTCGCAGGAGGACGGGTGTGAATTTCGTAGGAGCGCAGCATGCTGCGCCCCTACAAAGCGTAATCTGAATGGATATCTGCAATGCTCGAAATCCAGAATCTGAACGTTTATTACGCCAAAGCGCACGTCTTGCGCGGGGTGAATTTGCGCGTCGAGTCCGGCGAGTTTGTCTCAGTCATCGGACCCAACGGTGCGGGAAAGACAACGCTCTTTCGTGCGATCTCGAGGCTTAAAGATTATTCGGGAGACATGTTTTTTGATGGCTCGCGCTTGCCTCAAGAGCCCGCACAAATCGTACGCTTAGGATTGATTCAGTGTCCCGAGGGACGTCATCTTTTCCCTTACTTGAGTGTTCTGGACAACCTCACGCTCGGCGCGTTTCGACACGATCAACGGGATGGTTCAGTCAAACAAGAGTTGGAAAAAGTGTATACGATGTTCCCTATCTTGAGACAACGGGCGTATCAGATGGCTCGCACGCTCTCAGGAGGCGAACAACAGATGGTCACGATCGGGCGAGCGTTGATGAGTAAACCTAAATTACTCTTGCTGGATGAGCCGACGATCGGGCTGGCACCGATCGTGCGCAAATTAATCGTCGATGCGCTCAAACAAATAAGCGACTCGGGAGTCGCGATTTTGCTCTCGGAGCAGAACGTTCCGTTCGCGCTGGAGCACGCTCAGCGCGTTTATCTCTTAGAGACAGGCTCACTCGTAAAAACCGGAACTGCGGAAGAGTTCAGGCGTGATGAGTATGTGAGAAAGTCTTACTTGGGAGCGGCGTAGCGATGCGAGGACCCAATTGCCTCGCCAGAGACAATATGCTATGATACTACTTACCCTAAACTGAAAAGAGTGAGCTGAAGATAATGGACTACCCTTGACGCTCACGAACTTTCTGGAACGTTCAAGAAGGCTCTTCCCTAAAAAAGAGATCGTCTCCCGGGGTCTAGGGGGAAAGTACCGTTATACCTATCACGAGTTCTACGAGCGGGTCTGCCGATTAGCGAACGTCTTAGAGAAATTAGGCATCCGTCAGGGCGATCGGGTGGGCACCTTCGCCTGGAACAGCCACCGGCATCTCGAACTCTACTTTGCCGCTCCCTGTATGGGGGCAACGCTACACACCGTCAACATCCGCCTCTTCCCCGATCAAATTAGTTATATTCTCAACCATGCCGAAGACAAAGTTCTTTTTGTTGACGAGGACTTGGTACCCGTGATCGAGAGCCTTAAAGACTGCCTCAAGACTGTTCAGCACTTTATCATTTTTCTCTATGAGGTTAGAGAAGTAGGAGGTGATGGAAGCAAAAGAAGAGTCCGTGGTTAACTTTCTGTTAGACAAAAAAGCAGGGAGGTCAAGCGTATGGGCAGTTTACCCAGGAGTATCAGGATTATCATAATATCAGCGGTGGTCTTGTCCGGGCTCCCGAGCGGGCTGGACCTAAGGGGAGCCGAGGTGCGGACCGTCTGCGCGTCAGGCGGCGACTTCACGAAGATCCAAGAGGCGGTCCAAGCGGCAGCACCGGGCGATACCATCAGCGTTTGTCCCGGCGAGTATAAAGAGAGGGTCGTCATCCAGAAGAGCGTGACGCTCTCCGGCGCGGGCCCCACCGATGTGAGAATCTTAGGGGGCATCGTGGTCGCCGGGGTGGATCTCTTAGTCAATCTGGGGGGGTTTACCGTCGCCGGAGGATTCAACGGCATCGACGTACGCGGTCAGACCGTGGGGTTGATTCGCAACGTCGTGGTGACCAAGAATGCGGCCGATGGCATCAGCGTGCTCGATGCCAGTCGGGTCAGTCTCTTCAATGCGATCATCACGGAGAACGGCACGTCACGTCCGCCCCTGGAGCCGATCGGCTCCGGCCTCTATATCGGAGGCAATGCGCGCGTCAGTCTCGCGCTCTCAACCCTCTCCAAGAACATCGTAGACGGCATCACGCTGAATGATCGGGGTTCGTTAGAAGCGAGCGTCCTGACCGAGATCAGCGAGAACGGCAAGGACGGAGTCGCCGTGTGCGGTGCGAGTCAAGTCTCGCTGCAAGGGGTGCTCATCTCGGGGCATGCCGGGGGAGCGACGACCGGGGGCAATGGTGTCTTCGTTGCCGATCGAGGCCAGGCTATGATTGCCGGCGTCACCCTCACCAAGAACAAGCGCAGTGGGATTCAAGTCGGGGGGTTTTGTGGAGCGGGCATCGGGGGCGCGCCCGCCGTGGGCGTAGCCAGGGCCACCATCACTCACAGCACAGTCACCAATAACGGCGGTCACGGAATCAGCGTGGGCAGCTTGCTCACCAGTCCCCTTCCGGGAAATGAGGTCGAGGCTGATGTCCAAGCCTTCCTCAATCGGATCGAAGGAAACGGCAAGTGCGGCATCTGGGTCGATAGCGATGCGCGGGTGGACGAGCGTGATAACCTGTTCAGCGGCAACCCCGGCGGCGATAAGTGCAAATAATCAAGACGAAGGAGGTTCATCAGCATGTCTGCAACAGGCTTTAGTCGGAGGACATTTCTGAAATCGGTCGGTGCAGCGGGAGCTTTGGTTTTGTCAGTGGGTCAGTTAGGACCTTATGTACTGGGACAAAAGACGGCCTTGCTCGGGTTGGCAGTACCCGTACAGACTTTCTTTGGGGAAGCCGCCGAGAAATCATTGCGACTGGCCATCTCTCAGATCAACGCGGGGAAGGATATACTGGGGAAGGACATTCCTAAGGGCTTGCTCGGCAATCCCTTGGACCTGACGGTCTCGGATAGTGCCGGGCGGGGCGATCAGGCGCTGCGCGCGGTTCAAGAGCTGGTGCTCTCGAAGCGTGCCGACTTCTTGATGGGCTTCTTCTTTAGCGAAGAGCTGTTAGGCGCGCTGCCTGCGATTCCTGTGCTGCGCAAGATCTTCATGGGCACCGGGGCTGCGACGCCCGTAGCGACCATTCAAGTCAGCTCGGACTACAATAACTTCAAATACTTCTTCCGGCCGGGTCCCAGCAATTCCTTCTTTATCTTGCAAGCACTGGCTGTATTCATCCGCGACTTTTTGGAGAAGAAGCAGGCTTGGAACTCTCTGGTGCTCTTCGCGGAGGATGCGGCTTGGAACAAAGCGATCACCGACGGTATGCCGGCGATCCTAAAAGCGTTTGGCTCGAAAGTGGAAGTGGCCAAAGTCATTCGCTTCGCGGAAGACACAGCCGACTTCACTCCCATCTACAAGGACGCCGTAGAAGCGATGAAGGGCAAGAAGGGCGGCTTGCTTACGACGTTGGCTCATACGGGGCTAAGGCCCACGATTCAGTGGTGGGACCAGAAGGTTCCGTTGCCCTTCGCGGGAATCAACGTCCAGACTCAAGATGCGCGCTTCCCTACGCTGAGCGGCGGGAAGGTCGAATCGGTGACCACTTACACCAGCGCCGCACGGACGAAGATCACCGAAAAGACCATCCCCTTCTTCGACGCTTTTGAGAAATTCACGGCGTTCAAGCCCGAAGTTACCGCGCCCAGCTACAATGCGGTCATCAGCTATGACGCGCTCTTTATCTTAAAAGAAGCGGTGGAGCGAGCGGGCGTCTTACCGGACACAGAAGCGAATACCGATAAGATCATTGCCGAGTTAGAGAAGACGGACTACGTCGGCAACGCGGGCCGGATCCAGTTCTACAAGCGCGGAGAGAAGGGAGTCTCGCCGCTGCGGCCGGATCAGGATTTCCCCCATGACGTCCGATACGGGTCGGGCTTCGTAGAGGGTGTCTTCATCCAGTATCAGGGCAAAGAGTTGAAGGCAGAGACCCTCTTCCCGGATAAAGTCAAGACCACAGATAGCTTCATCTCGCCGCCTTGGCTGCAAGGCTGAAGCCCAGCGCACTAGGGGAGAATAAGGGAAGGGAGACAAACTGTGTCATCCCTTCCCTTGCTTTAATGAAGCGCGGTTCGGCGATACAAATGTTGTTGTTTGTGTATGGACCTTGAGTAAGGAAGGATGAGCACGCTTGACCGCACTCTTGGACGTTTTGGTTTTCGGCTTTCTTATCAGCTCGTTGTATGCGCTCGCGGCCGTGGGCTTTACGATGATCTTCGGGGTCGCGGGAGTCTTGAATCTGTCCCATGGAGCCTTCGTGATGCTCGGAGCGTACATCGCCATCTGGGCCCAAGCGCTGAATGACCCTACGATCCATTTGCCCCAGCTGGGTCTCAATCTGCCCGCTGCGTTCTTGTTGGCTATCCTCGGAGTCGCCGTGATCGCTCCGTTGATCTATCGGGTCTTCGTGCGCCCAGTGCAAGATCGCCCCATCATCGTCTTTTTGGTCACGTTGCTCTTGGCGATTCTGTTCGAGCAAGTGGCAATTTTAATTTTTAGCGTCAACCCGCGGGCGCTGCCTGCGATGGTTGGGAGTAGCTTCTCCATCCTGGGGACCCAAATCGAGTACAATCGGCTCCTCGCCAGCGTGATTGCTTTAGTAGCGATCGGAGCGCTCTGGCTCTTCGTCCATCGCACCAAGACCGGCAAGGCGATCTTGGCGCTCTCCATGGACCGCAAGGGAGCTGCGCTCGTGGGTATCAACGCGGAGAGAATTCAGCTCATCGTCTGGGCGGTCTCGGGGGCGCTGGCGGCGATCGCTGGTCTATTTATGGCTTCGTTCATGGGCATGAGCCCTTTGGAAGAGCGAGTCCCGCTGGTGATCTCGTTTTCTATTGTCGTGTTGGGCGGGCTGGGTAGCATTCCGGGATCCTTGTGGGCAGCCTATATTATTGGTTATGCAGAGACTATCGTAGCTCAGTTTGCTCCGGAGGCGCGGGGTCTGGCTGCACTGATCTTCTTGTTCATCATTTTAGCGCTGCGGCCTCAAGGGCTCTTGGGAAGAAAGGTAGCGCACTAGCGTGTACTTGCGACGTCTCTACAGAAAGAGATGGCTGGGCATTCCTGGGGATTACTGGCTGCTCATCGGGTTGGCTCTGGTTTTGCTATTGATTGTGCCGCGGCTAGCGACCCCGAATTTGCTCACGATTCTGATCTTGGCCAACATCTGGGCGATGCTCGCGATGAGCTGGGATATATTATCCGGCTACACGGGACAGATTAGCTTTGGGCACTCGTTCTTCTTCGGGATCGGAGGCTACACAAGTGGGCTGTTAGCGCTTTATTTAAAACTCTCGCCGTGGCTAACGATCTGGCTCGGAGGGCTCGCCGCGGCGATCGGAGGGCTGTTGATCGCGCTGCCGGCGCTCCGGCTGCGTGGGCCGTATCTGGCGCTGATCACGCTGTTGGCGGCTCTGGTCGCCGATCGGGTCGCGCGGTTTCTGAGGATTGAGACGGCCGGAGCCGAAGGGGCTCTCTACGGGATTCCCCCCTTAAGTTTCAGCTGGACCGACAATTATTATTACTCAACGGGGCTGATGTTGCTGGTCGCTCTCTTCTTAATAACGGTCGCTCGCTCCAAGATGGGAGAGGTCTTCGAAGCGATTCGCGATGATGAAGAAGCCGCCGGAGCAGCAGGACTGAATACGGCTAAATTCAAGATCTTGGCGTTTGCGATCAGTGGCTTTGTCGCCGGGTTGAGCGGGGCTTTCTTAGCCCATTATATGATGATCGTCTCGCCGCGACAGCACTTCGACTTAGATCTATCCGTAGAAGCGATCATCGCCGCGGTGCTCGGGGGGATGGGAACCATCACCGGCCCTATTGCAGGAGGATATTTCTTGGTGCTCATCCGAGAATATTTGAGGCCCTTTGGGGTCTGGCGGGTCTTCGCACTCACCGTACTCACCCTCCTCGTGCTTTTCTTTTTACCCCGAGGGTTCTGGACGGAACTTAGAATCAGACTGGCCCAGCTATGGACGAAATCATTCGCGGGCAAGAGAGCATGAGAGATATGAGAGAATAATATGAAGCCCATCTTGGAGTTAGATCGCCTTCGTAAATCCTTCGGCGGACTATGCGCCGTGAATAATCTGAGCTTCTCCGTCCAAGCGGGCGAGATCTTAGGCTTTATCGGTCCTAACGGCGCGGGCAAGACGACCGCCTTCAACCTCATCATGGGGGTCTATAGGCCTGATGCGGGCCGCATTCTCTTTAAGGGCCGAGATATTTCCGGCTGGCCCACGTATAAGATTGTGAACTTGGGCATCGCCCGGACGTTTCAGATTGCCCGTCCGTTCCATCACAAGACCGTCGTCAAGAACGTTGAGATCTCGACGATCGAGAATGCGCTCTTCGCGCGGGAGAACCGGGCCGCTCGGTGGGAAGCCAGCTGTCTTTGCTGCGATCGGGTGGGTCTGGCGGACGATGTGGACAAGCTGCCGGGAGCGCTGCCTCATGCGGGGCTGCGACGCTTAGAGGTCGCCAAAGCCCTGGGCACTGAGCCGGACCTGGTCCTCTTCGATGAACCCTTCGCTGGGCTCAGCATAGCTGAAGTAGAAGAGATGAGCGAGCTCATTCGCAAGCTACCGGGGGAAGGGCGGACGGTGGTCATCGTCGATCATAATATGCGGGGATTGATGAGACTGGTCGATCGTGTGGTGGTGATTCACTTCGGAGAGAAATTAGCCGAAGGAGCGCCCGAAGCAGTCGCC
Source organism: Candidatus Acetothermia bacterium (assembly GCA_016179105.1). Lineage (GTDB taxonomy): Bacteria > Bipolaricaulota > Bipolaricaulia > RBG-16-55-9 > DRXL01 > JACOSB01. Next base: position 27,720 of record JACOSB010000151.1, read on the forward strand.
CAAAATCCCTTGGTGCAAGAGGCTTATCTGGCCGGCGGCGGGATGGCGTGAAATGTGCGAATATTAAGGAAATTCGTCGCCCCAACTCGCACACAGAGTTAACTAACCCCATGTGCGAGTTTTGGAGTGGCCCAGAAAGCATGATTCTCGCTACCTTGGTCCAAGCATCTCAGCGACCGAGGAGGAGAACCATGCTCTTGGATGAGTTCATTATAACGATCTACCTGTTGGTGGACGACC
>JACOSB010000152.1 GCA_016179105.1 Candidatus Acetothermia bacterium
CTATGTGAAGGGTAAATATACTTCTTTGTTCGCCGGTTTTATCCCGGCTGATGATCCGCAGTATGTCATCTTGGTCGTCCTCGATGAAGTCGGCACGAAAGAATACTATGGCGGCCGGACAGCCGGCCCAATTTTCAAAGAAATTGCCGAGGGCATTCTAAGACTCAAGGGAATTCCTCCGAAGCCTGAATCAACGGAATCCGACAAGACGCAGAATTGATAGTCAAAACTCTATCAGTGGACTAGGTCGATCGCGATGCGATACGTAAATTTCTAGTTGCGGTGAAAGGCCGTTCAAGCAACTCTTCACCGTTTCTAGAGCCTTTTGAGGATGATTGTTTTTCTCACTCAGGTGGGCAAGAAACACTCTTTTGAGCCGACCGTGCTGTGCGATCGCAGCGATCGCTTCGCCCGCTGCTTGATTGGACAAATGCCCCACTTCACTGCGGATTCGTTGCTTGAGATGCCACGGGTAATCGCCCTGGAGGAGCATCTCTAAATCATGGTTAGACTCTAAAATCAAGAGATCACAATCTTTTAGATTCTCTCTCAATAGAAGGGGAATCGTCCCTAAGTCGGTCGCAATGCCAAGTCGTTTCGCATACTGAGTGAAGAGAGACGCTTCTTCGATCAAAAAGCCGCAAGGATCGAGGGCGTCGTGAAAGACCCGAAATGGATGGATTTTCAAATCTTTAACCCAAAATTCTTGCCCGACACGGAAATGACGAATCTGCTCGTGCCCAGAGAGTAAGTTCCAAAACCCCGCGAGAGTCCGCTCAGTACAGTAGATAGGGCTTCCAAGGGCGAGGGAGACGATGCCCGCCTCGCTGGTATGATCTTGGTGATCATGGGTGATGAGTATGGCATCGATCTGGTCCGGCTGGATGCCCAGTTTGCAGAGTCTTTCTCGTACTTGGCGTGCGCTAAGCCCTGCATCGATCAAAAGCTTGGTGCTATGGGACTCCACGTACGTACAATTGCCACTTGATCCACTGGCCAACACACATACTCTCATACTCAATTACGCGTAGAGGCCACGAGAACGAGCCGCAGCAGCCACTCGCTCGACGGCTACCAAATAGGCGGCTGTACGCATATCGATGGCTTCTTGCTGATGAGCTTTCCAGACCTTGTGGAAGCCGACGATCATCCACTCTCTCAGCAAGTCGTCGATCTTCTGAGCACCCCAAAAATAGAAAGAGCGATCTTGTATCCATTCCAGATAAGAGACAGTGACACCCCCGGCATTGGCGAGGATGTCCGGGACGACTAAGACATCACGTTCATAGAGAAGTGGGTCCGCCTCGCGCGTGGTCGGTCCATTGGCTAGCTCGACGATCACTCTCGCTTTGATACGAGCCACGTTGCCCTCGGTGATCTGGTGTTCAAGCGCCGCGGGCACTAAGACCTCACAAGGCAGTTGCAAGAGCTCAGCATTCGAAATGTCTTCTCCGTAGTCGAACCCTAGTACAGTTCCTGTGCTTTCTTTATGCCGTTTGAGAGCGTAAAGGTCAAGCCCTCCGGGATTATATACACCTCCGCAAGAGTCGCTCACGCCAATGACGCGAGCACCGGCATCGTGGGCAAAGCGGGCGAAGTTCCAACCTACGTTACCAAAACCTTGGACGACGATACGTGCTCCGTTCATGTTTAGGCCCAGTTGGACTAATGCTTCTGCCGCGCAGAAAAAACCGCCCCGCCCGGTGGCACTATCCCGTCCTTCTGATCCACCTAGAATTTTGGGTTTTCCAGTGACCAGCCCCGGTATGAACTGGGCTCTACGGTGCATGCTGAGGGTATCGACAATCCAGGCCATCTCTCGCTCGTTCGCGTACAGATCGGGTCCAGGGATGTCATTCTCCGGCCCGATGAGAGGGGAAATTTCTGAAGCATACCGCCGCGTCAATCGTTCCAGTTCACCCCTGGATAATGCCTTGGGATCGCAAGAAACTCCACCTTTGGCTCCACTCAAAGGCAGGCCAATGATAGCGCATTTCCAGGTCATCAAGATCGCCAACGCTTCCACTTCTTCCAGAGTCACATCCGGGTGAAAGCGAATGCCCCCCTTGCACGGGCCAAAAACCGGATGGTGCTGGACCCGATAACCCTCGAATTGACGTGTGGAGCCGTCATCCATCACGACGGGAAAAATAACGACGAGCTGAAGTTTCGGGTATCTCAGAAGCTCACGAAGGGAATTCTCCAATCCCAGGCGTTCGGCCGCTTCGTCGAAAAAATACTGCGCGGTTTCGAGCAGCTTCATCTCCGACCGACGTCGTAACTCAACCATAACAACCCAGCATATTCACCCCGATCACAATAGTCTCCCTTCCAACACGAGAAGCCCTACTAGACTCTTGGCATCCTTGATCTGGCCGCGGCGGATCATCTCTCTTGCTTCTGCAAGGGAAAAATAACCAACATCGATAAACTCATCCATCGGGAGTCGGTCTGGCTTGCTTGTAGCAGAGGAGATCGAGCGCGCTAGAAAGAGACGCATATTTTCTGAACAGAAGCCCGGAGCCGTATAAAAATCGACGAGATGAAGCCAGTCTTTCGCTTCCAGGCCTGTCTCTTCCAAAAGCTCGCGCTGAGCACACCCGAGCGGTCCTTCTCCGGGTTCGAGTGTCCCTGCTGGAATCTCCCAGAGCGATTCTCCTGCGGCATGGCGGTACTGTCGCACCAGCACGACTTTTGTGTTTCGCTGATCCGATGATTCTGTGACGAGCGCCACGATCGCCGTCGCTCCCGGATGTTCCACGATCTTGCGCTGGACAATCTGGTGGTTTGGGAGTTCCAGTTCGTCGACTCTGAGACGAATTGTTCGTCCCGCGAAGACGCTTTTTGAAGATACAACGCTCTCAGGCTTGCTCTTCACGATCAACCTCTTCGCTCTGATCATCATTTAGCTCACGAGGCGGCGAAGAGGATGATCTATTAGCGTCCGCCTGTTGCCAATCCGGTTGATAAAACCGATAGCGCCATTGGCGATGTCGTTCTTGTTCAGCCAGGTGCTTGTTGGCGGTGTTGAGCCAGGCGATGAGCGATTCTTGACTGGGACGCGTCTCCTTTTTGGGCGTGAGATCGCGAATGATCTCCTCTTGAATTTCTTTAGTTGGCTCTCGTTCGGCCAGCGCTTTCTTGAATTCTTCGACCTTGTTCTCGTATTGTGCCGCCTCTTCCTCTTGTTTTGTGATTTGCTTAAGTGAGAGATTGCACTTCCCTTCTACATTTTTGGCGATAATCTTGACCATCACTGCTTGACCAATCGCCAAATACTGTCCAATATCACGCACGTATTCTTGCGCGATCTCGGAGATATGGACCATGCCGATCTCATCGGTAGGAAGACGAACGAAGGCTCCGTAGGCCTTGATTCCTGTGACCTCTCCTTTGACGACTTGCCCTACTTGCAATTCCACGAGATACCTCCCTTCATCTTTACGTTAGCGTGCGCTCTCTGATTTTTCAAGTGAGCGATTTTGGTTCAACCAAAGAGTGTAGTATCTCCGCGAGCGATTGAGCGTGAAAGCCAAACTGATTTTCCACACTCTGTGCCTCTGTGAACAGTCCCTTCGTGAGAAAGTAGGCGGAGGTGAACTGAGTGTGGATATGAAGCCGTCGTAGCGCAGAAACAAGAACACGCGTGGCTCTTCGCGGAAGATGAATTTTTCGTTTTTCTGTATGGAGCGTTTTCTGGAGCAAATCAACTATTTGCTCCAACGACAAAATCTCGGGACCGGCGATGGGAATCGTTCTTTGTAAGTATCGTTCTTCTGACAGCGCTTGGACCAGACAACGCACGACATCTTCGACGGCGATGGGCTGAAATTTAGTTTGACCAGAACCGATGATGGGAATGAAGGGCCAACGGCGCGCGAAGTGAATCAGACCTCCCAAGAAGGGGTCGCCTTGACCGACGATGAGAGTAGCGCGCAAAATTCGGAAATCTTCCATTCGTTCACGAATCAATGTTTCAGCGAGCCACGAAGAGTGAGAATAATGAAGTTTCGGGTTGTCTACGGACGTAATCGTGCTCAAGTAGATACAGCGCTTTATTTGTGCTAAACGAGCGGCTGAGACTAAGTTTTCTGTGCCTGTGAGATTGATACGGCGAATCAATTGTGGCGACCCTTCATGGATAGATGCCAAGTGAATAAGAGCGTCTTGGCCTTTCAGCATCTGGCTCCAACCGTTTGCTTCAGTTAAGTCCCCCTCTATCCATTCAATGCCGGGCAACGAAGCCAGCCTTTTATGAGTCGCCGAGCGCGCCAAGCATCGCACCTGATAACCCTGCTGAGACAGGACTGGCAGCAAATGCCGTCCGACAAAACCAGTACCTCCTGTAATAAACAGTCTCTTATGCTCTTTCATATGAAGATCATCGTCCTTGCCTTTGAGAGAAGCACGTGTTACCATAAATTTTATAGGAGGAGTAGAAGATGCGCGAAGTCAAGACGATTTGCCCCTATTGTGGCGTCGGATGTGGTTTAATCTTACAAGTTGAGAATGGGAATTTGACTGGGCTGAAGCCGGAGAAAGATCATCCAGTGAGCAAGGGTACCCTCTGCCCGAAGGGAGCCACCGCGCACGAATTCGTGCAGCATCCCGACCGATTGAAAAAGCCATTACTCCGTAAGAATGAAAAACTCGTCGAAGTCAGCTGGGATGAAGCTTACAGTTTTGTTGTCTCTGAATTCAGGCGCCTGCAAAGCCAGTTTAGCAAAGACAGCGTGGCGGTGATCAGCTCGACGCGCGCCACCGTCGAAGAAAATTATCTGACGCAAAAATTCACGCGCGCCGTGTTGGGCACCAACAATATCGATCAATGCCAGCGCATCTGTCACTCCGCGACGGTCACGGGACTGAGTGCCGTCATGGGCACCGGCGCGATGTCCAACTCGATCGCAGAATTTCTCACCCCCGGCCCGAAGGTCTTGATGATTATCGGCAGCAACACAGCGGGCTCCCACCCAATCGTCTGGAGCGTCTGGATGAAGCCGGCGCTGCGAAACGGGACGAAGCTCATCGTGATCGACCCGCGTCGCACCGAAGTAGTAAAAGAAGCTGAACGAATGGGTCTTCCGGTTTTGCACTTGGCACTTAAGCCGGGCAGTGAAGTCCCACTCTTTAACGCGATGGCTCACCATATTGTGAGCCAAGGCTTGCACGACAAAAAATTTATCTCCGAGCGCTGCGAGAATTTTGACCAGTTCAATCAAACGATCTCAAAATATACGCCCGAAAACGTCGAGAAAGTAACTGGAGTTCCGGCCACCAAGATTCGTGAAGCTGCTGAACTCTACGCTTCGGCCAAGCCGGCGAGCATCGCCTATGGCATTGGCGTCACCGAGCATCGAAACGGTGTCGGGAATGTCAAAGCGCTCGCTAACTTGGCGATGATCACGGGCAATATGGGGATCGAGAGCGGCGGGCTCAATGCTCTGAGAGGCCAGAACGATGTCCAAGGCGCAACCGATATGGTGCGTCCCGAAACTCTCCCCGGCTATCAGAAATGGTCCGATACCGAAGCCATCAAAAAATTCGAGCAAGCTTGGAGAACACCCCTACCCATCCCCACGAGCGAGAACTATTTCTTCATGTCGCAGTTTTGGGATGCAGCGACCCAAGGGCGACTCAAGGGTTTGTATTGCATGGGGGAAGACGTCGCGCTCAGCGAAGGCAACTCGGCCAAAGTCGAAAAAGCTCTGCAACGGTTAGAACTGCTCATCGTGCAGGATATTTTCTTGACTAAGACGGCGCAATGGGCTCATGTCGTCCTGCCGGCGGCCAGTTTTGCCGAGAAAGACGGCACGTTTGTCAATAGCGAGCGACGCGTGCAGCGCGTGCGTAAGGCGATCGAGCCTGTGGGCGAGAGCAAGCCTGATTGGGTCATTCTGTGCGAGCTATCGCAGCGCATGGGCTATCCGATGTACTACGCGAGCGCTGAAGAAATCTTTGAGGAAATTAGAAAACTTGTTCCCATCTACGGAGGAATGACCTATCAACGCCTCGAAGAGTCTCACGGCTTGCAGTGGCCCTGCCCCGACGAAAAACATCCCGGCACGAAGTATCTGCATAAAGATAAATTCAGTCGCGGCAGAGGCCAGTTGAGCGCCGTTGATTATATCGCTCCCGCCGAAGAGCCGGATGAAAACTATCCGTTCATACTGACCAGCGGGCGTAGCTTCATGCAGTACAATGCGGGTTCGATGACCCGACGGACCAAAGCGGGCAAGGCAGAACCGGAGAATTACGTGCAGGTCAACACGAGCGACGCGGCGCGACTCGGCATCAAAGAAGGCGAATTAGTGAAAGTCGCCACACGCCGCGGGGAGTTGGCTGTAAAAGCCAAGATCACCGATATTGCCGAGGGCGTACTCTGGATGCCGATGCACTACAGTGAGAGTTCGACCAATATCCTCACGATCGATGCCGTCGATCCCATCTCTGGTATTACCGAAGTCAAGGCGTGCGCGGCCACGCTCCAACGCATTTAAGAATCAGTGAGCACCGCAAAATGACTCCGCGACGGAGCACTGCCAAAGTCGATCTACTCAAGGCCAATGGCACCAGCCTGAAGCCTCAGCGCGATCTCGTTGCTGTGGAAGAACCCTTGGAAATTCGCCTGGATTACGAAGACGCGTGTGGCCACCGTGCGGAGCAGAGCATCTCGATTACGATGCGTACGCCGGGAGAAGATTTTGAGTTGGCTGTCGGATTTCTATTCTCCGAAGGGATTATCCAAAAACGAAGTCAAGTCGAGCAAATCAGTTATTGCGTCGGCGCCGAAAAAGATCAGCATTATAATGTCGTGACAGTCGCTCTCAGGCCCGGGGTCGTATTTGACGCAGACCGTCTGCAGAGGCATTTTTATTCGACCTCTAGTTGCGGCGTTTGCGGCAAGGCTTCACTAGAAGCTATTTCCATGCAAGGCTGTGAGAGCTTGCCCGAAGGGCTCACTATCTCGCCCGAGAAATTGTCCGCGCTTCCAGAAAGGCTGCGTCAAGCTCAAGCCGTTTTTGACAAAACGGGCGGGTTGCATGCCGCCGCGCTCTTTGACTCCCCCGGAAACTTACTTAGTTTGCACGAAGATGTCGGCCGGCATAACGCGGTCGACAAGCTCATCGGAGCAGAATTGCTCGCGAACAAACTGCCATTCGACAGGGTTATGATGCTGGTGAGCGGTCGAGCCGGCTTCGAGATCATCCAAAAGGCCCTTGCAGCAAGGATTTCCGTGGTTGCATCGGTGGGAGCCCCCTCGAGCCTGGCTGTTGATTTGGCCCGCGAATTCAATATGACCCTAATCGGCTTCTTAAGGGGGGAGACATTCAATATCTACTCGGCCCCTCAACGCATCATATCTACGGTTCCTGTTGTCGCCTAAATTGTGCCCCCACCATGAAAGCTTGGACGCGTCGACTGACCAGCACCTTGATCGATTGGGGCTATATGGCCATGACCTTGGGGCCGGCCAAGCGACCGGCTTCCAATCTGTATCGACGTCTACTGAATTTTTATTATCGAAAACAAGCCGAGCGGTACGACCAAAAGGTGATCGCAGCCGCAGGTGAACTTTACGGGCAAGCATTCGACGCGGGACTAAAAAAAATTGTAGTTCGACCCCAACGGATTCTGGATGTGAATACGGGCACCGGCTATGTAGCGTTGCGCCTGAAGCGAACTTTCCCCGACGCCGATGTGGTCGGAACTGACGTTTCTACGCAAATGCTCGACCAGGCTCGTGAGAAAGCGCGACAAGAAAATTTAGCTGTCGCATTTTTTGAAGCCGACGGGGCACAGCTCCCATTTCCAGAAAATGAGTTCGACTTGGTGGCGCTGCAGAATGCCCCGCTCTATATTGAAGAAATCGTACGAGTGTTGCGACCGGGAGGATGGCTCTTGATTGCTTACACGTCGGGGGCTCTTGTGCCGAAGTTCTGGCGCGTTCGCCTTCAGCGAGAATTAGAAAGGGTGGGAGTTCAACGTGTCGAGACAGAACGCTATGGAGATGGTCTTTGCATTCTTGTCACCAAATGAAAAAATTAGCCGAACCAGCCTCGCCGCTTGAAGTAGTACAGCATTCCGACTCCCAGCACGCTCATAGAGGCTAAGAGAGCCCAAAAAACAGAAGGATCATCGGGCTTATAAGGGAAGTGCACGTTCATCCCAAAGAAACCCGTCACCAGCGTGAGCGGGAGCATTATGGTCGCGATGATCGTGAGTGTCTTCATCACTTCATTCAATTTGTTCGAGACAATCGTCTGATGCGTTGACATATCGGACGAGACAATTTCGCGATAAGCAAACACGAGATCGTTGATACGGGCGAGATTGTCGTAGACATCGCGGAAATAGACGCGCAGGCTCTTCTTGATAAAGGGCAAATCATCCCACGCTAAGCGTTTGATGAGTTCTAATTCCGGTGCCAGGATACGCTGCAAGTAAATGATGTTCTTACGTAACCGCACTGTTTGCACGAGGACGTCCTGGGTCTGGGCTTTGAAGAGGTCTTCTTCCAGTTCGCTGATTTCTTCATCGAGCCAGTTCAGGAGCTGCAAGTTATCGTCGACTAACATATCAATAATCCAGTGCATCAAGTAATCCGGCCCGCGGCCGAGGGTACGCGAGGCGGCACTCTCAATCCGAGCGAGCGCCTTCTCGATCGATTGCATTCTCTCGGTGTGCACAGTGATAATAAAGTTACGTCCCAAGAATAGATCGAGTTCAAGAGCACGTGCGCCCTTTTCGATGCGATCGACATCCGCGTCTCGGACGACGACAAATAGGCCATTCTCATAGATGTCGATCTTAGGTCGGTGCTGGGGATTAATCAAATCTTCGACGGCCAACGGGTGCAAGTTGAAGAGGTCTCCCAGGCGATGGATCTCCTTCGGGTCGGGGGTCAGACAGTCGATCCAAAAAGCGCCATTGGAGCTCGCGCTACGCTCGACCAACTCTTCGATCGAAAGGCCTTGGATGAGACCCTCGCGTTCATCGTATAAGTACGTGCGCATCACTCACCCCCAAATCAGGCCCTAGCATAGGATAAACGCTCAACTTTGTCAATGATGTTTGCCAAGTATCCGGCGTCCAGCTATAATTCGGAAGAAGGGGGACGGTGAAAAGACCGTGCAGCGCTGAATGCTCCGTTGGCAAGGTCGCGATGTCATTTCGATCCGAGATTTCACCCGAGAAGAAATTGAATCCGTGATCGCAAAGGCAAAGAAAATGTGTGCAGATCACGAATTGCTTCGAGGGACGGTCCTCGCCTCTCTCTTTTTTGAGCCCAGCACGCGGACGCAATTCTCCTTCAACACGGCGATCCAACGCTTAGGCGGGAGTGTGATTGGTTTTGCCGGGAGCGAGAGCAGTAGCATCGCCAAGGGAGAAACGCTCCGCGACACGATTAAAGTCGTCGAAAAATACGCCGATCTCATCGTCATTCGCCATCCCCTGGAGGGAAGTGCGAGATTGGCCGCTGATGTCGCTTCGATCCCGGTCATCAATGCCGGGGATGGTGCTAATCAGCATCCGACCCAGACATTCACAGACTTGTATACGATCGAAAAATTTCAGAAAAAGATAGAGGGGCTCTCAATCGGGATGCTCGGGGACCTCAAGTTTGGGCGGACGGTGCATTCGCTGGCTATGGCGCTCACGAGATTTGAGCATATTAAACTCAGATTGATCTCCCCACCCAACCTTCGCATGCCTGTGCCCATCCTACACGAGCTGGAAAACGTTCTCACTTACTCCGAGACCGAACAGCTTGATTTAAGGGGCCTTGATATAGTCTACGTGACCCGCATTCAACGCGAGCGCTTCGCCGACATCGAGGAGTATGAGAAAGTTCGCGGAACGTACGTGCTCGATCGCAAATCCTGCGAGCAACTTAAACCGACGGCAACGATCCTGCACCCCTTGCCACGGGTGAACGAGATCGCGCCGGAAGTCGACCAGTTGCCTCAAGCAAAATACTTCGATCAAGTGCAAAACGGCGTGCCGGTTCGCATGGCACTTCTAACGCTTTTACTGCGCGGAGAGTGACGCATGAACGAAGAGCTCAAGGTCACCAAGATCCGCAACGGCACGGTGATAGACCATATTCGCGCGGGGATGGCTCCGATGGTGTTGAGAATTTTAGGCGTGGAGCGGGGCTTCCCCGAAGTCGTCGTGATGGCTATGAACGTGCGAAGCCAAAAGATCGGCTTCAAAGATGTGGTGAAGCTGGAGAATCAATTCATACCCGATGAATTGGTGAAGAAGATCGCGATCGTCGCGCCCCAAGCCACGGTAGATACGATCAAGGATTTCAAAGTCGCCCAGAAGCGGGCCGTTGAATTACCCTCCGAACTCTTCGACATCGTTCGCTGCCCCAATCGCAACTGCATCACGAATAGCGCCGAGCGAGTGCCATCTCACTTCACGGTGGAGCGCCGCGAGTCCGTCTGCCTTCGTTGTCACTACTGCGAGGGATTGGTCGAGGGCGAGTCTGTGGAAAATCTCTTATAAACTGGAAGATCAATGCGCGCTTTTTTTTGTGTCGAACTCGAAGAATCGTTCAAGCAATCTCTCCAACAACTGACGCGGCCGCTGCGCCAGACTACAGCCGACGTGAGTTGGGTCAAATCAGAAAATTTTCATATCACCCTCAAATTCCTAGGAGAAATCAACCCATCGCTTCCGAGTCGTTTACGCGAGGTATCTGAAGAGGTCGTCACGTTGATCCGTCCTTTCCCTTGTACATTCGACCGAACAGGCGTGTTCCCTGATGAACGTAAGCCCAGAGTGCTTTGGGTTGGCTGTTCGCAAATTCCTCAAGAATTAGTTCAGCTTCATGCGGCGCTCGATACTCAGTTAGAAAAATTTGGCTTTGAGCGCGAACGCCATTTCAAGGCGCATATCACCGTGGGGCGAGTCAAAGAAGAGAACAAAAATCGCCTAGAAGAACTCCACAAGATTTTTCGAAAAATAACCAACTTCCAATTTGATTCAACGGCCACTGATCTGACATTGATGGAAAGCCAGCTGACGCCGCAAGGCTCGCTCTATAAGCCCTTGTTTCGTCTACCTTTTCTGAGCAAATAAGATGTCCTTTGCGTATTTTGAGGTCACCGCCGAAGTCGGCATTCGTGCCAAGGGTTCATCGTATGAAGAAGCCTTTGCGGAGGCTGCTAAAGGGCTCTTTGAGTTGATGGTAGACACTTCGGAAGTGCACCCTCTCGAGAAAAAATTCGTTCGCGCTTGTTCAGAATCTCTCGACCTGCTCTTGGCAGATTGGCTCAACCAGCTCATCGTGGAACGAGACCGTAGCGGATTCGTCTTTTCTGAGTTTCGAGTACGCATCAACAAAAATTCACAAGGTTGGAAAATTGAAACTGTAGCGATGGGAGAGTTTCTAAACCGTGAGCGACACGACCCGCGGATTGATGTGAAAGCCGTTACTTATAACGGGCTAAAGTGTTATGAGCAGGAGGGAATTTACACGGTCGAGTGCGTCCTAGACGTGTGACAGCGACGTCGGAAGCTCCATACCCCCTAAGCTTTGCCCAGCTTCGACTTTTGCTCCCGAAGCGCGCAGCGCTTCTTCGATCGCGACGAGCGTCGGCACAATAGCGTGAACCGTGGCCGTGGGCCCCATGTGCCCCACGCGAAAAATCTGGCCCGCCAGTCGGTCGAGCCCGCCGGCAATCTGTATCCGGTGATGATCTTTGAGATATTTGATGAGCTGCGGAGCCGAGATGCGTGCATCGGCGCGCACTGCAGTAAAAGTGTTGGATCGACAATGTTCATTTTCTACCAATAGATCAAAGCCGAGATTATACAGCCCTTGCCTCAGCAAATTCGCCATACGCGCGTGACGCTGGAAGCGCTCGTTGAGCCCCTCAGCGAGAATTTTCTCGCAGCTATGACGAAGCGCTCTGGTGAGACCCGTCGGCATCGTCACCGGATGGGGGTGCCAGTCGCCCCAACGAATCGTGTATTCTTTCCAGGTGCGCAAGTTCATGTACCAGCCTGGGCTCGACGTTTGCTCTATGTGTTTCCACGCTTCCGGGCTTACTGAGATGGGGGCTAACCCGGGAGGACACTCTAAGCATTTTTGTGTAGCCGTGGCGCAAATGTCGATATGCCATTCGTCTACTTCGAGCGGAACACCACCCAGAGTGGAGACAGCATCGACTATTAAGATAACCCCGTTCTGGTGGCATATCTGACCGATCTCGCGTACCGGGTTAGTGACTCCCGTGGAGGTTTCTCCGTGCACGACGATGGCAGCTCTCACGTTCTTTTCACGTTTAAGAACTTTAGAAACGTCATCCGGTGAAATGGCTTCACCCCACGGAGCTTCTACGGTCACGACTTGCTTGGTATAAGATTGACTCACCTTGAGCCAGCGCTCACCGAAAAAGCCATTGTTCAGCACGAGAATCTTGCTCCCGTCGCTCACCAAGCTGCTGAGCGCGGCTTCAATGGCAAGACTGCCCGGGCCGGGCATCAGGAAGAGATCAGATTTTTGCGTGCGAAAGACTTGTTTGACGATCTGGACTGTCTCATTGTGAAATTTCACCCACTCAGGACCGTAGTGCGCCACGAGCGGCGTGCTCATCTCGGCGAGGATCTCGGGATCCAGCTCGATTGGGCCGGGAATCATCAGATAGTAATGTTTCATAGTCCCTCCAAATTTTTAGAAGAGTTTGGGCATCAAAGACGTCTGGAATTCGTCACGCGCGCATCGCGCGATCACGGCTGCCAGCCGGCGCGAATGATGCTTGATGGTCAATTTGTCTTCGAGTTCCACAATGTCAAGCAGTTTGGTCGGCACGACCTGCAGGCCGTCTCGACTTGAGTTTCTCAGATCATTCACAACCGGGACTTGGCCTTCTGCTTTGTAGCGTTTGAAAAGGTCCTCGGGCACTGGTTCCGAGTTCACGATCACAAAATCAAATGTGTGGATATCGATGTAGGGCTCGAGCGCTTTGAGGTGATCGGAGAGAGTAAAACCGTCGGTCTCCCCCGGTTGGGTCATCAGGTTGGTGACATAAAACTTTTTGGCCCCCGCTGCTTCGATCTCATGAGCTAGGCCCGTGACGAGCAAATTGGGAATGAGGCTGGTAAAAAGACTGCCCGGGCCAAGGATGATAATATCAGCCTGGCGAATCGCTTCCAACGCCTTGGGGTAGGGCTTGACATGCTCTTTATTGAGAAAGACCCGGTGGACGCGCTTACGCACTTCGGGGATGTTGCACTCGCCTACGACGACGCTCCCGTCTTCCATTTGTGCGCAAAGCTCGGCATGGTCGAGCGTCGAGGGCAAGACGCGCCCCCGCGTCTTCAGAATGAGGCTCAACTCTTCGATGGCTTTATCGAAACTCCCGTTCATTTCTTGAAGGCCCGCCAGGACGAGATTGCCCAACGAGTGTCCATCCAACGAAGATTTCACATCTCCAGCAAACCGATGTTGGAATAATCGTCCGATGCTCGATTCGTCTTCGGCCAACGCAATCAGATTATTGCGAATGTCGCCGGGAGCGAGCATGTTTCGTTCTCGTCGCAAACGCCCGGAGCTACCGCCATCGTCCATCGTCGTGACGATGGCCGTAATGTTGGACGTATACGCCTTCAAGCCGCGTAATAAACTGGGAAGCCCCGTGCCACCGCCGACCGCCACGATCTTAGGTCCTCGCTTGAGCAATCGCTGTTCATAGAGAATTTCGCCCGTGCGTCCCTCGGCTTCGGCAGAAATCCCTCGTACGATCGAACGCAACGCGCGCTGTACTCCCAACACAATACCCACAACGCCGAGCACCATCAGAAGAACAGCTAGCACGGTGATGAGATTTTGATACGGGAAAGAACTGAGCAACTTCCTGTAGATTTCCGTTATCAGGTCTTTACCGAGCGCGATGAATAATCCCAACACAGTCAAGCACGCCGAGCCGACAACCAAAGCTACCCAGCGTTTAACTCCAATGCCGGGATGAAGCCATCGTAGCAGTCGAGGACTCATAGACCCAAGCCTCGACTGCGCACAAAACGAATGCAGTCACGATCGACTAAACTCTCGAGCCCGGACCGTAATGATTTTGAGACTTGGACGCAGAATTCGTGCCCCAGTTTGATCGTAAGCGTTTCATCTCCCTGCACGTGTATAAAGACCGGAGCAATGCCTCGATGGGACGCAAATACTTCTTTTAGTTTGGACAAATTTTCGGAAGAGAGCGCCGTTGGCTCGAGCTTCAAATGTACTTGGAGCATACGTTCTGCTTCTTCTAAAGGCTCGATTTCTTCGGCAATGACTTGGAGCTTCCCGTTGCGGCTTTCCACGCGCCCTTTGACGAGCACGGCTCTATCTACAAGCAAGTGCTTTTTGTAACGCTCGTAGGGATCGGGGAAGATAGTGACTTCGATCTGGCCCTTCAAGTCTTCCAATCGCATAAATGCCATACGCTTGCCGTTGCTCGTGTTGATTACTCTGAGGGAATCGATGCGGCCGCCCAGCTGGACAGTCTCGCCCTCTTTCGCTTGAGTGGCGAGTGCGGCTAAATCATAGGATCGCAACAGAGCTAGACGATCTTCTACTTCTTCGAGAGGGTGACCGCTGATGTAGAGCCCCAAAAGCTCTTTCTCAAAACTTAACAATTCTTGTTTCGAGAACTCTTCATGATTCCCATTGGCTGTCGCGACTGCAACGCCTTTGTCTGTGTCCGAGCCGAAAAACGATTTTTGACCGCTCTTGCGTTCGGTAAAAGCTCGTGCCCCCTCGCTGAGCCCTTTGTCAATCTGCTCGATCAGATGTTTGCGCGTGCTGAAGCGATCGAAGACCCCGGCTTTGATCATGCTTTCTATGACTTCGCGATTGATCTTGTCGGGCTCGACGCGCCGGCAAAAATCGGTAAAACTATGGAATAAGCCACGGGCTTGGCGTGCGGCGAGAATGGCTTCGACCGTGCCCAGGCCGACATTCTTGATCGCACCGAGCCCGAAGCGGATCTGATGAGTGGGCGTGGGACTAAAGTTGGCTTCGCTCTCATTGATGTCCGGCGGCAGCACGGTGATTCCCATCTCTTGACATTCTTGGATGTACTCGGCGATTTTTTCGCCATTTCCCGCGACGCTCGTGAGCAAAGCTGCCATATAGTGCGAGGGATAATTGGCTTTTAGATAGGCCGTCCAGTACGAGATCAGTGCATAAGCTGTGGCATGGGCTTTAGGAAAACCATAGCGCGCGAATTTTTCGACATCCTCAAAAAGCTCGATGGCTTTCTTTTCAGAAATCTTATTTTGCACACAGCCTTCAATCCAGCGCTGCCGCATCTTTTCCATGACATCTTTTTTCTTCTTGCCGACGGCCATGCGCAGCAGGTCTGCTTCAACCAGGCTGAATCCTGCTACCTTTCGCGCCATCAAGAGCAACTGGTCTTGATAAATCGGCAGCCCGTAGGTTTCCGACAATACGTCTTTGAGCTCTGGATGGGGAAAAGCTACTTTCTGACGGCCGTGCTTGCGCTCGATGTAATCGTTGGCCATTCCGCTCTCCAAGGGGCCCGGACGGTAGAGGGCGAGAATCGCGATAATATCCCTAAATTCGCTGGGTTCTAGGCGCTCTAAGAGCGCGCGAACGCCGGAGCCCTCCAACTGGAAAACGCCAGTCGTCTGGCCTTTGCGCAAGAGGTCATAGACCTTGGGATCATCGAGTGGCAGCTGATACAGATCGATCTCAACCTCGGCCGCTTTTGCAATGCTGCGCAGCGTATCGTCGATGACCGTGAGATTGCGCAGCCCTAAGAAGTCCATTTTGAGTAACCCGATGCTCTCCAAATCTTTCATGTTGTACTGCGTTCGCACTGAGCCATCGCTTAAGCGCATCAAGGGTGCATATTGGGTGACTTCTTGAGGAGTGATAACGACCCCGGCGGCGTGTGTCGCGGCGTTGCGTGTCAAGCCTTCGAGTTTTCGGGAGATGTCGATCATTTTCGCGATCTGCTCGTCTTCTTCGTAGGAGCGTTTTAGTTCCGGGACGCCTTCGAGCGCTTGGTCCAGCGTCGCGCCAAACGGGATTTGCTTGGCGATTTTGTCAGCATCGGAGTAGGAGAAGCTCAGTACACGGGCCACATCACGGATGACGCTGCGAGCTTTCATCGTGCCGAAGGTCGCGATCTGAGCGACCTTGTCTACTCCATACTTTCCTTCTACGTAGCGAATGACTTCATCGCGCCGCAATTCACAAAAATCGATGTCGATGTCGGGGAGCGAGATGCGTGCGGGATTCAAGAATCGCTCGAAGATGAGTCCGTATTTGAGCGGATTCACGTCGGTAATCCCTATGGAGTAGCACACCAAGCTGCCGGCGGCCGAGCCGCGTCCCGGGCCCACCGGAATCTTGTGATTTTTCGCGTACTGAACGAAATCCTGAACGATCAAGAAGTAGCCCGAATAGCCCATCTTGGCGATCACGCCGAGCTCAAAATCCAGGCGCTCCTGAATTTCGGGGGTGATCTCGCCCAAGCGCTTTTGTGCTCCCTGGTAGGCCAAGTCTCTCAGATAATCATTGACGTGGCTATAGCCTGAGGGCAGTTCATAAGACGGTAGATACGCTTTGGAAAAATCAAAATTGAGTTGGCAGCGCTCGGCGATTTTGAGAGTGTTCTCTAAAGCCGC
>JACOSB010000153.1 GCA_016179105.1 Candidatus Acetothermia bacterium
GGTCGTCCACCAACAGGTAGATCGTTATAATGAACTCATCCAAGAGCATGGTTCTCCTCCTCGGTCGCTGAGATGCTTGGACCAAGGTAGCGAGAATCATGCTTTCTGGGCCACTCCAAAACTCGCACATGGGGTTAGCTATCTTGGCTGTTACGGCATTCGTGGCCAGTGTCGTCGGAACGTTGACGCAGCTGATCAGTGTCTCGGTCTTCTTTTTAGCTGTGGCGTACTTGGGCACAAGTCTCTCTTTGTACGCGCTGGAGATCAAGCACCGGGTGTCTGCTCGACATCTCAAGCTCAAGCGACTTGTCCCCGCACTGGGCGCCCTCGCTTCTGTTTTCTTATTAACTCAAGTTGGATGGCAGCGGCTTTTGATAGGGGCAATGCTGTTGCTGGTGGGAGTTCCGATCTACTTTCTCTATGCTCCTAAGCAAAGATCGCTTGAGATATTCGAGCAATTCTTCAGTCGAGAGGCAATCTTGAGGCGGACGTACGAACAAGTAGAGCGTTTCCTCGCGCACCCGATACACCATCTTATTTGGTGGAGCCGAAAGAAAAGAGGAGTGCCATCAACATGGCATGTGGAGGAATGACGACCAAAAATCCTAGAGAAAGAGTATTACACAGAATGATCATGCCAACGGCGAAACCCTCTCGATTGGCGATGATCAAGCGCCTATGCTGGCTTAAAGCACTCCGATCGGATGGCCAGTCGAGTATTTCCTGCTATTACGCGGGGAGTCCATACGATCCGTTCCGAGAAGACGCGCTCGAAGCATCAATTATAATGCTAAGAAGTTACGGCCTACGGGCACCGCTCGTCAATGCTATTCTCTGTAGAATCTGCTAAAGTGGAGATTAAGGATGATTTCTCTCGCGAGCCAATCTGTCAGCTCTGGATTCAGATAGGTCACGACGAAACTCGCCTACAAGTTCTCGAGGAGGTGACAGAGATGGGCTTTGAACGCCAGATGTTCGACGTCAGCAGCATGAACCTCAAGTGCGCTACCTGTAGCAAGGAGATCAAAGAGCTGCCCTTTCAGCCAGCAGATGCCAGCAGGCCCGTATATTGCTCGGACTGTAACCGCAAACGACAGCAAGATCGCGGCGGTTACCGTGGGGGCAGTGGCGGTCGCGGCTACGGCCGTCGCTAGTGCCTGAACTGAGTATGGAGAAGGCCGTTGGACGTACCCGACGGCCTTTCTATTTCAGATATAGGCACAATGATGTTGTTGTTTAAAGGGGTACGTAGAGTGAATGAAGTGGGTAGGTTCCTGTGAGTGAAATCTTGTCAGTGTTTGAAGGAGTATGGATAACCCATGGACTACTACGCCGACGAAGCTGACGAACTTAATGAAGAACTGGAAAGAGACGAACAGCCTGAAGAGGAGCTGGAGGCTCATCTCTCCGAGGATATCGTCAAACTGTACTTCCGAGATATGGGGAAAATCCCACTCCTGACGCGGGAGCAAGAAGTGCACCTAGCTAAGCGCGTTGCCTGCGGCGACCCGAAAGCCCGCGAACAACTCGCACTGGCCAACTTGCGGCTGGTAGTTTCGATCGCCAAGCGGCGCCAGGGCTACGGGCTTTCGCTCTTAGATTTGATCCAAGAGGGCAACCTTGGTCTATTGCGAGCGATTCAAAAGTTCGACTACCGCAAAGGTTTCAAGTTCTCGACGTATGCCACGTGGTGGATCCGCCAGGCTGTCGGCCGAGCCATCGACGACCAAGCTCGCACGATCCGTATGCCAACCCATATCGGCGACTTGTTGCGCCGGATCTATAGAGCTGAAGAAAAGTACCTGCAGGAGAAAGGAATGTCTCCGACGTTGAAGGGGTTAGCCCAGCTCTTGGGAGTGCCCGTTAAAGAGATCGCGCAAGCGACGAAAGCGGCCCGCTTCCCTCGCTCACTGGAGGAACCGATCGGCGATACGGAAGGGGACACGGTGTTGGGGGACTTTATCCGCAAGGATGCTTCTTCGCCCGTGAAGGAGGCATTCTCTGAATTTAAGCAAGAGGAACTACAGCGGATGCTACAGCGATTGACTGAGCGTGAATGCCGTATCTTGGAGCTGCGGTTCGGGCTTACTGGGACGGAGCCGTTTACCCTAGAAGAAGTAGGAGGGCAGTTTAACCTCTCGCGCGAGCGGATCCGTCAGATCCAAAATGAGGCTCTGGAAAAACTGCGAGCGCTGAAGACCGGAGAGACACTGCCCCTGTTACAGGACTTAGCTGAATAAAATTGAGATTGTTTGTAAACCCTCTTCTTCCTTACGCAACATTAGGGTTATAAGGTTGTGTGAGAAGAGGCAGTCGTCATCGTCCTTCTCTTGACGAGGCTTGCGAAGACTAACGGTCGCGCTTACCCGCTTTGCGAAGCGCAGCGGAGCAAAGTCAGGTGCAGCGCGTTGTTAGGTTTTGTTGTTACTTTCCACAGTTATGACGACTTTTCCTTTGACGTGTCCTTCTCCAAGATACCGGAGCGCTTCAGGAACCTCACTTAACGGATACCGTCTATCGATAACAGGGACGACTTTGCCAGCTTCACAAAGCTCTGCCATAAAAACCAAA
>JACOSB010000159.1 GCA_016179105.1 Candidatus Acetothermia bacterium
GTTTTGGTTAAGAAGCAGCCTGGCAACCTTATGAGGATACGCCAAGGCCCATAGCTTTGCGTCCTGCCCTCGCGAGCAGTTTGCTTTTTTTGCTTTACCAAACGTTACATTTAGTATAGCTAGGGTAGCGTAATTTATCAATAGCCCCAGTGATCTGTATCACATTGAGATGGATCTGTCGGACTCAAGCCAAAACCATATTCCCGAATGGGTCGCCACGCTCCCCTTCAGCGTTTTTTCAACGCCGAAGGTCCCAATTCAGGCAAAAAATACTCAGTCCGACAAATCCTAAAAAGAGGGCTTAACACCTTTAGTCTACAAAGGGTCAAGAGAAGGTCCAAGAGGAGACTACGCTCATCTCCCCTGCGCTTGTGGACTTTGATTCCCCCCAGTAAAGAGACTTATAATGTCATCAACGGTTCATCACGCGAATCTCAAACTTATAATATGGGGAAAGAAAAATTTGATGTGATTGTCGTCGGTGGAGGGCCAGCCGGCTCGGTCTCCGCGCGCACCGCTGCGCAGCACGGCGCCAAAGTGTTACAAATCGAAGAGCACACGAAAATTGGGAAACCCATCCAGTGTACGGGACTCCTTAGCGTGCGCGGCTTTGAAGAAACCGGCGCGAACTGTGAAATTATTTTAAGAGAAATCACAGGCGCGTACGTCTATGCCCCTGATGGACGAAAGCTCGCGATCGGCGGAGATCGCGTGCACGCCTATGTGATCGACCGCGACCGGCTCGACCAAAAGTTGGTTAAACTGGCCCAAAAAGCCGGGGTGATGGTGCGCGACGGCCTCCGCGCCGTTCGCTGGGAACCCGGAAAACTGACTGTCTCCTCACGCACGAGGCAAGAAGAAGTTCTGCACGCTCCCGTGGTCATCGGCGCTGACGGCCCTCACAGCCTGCTCGCGCAAGCCGCCAAACTTCCTCGGCCTCAGCAATTCACGCTCGGCTTCCAAGCGCTCATTCCTTACGAGCCGCCCGCGCGAAAAGATTTCGTCGAAGTCTTTCTCGGTCGCGAGATCGCTCCCAATTTTTTTGGCTGGGCCGTGCCCTCACTCGATGGCTACGGGCGCGTCGGGCTGATGACCGCTGACTGGAAGAACTCTCGAGTTTATTTCAATAAGATGCTTGAGGCGCGGAAGCTTTCCAAAAAAATCGTCGAGTTCCAGTCGGGCGTTATTCCGATCGGGCCCGCCTCAAAGTCCGTAGCGGATGGTCTTTTACTCGTGGGCGACGCGACCGGCCACGCGAAACCGACCTCCGGCGGCGGAATCTACACGAGCAGTGCCTGTGCCCAAATTGCCGGCGAAGTGGCTGCGAAATGCGCGCTCGCTGGGCAAACTTCAGAACGCGCACTCGCCGAGTACGACCGGCGCTGGCGCACGTTGCTGGAGCGTGAACTCCAGTTTGGAATGCAGGCTCATCGCGTCTTCAGCCAACTCGACGACGCCGAACTCAACCGCATCTTTTCAGTGATAGATTCCCCAGAAATAATCCAAGTCATATCACAATCTGGCGACATCGATTACACGAGCCGAATCGCGATCGAATTCTTAAAACGCCCGCGCCTGTGGGGTCGGCTCTTGAGCCTACTGCCGACCGATGTCGGCACTCTGGTCCGAATGCTGCGCGCTTGATCGCCGCGCGGGTTTCGTCTATCATCTCTTTAACTCTCGCGGATAGTGGGCGAGACTATTTTTTTGCGCGTGGCGGAGGAATTTCAGAATGATTGACGCCAAGACGACAATCGGTTGGGGTTTGGGAAAAAAAGAATCCTATGGCATCGACGTCCTAAAAGAAGCGCTGAGCCAATACAGTTCTGCAAAAGTCGCTCTGGCTTTTACCGGCGGCAAAGATTCACTCGTATGTTTAGACCTCTTGCGCCGCGCGAGTGACGGACAAGTAAACATTCCCGTGTTGCACGTTGACACGACCGTAAAATTCCCGGAAATCTATGAGTATCGCGATCGCATCGTCCGCGACTGGAAACTCAAATTAATAGTGCATATCAATCAACAAGCGCTCGCAGAAGGACCGAAGCCTGATGACCCGGATTTTTGTATTTTCTGTACCAAGCGATTAAAAACGGAAGCGCTCCAGCAAGCCGTCCAAAAACACGGCTGGCAGGCGCTCATCACCGGCGTGCGCTGGGACGAGCACGAAGCGCGCTCCAAAGAAACCTTCTTCTCTCCCCGGTCGGACCATATGCGCGTGCACCCCATCTTGCACTTTAGCGAGGACGAAGTCTGGCAGTATATCGGGAAGCACAAACTCCCGTACTGCGCGCTCTATGATAAGGGTTATCGCAGCATCGGCTGCATGCCTTGCACCGAGGCGATCCCCGACGAAGGCCCCGAACGCTCCGGGCGCGGGCGCGAGAAGGAAGAGCTGATGGGCCGACTGCGCGCGCTGGGTTATTTTTAGGGTTAACGAGCACGATGAAGAGAGCTCAATCCAAAGTTTCCAAGAAAAATTCCGCTCCATCCCGCACTCAGCTATCGTCTATCGCCCTCTGGTTGCTCTGGGCGCGCAAGGGGCTGATCGCGTTCATTCTCTTCACGCTGCCGGTCTTCTTTTATCTGGGCAACACCGAGTACGGCTACGCGAAGTCTATTTTTGCTTTGATCTGCGGGTCGCTGCTCGCCGTCCTCTGGTTTGCTGAGATGTGGGTCCGCAAAACGTATCCCCTGCGCTTGACCCAACTCTTCTGGCCGGGCGTTGGTTTGCTGGTGGCGGGCACGATCTCGATGATCCATCCCATCCTTAACCAAGGCTTGCTGGTGGAGGGCTCCATTAACCAGATGTTGCTCACGAGCCTACAAAGTTTGAATCTATTGCTCTACTTTGGTTTTTTCTATTTCGTCATGGCCAACTCGATCGAGAGCGATTTCGACGTCAAGCTTTTTCTAGGCTGTCTATTGGTCTCAACTGTTCCGATCAGTATTTACGGGATTATGCAATATTACGGCCTCGCCCGCGGTGCCCAAGGGCTTCAAGGTGGCTGGGAAGCCGTCATCTCCACGATGGGCAACCGAAATTACGTCGGCAGCTTTTTGGCCCATCTCGTGCCCGCCTCGCTCATCTTGCTCGTGCTCACCCGGCAGAGACTCTTGCAAATAGCGATTCTGTTGGCGCTCGCTTTTTCCTTCTGGGCGCTGATTATTATCGACTCTTCGGCCGTATGGCTGGGGCTGGGCGTGGCGTTCGTCTTCTTTCTCATCGCGGCGCTCGGCACGGGGTTGCGACGAACTATCTCGCCCCAACAGCTGCGCTACGCCGTTGCGGCAATTCTCGTTTTAGCTATCGCTGGGACGATCTCGGTCGCACCAGAATTGACCCGCCTCTGGAACTCCACCCAAACCCAGGGCAATCTCTTCGACAAAGCCCGCGCGTACATCCAGAAAGTCTGGGAGGCCAACTCGGGCGATACACGTGTTTGGGACTGGTGGATCGGCTACGAGATGTTGAAAGCGAGCCCGGTGATCGGCCAAGGCATCGGCCAGTACAAGCTCCAGTTTTTGAACTACAAAGCGATCTTCCGCCAGACCGAGCGCGGCAAACAGTACACTTTCTACATGCCCCGCGCCGTGCAGGCGCACAACGAGTACGTGCAGATCGCCGCCGAGCTGGGGATTTTAGGGATTCTCGCGATGCTCACGATCCTCGGCGTTCTCTTCTGGTCCACGCTTCGGCAAGCGTTCAGAGTCCCCGACCCCAAAGAAAAATTGATCCTTTTGGCAGCTCTCGCGGGCATCGTGGTCTTCTTAGTAGACGCGATGTTCAGCTTCCCTTTGCACTTGCCCGCGTCTGCGCTCAATCTCGTCTTCTTGCTCGGCCTGCTTCAGTCGCGCCGGCTGCGGCCCGATTTATCTTCCATACAGCTTTCCGCGCGCGTCATCATCCCGCTGTCGGTGATGGTCGCGCTCTTTGCGGCCACGGTGACTGTCTTCGCCGCCCGCGACTGGGTCTCGGATACGTGTCTGGATGAGGGCGAGACCGACCTCAAGCTCCATGCCCCCAACATCGCTCTCGGAAAGTTAGAAGATTGTAGCTTGCACTACGATTTCCAGCCCAGCGAAGTCCTCTTCCAGTTGGGAGCCGTCCACGACCAATTGGCCAAACAATTCTCCGCCGTTAAACCCCGCACCCAGGACGAACTGGATCAGATCAAGACTAAGAAAGCCGACGAATGGCAACGGAGCTTAAAGTTCTATGAACAATCCCTATCGGTCTTCCCCACCGAGAACACATACCTCCAGATTGCTTTGCTCTACTTGCAGTTTGGCGCCGACGCCAAAGACGAAGGCAAAACCGACAAAGCCAAAGACTACTTCGATAAGTCCGAACAGTATCTCAAACAATTACTCGAGCTGCAGCCCGATGAGATGTTGCGCATGACGACCGTCTTCACGCTCGAAGTGCTCTTACCGTTGGGCCAAGCCGATGATCCGACCAAAGCCATAGAAATGATCGATCGTTTTATCGGAAAGTATCCTACTTTTTCCAAAGCGTACGTCGCCCGTGCGCAAACCGAGCAGACGGTTTGGGAAAAATTTCAACTGCCCGGCTCGTGCGACCAAGCTCGCACAGATTATCGAAAAGCCCTCGACCTGATCGCGGACAATGTCGCCAAGACTCAAGCGCGCATCGATGAGATCACCGCCGGGCAGGGCGACCCGCCCTTCCCCGGCGAGAAACAGCAATTGCGTAATCAACTAGAAAACTTGGCCGACGAACGAGCGCTGGTCCAAGACGGGCTTAAAGGACTCCAGTGTTGATTTTTTTCCATTCCTTGTAAAGACTCCCGCACTCATCTAGAATCTCTTTGTCATAACCAAAGTAAAGGTGGCTCACATGAGTATTATCAAAAACGTCGTCGATCGGGTCTTCGGAGAGACCAACGACCAGAGAATAAAGCGCATCCGACCGATTGTTAAACAGATCAACGAGCTCGAACCGACGATAAAAGCGTGCAGCGATGATCAACTGCGGGCCAAGACGGGTGAGTTCAAAAACAGATTAGAAAAAGGCGAGACGCTCGATGAGATGTTGCCCGAGGCGTTCGCCGTCGTGCGCGAGACGGCGAGCCGCAAACTGGGCTTGCGCCCTTATGACGTGCAGCTCATCGGCGGCACGGTGATCCACCAGTGCCGCATCGCCGAGATGAGGACGGGTGAGGGCAAGACGCTCGTTGCCACCCTGCCCGCCTATCTGAACGCGCTCGCCGGCAAAGTGCACGTCGTCACGGTCAACGATTATCTGGCCAAGCGCGACCGCGAATGGATGGGCCCCATCTATGAATCACTCGGGCTCACCGTCGGGCTTTTGCAAGAAAATTCGAGCACTGAAGAGCGCCGGCAAGCCTATCAGTGCGACATCCTTTACGGGACGAACACCCAATTCGGCTTCGATTATTTGCGCGATAACTTAGTCGCTTCTGCCGATCAGCGCGTCCAAGCGGGTCTCGGTTTTGCGATCGTCGACGAGATCGACAACATCCTCATCGATGAAGCGAGAACCCCGTTAATCATCTCCGGTTCGACCGCCGAGACCGCCAAGCTGTACAAAAAATTCTCGACGCTCGCGCCCCGCTTTGCCAAAGACACAGATTTTGAAGTCGATGAGAAAGCACACCGAGTGCACATGACCGAAGGAGGTGTCCATAAAGCCGAACAAATCTTGCATGTCGAGAACCTCTACGCACCCGAGAACGTCGAGTTGCTGCGGCACCTGGAATTAGCCCTGCGCGCGCGCCTGCTCTATCATCGCGATGACGACTACATCGTCAAAGACGGCGCCGTGGTCATCGTCGATGAGTTCACCGGGCGTCTCATGCCCGACCGGCGCTGGAGCGACGGTCTGCACCAGGCTGTCGAAGCCAAAGAAGGTTTGGAGATTCGCAAAGAGAACCAGACGCTCGCGACGATCACGCTGCAACACTACTTCAGACTGTATCAGGGTTTGTCTGGAATGACGGGCACAGCCGCGACCGAAGAAGACGAGTTCAAGGCCATCTACGGGCTCACGGTCGTGGTGATTCCCACGCACAAGCCGATGGTCCGCGAGGATATGGCCGATGTTTTATATCGCACTGAAAAAGCCAAGTTCAACGCGATCGTCGAAGAGATTCACAAATCCAACCAGAAGGGCCAGCCCGTTTTGATTGGCACGAACTCGATCGAGAAATCAGAATATCTGAGCCAGCTCTTGGATCGGCGCGGGCTGAAACACAACGTGCTCAATGCGAAACAGCACGAGCGCGAGGCAGAAATTATCACAGACGCGGGCCAGAAGGGCGCCATCACGGTCGCAACCAACATGGCCGGCCGCGGCGTCGACATCAAGTTGGAAGAAGGAGTCACTCAAGTCGGAGGGCTGCGAATCATCGGTGCGCAGCGCCACGAGAGCCGCCGCATCGACGACCAGCTCCGAGGCCGCGCGGGACGTCAAGGCGACCCCGGCTCATCGCAATTTTTCATCTCGATGGAAGATGAAATCATCAGACTCTTCGGTGATAACAAACTTTTACAGTTTGTGAAAGATACGATGGACGAGGGCCAAGCGATTGAGCACAAGATGCTCACCGGCGCGATTCGCAACGCTCAAAAACGCGTCGAAGCGCACAACTTCGGCATCCGCAAGAGACTCTTAGATTATGATCAAGTGATGGCCCGCCAGCGCGAAGCGATCTACGGGTTGCGCAATCGCTTTTTAATCGGGGCCGAGAACAAGCCCGAAGACTTGGACGAATATGTGCATGGCGTGCTCGCAAGCTATGCCGAGACGCTCCTCGCGCGCTACGCCCCCAACGGTCAAGAGCCAGATGTGGAAGGCTTAAAAAAGGAGCTGGCCGAGTTTCAGAACGCCCCGATCGGTTTCAAATTCGAAGACTTGCATCCGAACGATCGCACAGAAAAGCTCGTCGAGTTTTTCGAGAAAAATTACAGAGCACAGGAGGGGCGCCTCGGCGACGTTTTCCCCAAGATCGCCCGCTGGATGATTTTAAATCTGATCGACGAGAACTGGCGACAACATCTGTATGCGCTCGACGAGTTGCAAGACGTGATCGGCTGGCGCGCCTACGCCGGGCGTGATCCGATCGTTGAATTTAAGAAAGAATCGTTCTTGCTTTTCCAAGAGATGCTGGGCCGTATCGAAGAGCAAGTCATTGGATACTTAGTGAAGCCGCAACTGAAAGTCACGACCGAGCAACAGCCTGCGCGCTCCGGGGCACGGGTTCCGCAGCAACTCTCGTACCGCCATGACGAAGCGCGTGCGCTCGCGGCGACGTCCGGCAATGGCCAAGCCGAGCGCCCGAAAGTGCAACAACGCCGCGTGCAACAAAAAGTCGGCCGCAACGACCCATGCCCTTGCGGCTCGGGCAAGAAATACAAGCACTGCCACGGCATGAAAGAAGAGACACCGGCAAGTTGAAGCTTGAACCGCCAAGCTCGCCAAGAAAATCATTCGTGTAGGGGCGAACGGCCGTTCGCTCCTACGGAAAATCTCTCTGTGATCCCTGTAGTGAATTCTATTCACTTGAGATTTCGCTTCAGAATTTTTCCTACAGCTGATTTGGGCAATTCTGTACGAAACTCGATCAGTTTGGGAATTTTGTATTTGGCGAGCTGCTGAGCACAGAACTCAGTGATCTCTCGCTCGGTCAGCGTCTCGTTTGGCTGAGGCACGATCACGGCCTTTACCGTCTCGCCCCGGTAAGAGTCCGGCACGCCCAGAACAGCAGCTTCACGAATTTTCGGATGCTGATACAAAACTTCCTCGACTTCCCTTGGATAGACTTTTAGGCCCGAACAGTTGATCATATCTTTCAAGCGATCGACGATGAAGAAGTACCCATCTTCGTTCATGGTCGCGATGTCGCCCGTGCGCAGCCAACCATCCGGCGTGATCGTGGCTTGGGTTGCCTCAGGCTTATTCCAATAGCCTTTCATAATCTGAGGCCCGCGTACCAGCAATTCCCCCGACTCTCCGATCGTTGCTGGCTTTCCCGTCTCTAAATTCAGAATCATCGCTTCGGTGTTCGGTAGCGGTATCCCTATGCTACCCTCGACCTGTTTTCCATCTAAGAGATTCGAGTGCGTCACGGGAGACGCTTCGGAAAGCCCATAGCCCTCGACGAGCGTCGCGCCGGTCAGTTGCTCAAATTTTTCGCGGACATCGGCCAAGAGCGGCGCCGAGCCGCTAATGCACTCACGCAACGACGAGAGATCGTACTCTCTAGCTTTTGGATGATGGTTGATCGCGATGTAGAGCGTGGGCACGCCCGGGAAAATGGTCGGCTTATAGCGATCGATCGCTTTCA
>JACOSB010000154.1 GCA_016179105.1 Candidatus Acetothermia bacterium
GAGACCAGCTTCAGTCAGCTGACGCAGCTGTTCGCCAAGAGCATCCACGCGGTGACCGCCCGTGGGTTTGAATTGAAGATCATCTGTTTTATCCTGGCTTTTGTCCTCCTCAGTTTCTAGGTAGCAACTTGGGTTATAATAAAGCACTCATCAAAGAAGGGGGTAATCTCGATGCAAGAGTTTCGCATCTCGTTGCCGAATCAGCCCGGACAATTGGCCAGAGTCGCAGAAGCCCTGGGGAAGCAGGGCGTGAACATCCGTACCGTCGCTGCGATTGGGGCTGCCAATCCTGTCATCGCGCTCGTGACCGAACTAGAAGACAAGACCAAGTCCACTCTGCAAGGATTGGGCTTAAGTTTCGAGGAAGTGGAAACACTCACGGTGAGAATCCCAGACCAACCGGGAGAGTTGGGCAAAGTGGCAACTAAGCTCAGCGAAGCTATGGTGAACATCGATTCTATTTATATGCTCAATAAATCCGGTGAGGTGGAAATAGCTTTGACAGTTAGTAACGTCGCAAAAGCGAAGCAAGCGCTAGGACTCTGACGGCCATTAAGCGCGCACTATTAGTGAATAGAATCTAGTTGTATCGGCTTACCCCGCGCGATCGTGAGAAAAGAGATATCTCTGATAGACTACGAAAGTTAATCATTCAGCGCTAGAGAGCACGGCTGTCGAGAATAAATGTCACCGGCCCATCGTTCGTGAGCTTTACATCCATGCGCGCGGCGAAGATGCCCGTCTCAACCTTGAGTCCATTTTTCTTTAGCTCACGAACAAAAAACTCATAGAGTGCGCGAGCCGTTTCGGGTAGAGCAGCGTCATCAAAGCTGGGTCGCCGCCCTCTGCGACAGTCGCCGTAGAGCGTGAACTGCGAGACGACAAGAATTTCGCCCTTCACTTCTTGGATCGAAAGATTCATCTTATCTTGAGCATCGGCAAAGATTCGCAATTGCAAGACTTTGCCAGCCAAGAATGAGACATCTTGTTCGGAGTCTCCTTTGCCGACGCCGAGCAACAAAAACATACCAAGACCAATCTGCCCAACGATCTGTCCATCGACCGTGACCGAGGCTTCTTTCACTCTCTGCAGAACAATGCGCATTGCGTGACAGTTTGCCGAGAAGTTTTCCGATTATCAAATCCCTTGTAGTCGGGGCGCAGCATACTGTGCCCCTACGCAGTCCGTTTGCGGGACTGAATCATCTCTAACTATAATTCAGTTATGCGAAAGACTCCGCGCGTGCTGGTCGTGCTCGACGGCTGGGGAATGCGAGCAAACACCGAATGGAACGCCGTCGCAAATGCTCACAAACCCAATTTTGATTCGTACTGGAAAAATTTCCCGCACACGACGGTTCGCACCGACGGCGAGTTCGTCGGACTGCCTCCTGGCCAGATGGGCAACTCCGAAGTCGGGCATCAAAATCTAGGAGCCGGGCGCGTGGTGCTCCAACTCTCGATGCGCATCACGAAAGCGATCAAAGACGGAAGCTTTTTCAAGAACCCCGCTTTCGCGCGAGCGTTCGACAACGTTTTCGAGCAGCGCTCGCGGCTCCATCTCATCGGGCTCGTCTCCGATGGCGGTGTGCATAGTTTACTCGATCATCTTTTGGCTTTGCTGGACCTCACCAAGCGTGAGCGCCTCCCGGAAGTGTATATTCATGCCTTTCTCGATGGCCGCGACACACCGCCCACGAGTGGCGCAAGCTATATTCGACACGTGCGCGAGTACGCTGAAAAATTGGGAGTCGGAAAGATTGCGACGATCGTCGGACGCTACTACGCAATGGATCGTGACAATCGCTGGGAGCGCATCGAAAAAGCGTTTCGGCTAGTGAGATTCGGAGAAGGCAGAACCGAGAAGGGGAAGCCGGAGGAGATTGTAGCACGCGCGTATGAGCGCAGCGAGACCGACGAGTTCGTCCAGCCCATCACGCTCGATCCTTCGGGAGCCATCCGTGACAAAGACTCGGTCATATTTTTTAACTTCCGCCCGGACCGCGCTCGACAGATCACCCGTACTTTCATAGACAAAGAATTTAGCGCGTTCGATCGTGGCGGCACCCCACGGGTGACCTTTGTTGGTATGACGCCTTATGAAGATGATTTTTTGATCCCGGCCGCCTTTGCTTCAGAAGAAGCACTGCCCAACATCATGAGCAAAGTCTTGACCGATCATCATCTCACACAGTTGCGCATCGCCGAGACCGAAAAATACGCCCACGTCACGTACTTTTTTAATAACGGACGCGAGACGCCTTTTGTGGGCGAAGACCGAAAACTCATTCCGTCGCCCAAGGTGCCGACCTACGACCTGAAGCCTGAGATGTCCGCCTACGAACTCACCCGCGAAGCCGTCGAGCACATCACGAGCGGCCAGTATGATTTTGTCTTACTGAACTATGCGAACCCCGATATGGTCGGGCATACGGGTGTCTATGAAGCAGCGATCAAGGCCTGCGAGGCCGTCGATGTTTGTCTGGGAAAACTCGTCGAAGCGACGCTGGCCCAGCAGGGCGAATTGCTCCTCACCGCCGACCACGGCAACGCCGACCTCATGCGCGATGAGAACGGCCAGCCTCACACGGCGCATACGACGAGTCCCGGCCCCTTGATCTATGTCGGCCCCCGGAGTTTGCAACTGGCGAACGACGGCGCTCTATGCGATGTCTCGCCCACGACGCTCGCGCTGATGGGCTTGCCCCAGCCGCGCGAGATGACCGGAAAGAATCTCTTAAAATGATCGAACGCTATGTCGAAACACAGCGTCAGCGTGTCGACGGCTTTCTCTCCGACTATCTCGAACAAAGACGAGAACGAGCAACCGAAAAATTATTCGATGCGATCGAGTACGCGCTCGCCAGCGGCAAGCGGCTGCGCCCGATCTTGCTGCTCGCTTCTGCCGAAGCGTTCCATCTAAATGCCGAAAAGATGCTATCAACGGCCGCCGCGATTGAATGTTTTCATATCTACTCATTGATCCATGATGACCTGCCCGCGATGGACAACTCCGACTTTCGTCACGGCCGACTCTCGACCCACAAGAAGTTCGATGAAGCCACCGCCATCCTGGCTGGCGACACACTCATCCCGCTGGGTTTTGAACTCTTGGCGCAAGAAACAGCGAAGCACTTTCTCGCTAAACATACGCTCACGCTCATTCAGACAGTCGCCCACGTTCTCGGAAGCCACGGGCTGACCGGCGGCCAGCTCATCGACCTGGATTTTTTGCAAAACTCCGATCACACTTCGGATGATCTGGCCCTGATGTATCGACGCAAGACGGGCGCTCTGATTGAGCTATCGGTGTCCGCCCCCGCTATCTTGCTCGGCCAAGCGCGAAAGCTTGAGAGACTCAGCAGGTTTGGCCGGGCTCTCGGCTTGGCTTACCAATTGATTGATGATATGCTGGATGCCGCCGAAGAAGCGCATAAACCGACGCTGTTGCGGGCGTGGGGTCTTGAAAAAACGCGAACAAGAGCGCAGGAGCTCACAGACGAAGCGATCGAAGCGATTCAACCGCTTCACTCCGAACGCTTGGAGGAACTGGCTCGGTATCTCTTGAGGCGAACATATTAGGGAGGAAGTCGATGGCTGAACTAAAACGAATTGCAGGGGCGCTGGGAGAAATTTTTATCAGCGAGAAAGCGATCGCGCAGATCTGTGCCAAGGTCATCAGCGAACAGGAAGGCTTGCGTACCCCCAAACAAGCCCGCGAAGGCACGGGCCTTTGGAGTACGCTTGCGAAAGCCGTCAAGGGTAACGGCGTCGAAGTCACCAAAGAAGATGCTAAATTAATCATTAAGCTGTCGCTCTTCGCCAAGTACGGGGTCCAAATTAACGAGGCTGCTCAAAAAGCGATCAAAGAAATCAAAGCGCGCGTCAAGGAATTGGCGGCGCTCGAGATCGACGAAGTGCTCGTCGAAATCACTGGCATTGTGAAATAATTTTCGTCGCACGAATTTCTGTAGGGCCGAGGTAACCTCGCCCCTACATACACCAGACAATGGCTCACCCACAAGACCCTGAGCGCATCGCCCGGATGTTTTCTGCGATCGCGCGACGCTACGATCTTGCCAATCACGTTTTGAGCTTCAACCAAGATAAACGCTGGAGAAAATTTTTGGTAAATCTCGCAGCTCCTCAATCCAACGAACGCTTGTTGGATGTCGCCACCGGCACCGGCGACATCGCGATCGCGTTCGCTCAAACTGTGCTCGATCTGAAGATCACCGGGTTGGATATTTCTCCGGGGATGCTCGGCGTCGCCGCTCAAAAACTTAAAAATTTAAAACTGAGTGAACGAGTGACTCTGATCGAAGGAAATGCTCTCACATTGCCCTTCTCTGATGAGTCTTTTGAGATTGTCACCATCGGGTTCGGGCTGAGAAATCTTCCCGATCGCGCTCGCGGGATCGCCGAGATGAGCCGCGTTCTTGGCCCTTCGGGACGCTTGCTAATGCTGGAATTTTCAGCGCCGTTGAACACTCTCTGGCGCAATATCTATCTCTTTTATCTGGGCAAAATGCTGCCCTGGTGCGGAGGACTATTGACGGGTTCTCGGAAGCCCTATGAATATCTTCGCGACTCGATTCGCGCCTTCCCCGAGCGAGGGTCCATCACGCAACTGATGAACGCCCAAGGCTTTGAGCACATCTCACTCCACGAGCTGAACGGCGGTCTCGCCACGATTTATCAAGGCCACAAGAGCCGGCGCTAAGACGTTCGTGTCCGCAACCAAATCCAGACTCCTAGCGCGGCGAGTAAGATCATCATAACGATATAAATCCCCGCGTACTGCGTCTGGCGGCTATCGGTCTCTGTTTTGAGCTTGCCTTTCATCTCATCGGTCATGCTACGCACAGATGCCGCTTCGCTCTTGGCGCCTTCCAAGTCATTCTTGAGCGACTGAATTTCCTGCACTTTTGCATCCAGTTGGCTCTTCAGATCTGCGACCGCTTTGTTGGTGTCATCGATTTGTTTCGCCTTAGTGCCCAACTCTGCCAGTTGTGAGCCGATTTTTTGTGCCAGTTCGTCCTGGGCCATCTTTCGAGCCTTGGTCTCAAGCTCCAACTGGGAGATGCGATGACTCAAATCTTCTTGGACGATCATCGACTGCAAGCGCTCGCTCAGATTGATCCGCTGCCCGGTCTGCAAGTCTTCCAGCCACAAAAATCGACTCTCAGAATGTTCTTCTGACTCGATATTCCCAGACTCGGCGCCAGCTCCCGGCCCCTTCGCTCCCAACGGCGCC
The DNA here is from genome assembly GCA_016179105.1 of Candidatus Acetothermia bacterium. Taxonomy (GTDB): domain Bacteria; phylum Bipolaricaulota; class Bipolaricaulia; order RBG-16-55-9; family DRXL01; genus JACOSB01. The sequence continues at coordinate 5,258 of JACOSB010000154.1, forward strand.
CCCCCGAATCCACTGGCAGACGCATAGCCGAGACGGTGCTCATCGCCCCAGAAGGGAGCAACCCAGGGATCGACTGCATCTAGCTCCTTGACGATCTTGTTTTGCGCGAAGTCAAACACATACAAGTGCCCCGTGGGTTTGTCCTCATCGTGCATAGTGCTATTCATAAACGGAGTGGACGTTTTCTCATAACTCATCGTCGTGAAGGCCAAATACGAGCCCGCCGGAGAGAAAGTCGGATAGAGGCTCGCGTTGTCGGCCGTCTCCTTCACGGGGACGAGATAGAGCCGACGGACCGAGCGATCTTTCAGATTGAGTTGGTAAACGCCGCCCATGAGTTGGCCCGCCGACTGGCTCGACTTTGAAGACGCTTGATACTCAAAGCCCGTAAAGACCAGAGACCGACCGTCGGGAGACCACGTCGCAAACGCGAAAGACACCATTCCCTCGCTGGCGGTCACGGCCTTCTGAGTCACTCCCTTGGCTTGGATCATACCGGAGACCAAGGTCTCTTTCTTGCCGTCGAGCGTCAGATGGACGAGCGCGCTGCGCGCGGTCTCTACGCCCTGCTCATCTTTTTCTGGTTTGTACTCGACGAGCGCCAACGCATCGCTCGTCGGGGCCCAAGCGATCTCCGCGCCCATGCCCGGCAGGGCGATCTCAGTCACGAGCTCTCTCGATTGGCTCGTCTGCAGATCATAGACATAGATAGAATATTTGCTCGCATCGGTCTTGTGCATCGTCGCGTACGCGATATACTCCCCCGAGGGCGAAAAGCTCGGAGACACCAAGAGCTCGCCACTCTCGATGAGTGTCTTGGTCGAATTTCCTTCCGCATCGCTAAGAATCAATTTGTAAGGAGCCGTCTGAGCGGGGTCGGACTGGGGCGCGACGCTCACGTAGAGCAGTTGCTGGCCATCTGGTGAGACGTTGACCCAATTTTCTTTAACCCCTTGGGTCGCGGTCAGCCGCTTGACCGTGGAGCCATCGGGGCTGAGCGCGTAAATATCCGTTGCTCCGGCGGAGCCATACTGACCCTGCTCGTCTAACGGAACATAGAGCCACCCGGTCGAGCTGACGACGACGCGCAGCTCGCCTCCTCCGCACCCGGCCAGCACTATCCCTACAGCGATCAACAAAAAGGCTCCCAGGCTCAACCTCGCTCTGTACATTTTGTGATGGCCTCCTAATTGAGTTTTTGGTCTTCGAGCAACCGATTGACAAATTCTAAGACTCGATGCTGATCTTCTGCTCCTAATTCTGATACTTTTTGACGGATACGATCCGGTAAACTCTCTGCTTCTGCTGGAGTCGCGGATTCGAGCAACGCTCGATGGGCCAACCGATGGGCTTTGTAATTCGCTTCTCGTTCCACAAAGCGAATCTGCCATTCAGGGAGCTTTCGCAAGAGCAATTCTGCCTCGCGATGAAGTTTTTCCAAATGGGGTTTTCGTACGCGATAGAGCCCGTTGATCTGATTAGCCAAGAGCTGGCTGTCGGTGAAAAAGATCACACGCTGGGGTGAGTAATCGACGGCGAGCTTGGCGGCTTCGATCAGTGCTTTATACTCGGCGATATTGTTGGTCGTGCGCTCGATGCGTTGGGACACCTCTTCGATGATGCGGCCCTCGCCGTCGGTGATCACAATGCCGATTGACGCCTCTCCCGGATTCCCCTGAGAGGCTCCGTCGATGTTAATCAAAAGCTTCTGCATAGATTTATTTAGATCGCTGAATAACTAAAGCTCAACGGGCGACGTGCTTCGATCTCTTGGTCGCGCTATCCCCTCCAGTCAGGTACGTCAACTCAATGACCAAGAGATCGACCCTCCACACTGTGGGCCCAGCAGGATTCGAACCTGCGACCAACCGCTTATGAGGCGGTCGCTCTAACCCCTGAGCTATGGGCCCCGGGCATTTTATCGTAACAGGCATTTTGGCTGGCTTCAAGACAGCTCTGCTTTGAATCACAGAGAACGTGGAGGAGCACTGAGAGCACGGAAGAAAGACAAGTCGTTTTCCGTGTCTTCCGTGGAATTTCCGTGCTTTCCGTGATTCTTGATTTTACACATTGAACCTAAAACTCATAATATCGCCGTCTTGCACGATGTACTCTTTGCCCTCCAGACGGAGCCTTCCGGCCTCTCGGCACTTGGCCTCGCTGCCTAGGGAGATAAAATCTTCGTAGGAGATGACTTCAGCTCGGATAAAGCCGCGCTCGATGTCGGTGTGAATTCTCCCGCCGGCTTTCTGCGCGCTCATCCCACGCTTGATCGTCCAGGCACGGGATTCATCCTCACCCATCGTGAGAAAACTAATCAGATCGAGCAATCCATACGCCGCGCGAATGAAGCGATCACGTGCCGGTTCTTTGAGGCCCAGATGCGCCAAGAACTCGGCCTGATGCTCGGCATCTAACTGAGAGATCTCCATCTCGGCGTGTGCGCTCATCTCGATGTACTGAAGCCCACGCGCTTGTGCAGCAGCTTTTAACCCCTGCGAAGTGCCCTGAGCTATGTGATCCTCAGGGAGATTGACGAGAGATAACAAGTGCTTCTGGCTCAAGAACCGAAAGTTCGCCAGAGTCGGCGCTTCGTCAGGCCGATGGGCAAACGTGCGCAACGGTTTCCCAGCCTCGAGATGAGTCTTCGCCCGCGTGAACAAATCTTTCTCGCGTTCCAGGGCTTTTTCTTTAACTACGCGTTCCAGCCGGTGTTCTACTTGCAATAGATCAGAAATGGCGAGCTCCGCTTCAAAAAGCTCTAAGTCTCGAACGGGATCGGGCCCCACCGGCAGCGCGTGATTTTCGAACGCGCGCAAGACTAAGACGAGCGCATCGACCTCACGAATCGCATTGATCAGTTTCTGATCGAGCCCCGATGCTTCTTTAGATTCAGGGCCGGCAACATCGACGAACTCTATCCGGGCAAGCGTTTTCTTCTTCGAATTGAAAATCTGCGAAAGCTTTTCGACGCGCAGGTCGGGCACTTGAATCACACCCATGTTTGCTTTGGCGCTCTTACCATATCCGCCGACCTCCGCGCTGAGCCCCGTGAGCGCATTGAACACGGTGGTCTTTCCCGACCCCGCAAACCCGACCAAACCAACTTTCATCGAAAATCATATTCCTTTCTAGGGAAGCCACAGATTCACAGAATGGCTTAAAACAGTCTCAAACGTATCAAGTTGTCATAGCGAATGCAAGTGAGAGAGAAACAAATGGGGGATGGAGAAGAGAGAACGCAAAGGGATGAAAAATTAGTCCGTGGCCAAGTGTGCGACGACCATTCGGGGCGTATTGTGCGCCCAGCCGAAATTTCCTTTAGCGTCCATCAAAATGAGCCCGCCGACGCCATGGCCTTTTGCACCAAGAACCTCAATACTCTTCTCCGCAGCTTTCTGCGCTGGTATTTTGGAGAGAAACTCAACGGCGAGCCGTGCCATTGCAACTCTCATGATCGCCTCACCCTCTCCGGTGCACGTGGCTGCGCCGACCTCGTGATCGGCATAAAACCCGCAGCCAATCAGAGGAGAATCGCCCACGCGGCCCGGCACTTTGAGCGGCAGTCCTCCCGTCGAAGACCCCACCACAAGATTTCCCTCATCATCGAGCGCGATGGCGCCGACTGTATCGTGTTGCTTCATAAACTCTTCGCCATAATCATACGGTGGAGCCAGCTGGGCCAATTCTTTCGGGTCGACCGCGAGCTTGCATTTTCGGGCAAACTCTTCCGCGCCGGCACCGACGATCATCATCTGCGAGCTCTCGTAGACTTTGCGCGCGAGCCTGATCGGATTGCGCACGTTTCGGACCGAAGCGACTGCGCCCGCTTTGAGCGTGCGCCCGTCCATAATGGCTGCGTCAAGTTCCATCTCGCCGTCTTTGTTGAGAAACGAGCCGATGCCCGCGCTGTGCGAGCCGTCTTCTTCCATCAAAACGATCGCTTGCTCGACCGCATCGAGCGCCGAGCCGCGGCGTTTTAGAATTTCAAAGCCTGCGTGGGCTGCGCGTTGGCAGCTTATTTTATTTTTCTCATGAATATCATCGGGGATATTCCATGCGCCACCATGAACGATAATGTGAATCATTTGCTTGCACCTTCTATGGAGGTCAGTGTAGCGAAGGTATTTTGCGGGTGCAACTGACCGACGAACGATTCTTCTCATATCGCTTGAATTGATTTATTCATGACGCTCCAGCAAAATAGAACATTCTGAGCTATGATGAAAAAATTCAAGGCTATCTTCTTCGATCTGGATGACACGCTGTGCGATTGGCAAGGCGCAAAGCTCTATGGACTCAAAGCTGCACATACAATGGTTGCTATGCACCATCCAGAATTCACATTCGACATTTGGAAAAAGGAATTCGATCAGGTCTCGATTCAGATGTTTAGCGAATGGTCCAAGTTCACTCGCCCCAGCTCCGAGTTGCGCTTAGAACGCACGCGTCGCATCTTCGCTCGGCTAGGAATCAACGGGCAGGAAACTCTTGCTGATTCTGCTACCGACACATTTTTTGCCCATGCGATCGAGAACCTACAACTCTTCGACGATGTGAACGACGTGCTCTCCAGATTGCACCCGAACTTTGTCTTGGGCATCATCACGAACACGCTCGCGGATGTGCAGCGCATTAAGATTCACAAATTGGGACTCGACGAGAAAATTCATCATGTCTTGATTGCCTCGGAAGTGGGCGTCTCCAAGCCATCTCCCGAAATTTTTCATCGGGCGTTGGAGCTAGCAAAAGTAGACGCTGAAGAATTTTTATTTGTGGGGAACTCGTTGGAAGATGACGTAGCCGGGGCTAGAGCTGCGGGAGTCCCCGTCGCTTGGCTGAATCGCCCAGGCGCGAGCCTGCCCGACGGAATCCAACCTACTTTTGTGATGCATACCCTACGCGACTTGCTTCCGATTACCGTTCAAGCATAGGATAGTTTTCTAGGGGGGCTCGTGAAGCTTCCAACAAATGTCACTATCTCCAAAGATAAGTTGATGCGCTATTTACTGCTGCCTCGTGATGAGAATGATAAATCGCAATTTCTGGCTTTCGCAGGCTATACTCTAGCTAACTGGCACGTATTAGAGAGTGAATTACGTCAACTCGCTAAAACTCACGAGATTTCTTACACGGAAACTTCTCCATATGGAACCAAGTATGAGGTTCGAGGAACTCTAGCGGGACCGGATGGTCATACTCTGCATATTGTGACAGTTTGGATTAAACTAGAAGGGACCGAAGAGACTCGATTTGTAACTTTGTTTCCAGATCGAAAGAGAGTAGATGCCGAATGAACATTAAGCTTTATCAACGAGTTGCTCTGACGAGAGATCTTCTTGAGTATGGCTTGCGCAAGGGAGACGTTGCCGTGATTGTAGAGCGCTTGCCCGCAACCTCAACTTCCGGAGGCGAAGAAGGCTTCGCACTTGAGGTCTTTAACGCTGTCGGAGATACAATCGCCGTAGTGATGGTCCCGGCCTCAGCGATCAAGGTGCTCACGGAAGAAGAGATCCTCCAAGTGCGTCCGTTGAGCCCCACGAAGTAAGCGAGAATTATGAACGTCTTGTTGGTCGGCAGCGGCGGACGCGAACATGCGCTTGCCTGGGCTCTCAAAAAATCACGAGCCCTCACGCAACTCTTTATAGCTCCGGGCAACGCCGGCACCGCTCAGCTAGGCCAGAATGTGTCCATCCCCGCCACGGATATTTTTCGTTTGCGCTGCTTTGCCCAAGAACAAAAAATTGATTTAACGATCGTCGGTCCCGAAGACCCGATCGCGCTGGGGATTAGAGATCTGTTTGAGCAAGCACGCTTAAAAATCGTCGCGCCCTGCAAAAAAGTCTCTTTTCTCGAAGCAAGCAAAGTCCGGGCCAAAGAGTTTCTCATCAAACATCATATCCCTACTGCTCGGTATCACTCGTTCACAGACCACGCGGCCGCGGCTGCCTATGCGAAGTCCCTCAGTTTTCCCATGGTGATCAAGGCCGATGGGTTGGCGGCGGGCAAGGGCGTCACGATCGCAAAGACATTTGCTGAAGCTGACAAAACGCTGCAATCGTACCTGATCGAACAGCGCTTCGGAACCTCTTCTCAGAATGTCGTCATCGAAGAATTTCTCGTCGGTAAGGAGCTCTCTGTCTTTGTGGCCTCCGACGGAAAAAGCTGGAAACTCCTCGGGGCCGCGCAAGATTACAAGCGTTTGCTCGACGGAGACCAAGGACCAAACACCGGCGGGATGGGCGCAATCTCGCCTGTTCCTTGGCTGACCGATCAGATGTTGGCAGAAATTACGAAAAGGATTATTGAGCCCACGTTTGCTGGTCTCAAGATCGAAGGACTTATCTATGAGGGAATTCTCTATTTCGGGCTCATCTGGACCAACGCTGGTCCGTACGTCATCGAGTACAACGTTCGCTTTGGCGACCCCGAAACGCAAGTGCTCGTGCCGCGCTTTGGGTTTGATCTGCTCGAACTCTTCATCCAGATCGCCGATCAAAAACTCAGCGAAGTGACTGCTACGCTAAAACCAGAAACGGCCGTCTGCGCCGTTGCTGCCTCCAAGGGCTACCCCGAACAGTACGAGAAGGGTTTCTTCATTAAGGGGCTGGTCGATAAGCCGCTCTCGGAGAATTCACTGATCTTTCATGCGGGCACAGCGATGCAAGACAGCAAGATAGTGACAGCCGGTGGACGAGTTCTTAATGCTCTGGGGTTGGGCAAATCGCCCAGCGAAGCACGCCAACGTGCGTACGAAATTCTAGAGCAAGTGCACTTTAAGGGAATGCACTTCCGAAAAGATATTGCCCTCTAAGACAAGATTGATTTCCTCCCGAACATTCCAGTAAAATAATTTTCAGCAACAAACATTGGGTGGGCCATGACCCAACGAAGACCACTTTTATCGCTGTTCACAATTTTCGCTCTAGGGCTTTGTCTAGGACGTTTTACTGAACAGAACGTTCCAGAACTGCTGTGGCTGATCGTAGCGATCGCAGCGCTTTTTGCCGGAGGGATCGGGCTTGCACTTGAGCTTCGTGGCTTGCTCTCTGCCCGCTTGCTCGGCCGTCTTGGGTTGATCTTTGCTCTTTTCTTTTACGCCGCGTTCGCTTACGCCCACGCACGACTTCCTGTAAACTTCCTCCAGCCGCAACTGATTGACCTAGGTGCTGTTCGCGGAGTCGTTGTCTCTTATCCCACCGTGCGTGCGGACCGTACATCGTTTGTGCTAAAACCCGACGGTGCTCCGGGATATTTTCAAGTCTTCTATTATCACCCTAACGAAAGCGACTTTGCTCCCGTTGCTTACGGAGATTTGCTCATCTTGCGAGCCGCTGTGCAAGTTCCCCCGATCTTTTCGGGCTTTGACTATCGCGAGTATCTACGCCAGCGAGATATTTGGGGAGTGATTTCTGTCAGAAACGAGCGCCAAATCCAAAAGCTCGCGAATAGCCAAGGGAATTTTATTCTGGAAGTCGGCTTTCGCTGGCGGGTTTATCTTTTCAAACTGATAGATACGTATGTGCCGGCTGAGAGTGCAGGACTCTTGAAGGGCCTGATCTTCGGTGACACAGCATCTTTGAGCAAAGATATCGAGTCAGATTTTCGCGATGCAGGAGTCTTACATGTCTTGGCAGTCTCAGGTGCGAACTTGGGCATGATTCTGGTAATTTTCTGGGCATTGCTACGCTCGTTTCATCTAAGTTATCTACGAATATATTTGATCGCGACTCCGATTGTGCTTCTGTATTGGCTTATCGTTGGCTTTGAAGTGAGCCTTGTGCGCGCGAGCTTGATCTTTTTCTTTGTCACGCTTGGAATTGTCTGTGCCGAGCGCGGCTGGATTCTGAAGCGCTGGTCTGATCCGATTCAGGGGCTATGCGCTGCGGGACTCCTATTACTCGTGTTCAATCCGGAGTCGCTCTTCGATGTGAGTTTTCAGTTAAGCTTTGCCGCCACGGGAGCGATCTTGCTCGCTGTAAGTTATGTGTGGCCGCGTCTGGAGAAGCGTTTGACACCCAAGAATCTACCGCCCACGGAAGCTTCCTTGAGTCTGCCCTGGAGATGGCGTCTGGCCCGGTGGTTAGCCCTGTTTTTGTTGGTTTCGATTGCCGCGCAGACGGGCGTAGCTCCAATCTTGGCCTATCATTTTCATCGATTATCGGGTCCCGTCTCGCTCTTGGCAAATTTAACGATCGTCCCGTTGGTGACGCTCGCACTGTGGGGTGGGATCATTCTGCTCATCCTCGGAGCATTGCATTTAGGACCAATCGCAGTTGGCCTTGGAGTGATGGAAGGCTGGCTACTCGAAGCACTCATACGTTTAGCTGATCTCTTCGCGAGTCTACCTGGTGCATTCTGGCAATTGTAAGCGCGAAGCATTTCCCCGAAAGTAAAGAAATGCTAAACCCTACTTTTTTCCCAACTTCTCCTCAGCCTTCACCAGCGTCTCGACAAAATCGCGAAAATCTTCGATCGTCATGCTGACATCGACATAGCCGTACTGAAAATAGACTTCGTGCTCTTCGTCGTCGTACCAGACGCTGATCCAGGTCTCGCTGGTCGCCATGGTTTCGGCCAAGTCTTTCACTGCCATGATCGCCTCCTGAGCATGTGAGATTTTGCTCAAGTATGAGCCATTTCCCCATGAAAGAGCAAATGGCAGTTTGAAACTCACCCACCGCGTTTGCTAAAGTGCAGATATGATAAAACTCTTTATCCGTTGGCTCTTTCTCATGGTTCTCTTGATCGGAGGTGCGAGCACGAACGAGCGGATGAGCGAAGGCCATCCCGCCGACCCTGGCCTCATTACCGGCACGGTCGTTCGTGTGATCGATGGCGACACAGCCGTCGTCAAAATAAAGAGCGTCTCCGGCACCCTCCCCCGCGACGTCGGCACGCTCAAGACCAAGAGACCGTGCGCTATGTTGGAGTGAACACGCCTGAACTGGGCTCCAACGGTCAGGCTCCTGACTGTTTCGCGACACGAGCCAAGGCCCAAAACGAGTTTTTGGCGCTCAACAAAGACGTTACGCTCCAGTTAGACATCGAGGGCCGAGATCGCTACAGGCGGCTGCTCGCGTATATCTTTCTCGGAGATATATCCAAAGATGAGCTGGTCGAAGATCGCTTGGTAAACGGCGGCTTCGGCTGGGTGATCGCCATCGGGCCCAACGTCTGGCATACCAAGCGCTTGCTCGAAATCCAGCGCGAAGCGATTCGCAAGCAAGAAGGGCTCTGGGGCACCTGTGGCCCCGCCCCCGATATCGAAAGTCTTACTATTTCTGAGATTCAGTACGTCGGCGACGACGAGACGCTCACGCTTATCAACCGCGGCTCGAATAATTTCGATCTCTCGCGTTGGAAGCTTGTCAGTTTGCCCGGTCAAGTTCTTAATTTTCCCGACGGCTGCACGCTCCCGATGGGCTCTCGCTTGCGCATTCACTCCGGCCCCAGAGCCGATCGAAACGCCGCTGACTGCTCGAAAGGCGATCTCTTCTGGACGATGAGTTTAATCTGGAACAACGACGGCGACACGGCCATTCTGCAAACACCCCAAAGGATTGTTGCGGATTTCTTCGAGTACAAGGGTGGGCACTCTTCAACCCACTCTGGGCATTAAAATGAGCCGTCTTCTGGGCATCGATCTGGGCGAAAAACGCATCGGCTTAGCGCTGAGCGACGAAAGCAAAACGCTCGCGAGCCCGCTCGCTGTCTATGAGCGCCTCAACAAAAAAACAGACCTAGAATTCTTTCAGTCTCTTGTCGCAAGAGAATCGATCACAGAAATGGTGCTGGGCCTGCCGACCAATATGGATGGCTCGCTCGGCCCGAAGGCCCAAGAAACGCTAGAGTTCAAATCCCAACTCGAAGCTTTTCTAAAAATCACGGTACAGCTCTTTGATGAACGTTTGACGACGGTGGAAGCCGAACGTGTGCTGATCGACGCAGGGATGAGTCGAGAAAAACGTAGGGGTGTCAAAGACAAGCTCTCGGCGGTCTTAATTTTGCAGGGTTATTTGGATTCAAAACGCAAAAACGCCGGGTAGGGGCACAAGCGGACTGTGCCCCACTCCCGCATACCCGCCTCCTGGCGTTCGTGAGAAAAGTAGAAAGTTACGGCTTCAGGCTCTTGGCGACCTTCTCTTTGAACTCCTTGCCCGCCTTGAACTTGGGGACGACTTTGCTCGGGACCATCATCTTGCTCCGCGTTTGCGGATTGATGCGCTGCGCCGCTTTGCGCGTGCGCGCGGAGAAAGTCCCGAATCCCGTCAAGGTGACGGAGTCGCCCTTGCAAATGGCATCCATGATCTCATCAAAGACCATATTGAGGACGCGTTCGGCGGCCGCCTTAGAAAGCCCTTCTTGCTTGGCTACCATCTCGGCCAGATCGGACTTGTTCATTTCCTCTCACCTCTGACGAATGTTGTACACTGGAAGAGCCCTCCAAGTCAAGTACGAAAAAATCCAGACCCGAATTGATATACGGACGAGGGAGCCCGCTAAACCCCAGTCTTTTGGGGGGCTAAGATCAAAAATCTGTGTCCAGAAGAATTAAAATTCAAGAGCCGTCTCTGTAAACTGTCGCGATGTATGATCGTGCATGCCCCTGCTATGAGCCTTTCGTCTCTTTCAGCAAGCTAAAGCTGATGCTTGACAATCTTGCTGATTCCGTGCTATAGTCTGGCACTGCGCACGCGCCGATGTCGTGCCGCTAAGGAGGACACAAATGGCTGAACTGTTGACGGCTCTCGGAAATTTCTTGATCGCTGTAGGGATCGCGCTCTTGTTGATAAAACTTGGCAGCTATCTGGAAGGGATGTAATACTGTTTTGCATTGATCGTGTCCTGATAGATGGGCGAAATATGCTGTTCGCAAGCGCCGGCAATCGGACATCCAGAAGGCGAAACAGTATCACACTCACTGGACCGACCTGAGATGATATCCGACTAACTCATCGAGCAGTCGATGGGCCAACGTAATATCTTGAGCGGGCAGCACGAGTCGGTCGAGTTTCTCCCAGCTGATCCCTAAGATCATTCTGAGTTCTTGGGCCAGCTTCGCTTCCACCCGCGTATCGCCCGCGCGATGACACTCTTGACAGACCAAACCCCCGTTCGCCGGCGAGAACCATAATTCCGGCGTCAGGTTTCTTCCACAACTCGCGCACTGCCCTAGCCGCGGCGCAAATCCCAATGCCCGCAACAGCTTCAGTTTATACGCGAGTGCCCAGAGCGCATGTTGGCTCACGTGTCCCAGCTGAGCCAAGCCGCCTCGCAAAAGCTCAAAAACATTCAGATCGGGATGGTCGTCTTCGATGAGCACATGCGCTAGACGAATCGCTTCTATGGCCACTTCCAGGCGCTCATACTCACGCTTGACTTCACGCAAATTCTCAACAATCGACGCTTCCTTTAAGAGCTTCAAATTTTCGCCCTCATAGAAGACCAGCTCTGAGAACGTGAGCAGATCAAGCGCGGCCGTGAATTTGCTGTCAGTCCGACGCGCGCCCTTTGCGATCAGCGAGACCTTTCCGTAATCACGCGTGAGCACCGTCAGAATAGAATCACTCTCGCGGTAGTCGATCGCACGCAAAATCAGACCGACGGTTTTATGAATCATACTCTGCGTTGTAGGGGCGAGGTGGCCTCGCCCCTACAGGGCCTATCATTTCTGAAATTTTTGCTCTCTGCGCGTGAAGCGATCCAAGCGCTCGGGTATAACCGTCACACCCAACCCCGGTCCGGTGGGCACCGTGAGCGTCGCGTCGGAGTTCAGCACAAACTCAGGGTCAATTATATCTTGCTTCCAATAGCGACTGCTGGCCGAAAGATCGTTCGGGAATTTGTAGTTCGGAAGGCTCGCCATCGCGACGTTGGCCGCTCTTCCGATGCCCGTCTCGAGCATCCCGCCACACCAGACGGGGATTTGGTTCGCTTGGCAAAGATCGTGTATTTTTCTGGCATTCCACAAACCGCCAACGCGCGCGGGTTTAATGTTTATTATCTTGCACGCTCCCAACTCCAGGGCGGCTCGCGCATCTTCTAAACTCTTTATACTTTCATCGAGACAAATGGGAGTCTTGAGCTGTTTTTGCAATTTCGCGTGCTCCACAATGTCATCATAATCCAGAGGCTGTTCAATCATCAATAGATTAAACGCATCCAGCTCTTTGAAGATTTTCAGATCGTTCGGCGTGTACGCAGCGTTCGCGTCCGCCATGAGTGCCAGATCGGGAAATTCTTTGCGGATTTGCTTAACAATCTCGAGATCCCAGCCCGGCTTAATCTTAATTTTAATACGCCGATAACCTTGCTCGACTCTCTTTTTGATAACAGAGAGCAACTCCGCCGGGCTTTTTTGGATGCCGATACTGATCCCGCTATCGATCTTCGACTTCGTCCCACCGAGCATTTGTTGTAGCGATTGATTTTGAAGCTTTCCCTGCAAATCCCAGAGAGCCGCTTCCAGCGCCGCTTTGGCCATGTTGTGCCCGCGAATGCTCTTCAGTTTGGTCTGCACATCTTCGGCGTTCACCACTTCTTTTCCGAGCACTAATGGGATCGCAAAGTCGGTCAGCACATGCCAGGCCGTCCCGACAGTCTCAGAAGAATACCAGGGTCCGGCTCCCGCGACGCACTCGCCATAGCCCATCTTCCCCCGGCTGTTAAGAATCACGATGATCGCCGGGCGTAGGGTTTCTCGCCAGCCGCTCGTCTCGAACGGCTCGACCAGTTCCATCTCGATCTGTCTCAACTCTACGGATTCAATGAGCACGCTAGGTCCTTTCTAAGATTTCTTCGAGCGCGACTTGCTCGAGCAAGTAAAAGCTTCTCTTCTCGCCCGCCAGCTCTTGCGTCGCCAATTCTGTCACCCAATAGCCCTGATGCAAATAGGTCTCAAAGATCTCGCGCGTCTCGTGCCGCCAGCGCTTCGCCAGTTCCGCGTCTTTTTCTTTGATCTGCGCGATCCGGTGTGGCACTTCGACGAGCAGTCGCGGCGCTTTGAGCGTCAGCGAATAGTTTCGGTTGACCAACAACCCCTTCTCGCGGACCGTGGGGTTCACGGTCTGAGTCCCGGCCAAGATTTGGTCTGAAGTGAGAAGCTTTTTCTGCTCGACACGCGCACGCACCCGTACACTATTGACCCACCACTCGACCATGAAGCGATCGGTGTCCAACCCCTGGTTCAGTCGGTCGCGCATGTTCCCATAAACATTGCGTTCGTAGCGCTGGGCGACGACTCCCAGCTTGCGCAGATTAAAGTGCGCATTCGAACTCTGCAAGGGATCGAAGGTCCACGTGACAAGCTCGAGGCCTTGGCGGATCACAAACTCGCGCTGGGCACACTTTAAGTCATAGCCGACACCCTGGAATCTTTTGTCCGGGAGCACGCCGCACATGAGCGAGCAATGCTTGAGTTTTCCTGCTTCAACACCCGGGAACCCGAAGAGAAAGCCGATCATCTTATGCTTCGCACTGAGCGCCGCGATCTGACTTTCTTGCAGCGTTTTACGTGCCCCACTCGTGACGGGTTTTGCCCCCTCGCTCTCAAAAGCCCCGAGCGCCAGTCCCCCGCTCTTGACGGCCGTCAGCATCAAGTGCTGGGGAACGATCGCGATATCTTCAAAGCCCCAGATCGCTTTCTGGAGTTCTTCGCAACGCTGCAAATCTTCGACTGTGTCGAGGGGGGCGAGGGTGATCGTCATCGTGAGCGCTTTCGGGCTTTGGTCTGTGCTCTGTGGCGTTTTCTGCGCTTGCGTCGGTACATGAACTGATCGGCTTCGTCCAGGACGGCTTCGATCTCTTTCTTGCTCTCGGGCGTCCAGCAGGCCAGACCGACGCTGATCGAGAGTTTGACTCTCCCGTGCTTGCGCTGGAATTCCTTCAGCCATACCGAGCACTCTTTTTCCAAGCGACGAGCGACGACCGTGGCTTCTCGGCGGTCTGTCTCCAGCAGGACAACCAAAAACTCATCGCCCCCATAGCGCACGATCGCGTCGGAGGCGCGCACCGTTTTCTGCAAGAGCTGAGCGATTTCGTAAAGCACGCGATCTCCCACCAAGTGCCCGAACCGATCGTTGACGGCAAAGAAATTATCGAAATCGATCATCAAGAACGCAAACGGGTGGCCGTAATGACGCGCATGTTCCAGCTCGCGCGAGACCAACTTGGTGAGATAGCGCCGATTGTACACGCCGGTGAGTGGATCGCGCAGCGCTTGTTCTCGTAATTGCTCACGCTCATGGGCGCGCATCAGCGCAAGCTCAATTTCCGGGAGAAGTTCCGCGATCGTCTTCAGATCGTTGGAGCCGAAGGCACTCTCTTCCTCAAAATTATTAAAATTGATGAAGCCCACGATCTTGTCTCCCTGCTTGATCGGTAGGATGATCGTAGCCGCCGGCGGCTCTCCGAGTTCTTTAGTAATCAAAGCCAAGTCGCCCTGCGCTTGGATCGAGTGCGTGAGAATTTGTGGCCCTTGGTCGAGCCGCAACGCGCGAATCGCCTCTTGCCAAGGGAATTTTGTATGGGCTAACTGAGCCAAGTTTCGTCCCACGGCGGCGCAGAACTTAAAGACCTCCTCGCGCTCGTCCAATAACAGAACACTTCCGCCTTGCACCTTGGGAATGAGCTCGATGCCGCGATGGATCACTTTGGCCAAGAGTTCTTCCAAATCGCGGGCTTCGCTCAGGGCGCGAAAGAAGCGATTGGTGTGCTGCACTTGGTCGAGCGCGGTATGGAGAGCCGACATGCGTTGGGCTTTGTCAATCGCGAGAGCAGCCATGTTCGCCAAGATTTCCAAGGGCTCGATCTCCTCCGGAGTCGGCAACTGCCCATGGATCGGCTTGGCCAGACCGATCCGCCCCAAGAGACAATCTCCATTGGACAGGAGCACGAAGAGCATGTCGTACGGTCCCCAGGCAGACGCAGAGTCTCGCGAGGGGATACCGTGCTCAGTGATCTCCGGCAAATCTTGTTCTTGCACATAATAAGAGATCTGCCCAATCTTGCGGCCTTTGGCGAGAATCTTATGGTGCGGCAAGAATTTCCCCGACAGCGTTCGCTTCACTAATTCATCCATTTGCTCTTCTGAAAGCCCGGTGCCGATCGCGTCTTGGATGCGATAGCCTTTTGTCTCTGTCGGAGCTACGGGCCGGTCATAGATGGACACTCCCACGGCTTTGAACGGAGAATGAGACACAACAGCAGTCACAACATCCTCGATAATCTTGCGCAAGTCAGAGATAGCTAGAATGTCGTGACCAATCTGTCCGAGGCGCCGTCGCAGACGTTCGGTCTCGCGCTGGGACGTGATGTCGACTGCCGTGCCGATCAGAGTCTTTTGCCCTTCTAAGTCAATCCAATGGTTTTGATACTCCACTTCGATGATTTGACCGTCTTTGCGAATAACTTTGGCGATGTTACGATCTGGATTGTCGCCCGATGACTTAGAGGCACCGGGATCGCGATCCTGCGGGCAGATAAAGTTTTTTACGGAGAGGCCGATCAATTCATCTTTAGGGTAGCCAGAAAGCTCACACGCTCGTTGATTGGCATAGATCACCTTATCATCACGATTGAGGTAGACTGCTACAAGCGCCGACTCGACGAGCGTGCGATAAAGGGCTTCCGACTTGACCAGCGACGCGTGACTCTGCGCGTTGCAGATCGCTGCGGCCGCTTGGTCCCCAAACAGTTGCAACAACTGAATGTTCTCTTCAGAGAAAGTTCGTTGCTTCTCCAGTTCTAGGGTGCTTAGCACACCGACCAGTTTGCTCTGACACAAGAGCGGCACGGCCAGCCCGCTCTGGATAGGGGGCGTACACTGGGGCTTAAGACGCCCTTCCCAATGGAGATAATCACTCACCGCGATCGGCTGAAGGCGCTCGGCCACCCGACCGGCGAGACCTTCTCCGAGCGCCAAGCGCGTGCCCGGAATGCACGAGGGCCCTAAGTTATGACTGATGACCAACTCCAGCGCTTGGGTGCTTTCATCGTACAGATAGAGGCCACCGCTGTTTGTCTCTAAGAGTTGGGCTGCTTGTTCGGTAATTTTCTGAAGAAGCTTTTTGAGATCGAATTGTCCCTGCAGCGCGAGCGAGATCTTGTGCAAAGAGAGTAGGGCCTCGGCCTGCCGTGCGTGATTTAGATTGACTTCTTTGTCGCTGTCTGCGTGCTGTTCCATAACACTATCTTTCTTGTCCGATCATCTTTTTAATCAACCGCTCATCCTCGTTCCAGTCCTTCGAGACCTTCACTTGCAGATCGAGAAAGACGTGGGCGCCGAGCAACAACTCGATCTCGCGGCGGGCCCGCTGACCGATCTGGCGGATCATCTTCCCGCCATTGCCCACCAAAATCCCCTTCTGAGAGTCGCGAGCGACGTAAATGTTCGCGAAAATTTCGATTAAACGTTTGTCTTCTCGTTCGCGCACTTCGAAGACATCGACCGCACACGAATAAGGAATCTCCGCACGCGTCAGCTCATAGATTTTTTCGCGAATAAATTCAGCGATCACAAACTCTTCGGGCCGATCGGTGCTGCTCTCGTCCGTAAAATATCGGGGACCTTCGGGCAGGACGTTTTTGATCGCTTCGAGCGCTTGCCCCATCTGAATTCCTAGCTTGCACGAGATGGGCCAGATGTCCTGAAACAATTCAAGCACTCGATAGGCTTCCATAGTGCGCTGCACAGAATCATCCCGTATTGTGTCGATCTTGTTGATGAGCAAGATGATCGGTTGCTCGAATTTTTTGAGATGCCTGAGAGCGTCGCGATCGCCCGCCGAGACAGCGCTCCAGGGCTCAACCATATACACCAGAGCGTCCAGACCCTCGAGCGCGGCGTAGGCTTGACTGCTCAGATATTTGCTCAATCTGTTCTGAGGTTTATGCAGGCCCGGCGTGTCGACGAAGATCATTTGAGCATCTTCGAAATTGCAGATGCACTTGATGCGATTGCGCGTCGACTGGGGCTTGCTGGAGACAATTAAGATTTTCTTGCCGAGAATTGCGTTGATAAAACTCGATTTGCCCACATTGGCTTGTCCCAGCACCCCGACAAAACCCGACTTAAACCCCGTCAATGAGTTTTCCTCCTTGTACGAGTTGTAGCGCCATCTCTATATCTTGCTGGAGAATGCGGTCCTCATGCAAGTGGGGGATTTTTTCGCGGCACCGTGCGTGAAGCCGACGTGTGTACGGAGCCATCTTAAGCACATCGCGAAAATCGAGGGCTTGACAGGCGGTCATCAGCTCAATCGCAATGATATACTCGACGTTTTCGATGATTTTGAGCGCTTTGTGAGCGGACGTCGCGGCCATGCTGTTGTGGTCTTCCTTGCCCCCGGAAGTGGGAATCGAGTCAACTGCACTCGGATGGGCCAAGACTTTGTTCTCGACGACGAGAGCTGCGGCTGTGTACTGGGGGACCATCAGGCCCGAATTGAGCCCGCTGTCCTGGATAAGAAATTGGGGAAGCCCCGGCGCTTCGAGCAAGAGCGCGATTCTTCGCTCAGCGATATTGCCTACCTCGGCCACGGCGATTCCCAACAGCTCCATCACGAGGGCCAAAATTTGCCCGTGAAAATTCCCGCCGGAGAGAACATCGCCCGTCTCAGCAAAGATCAATGGATTATCCGTTGCCGAGTTCATCTCGATCTCGATTTTTTCTTTGACAAACTGTAGTGCGTCGGCCGAAGCTCCCAAGACTTGGGGGATGCAGCGGAGCGAGTACGGGTCTTGTACATCGGTTGCTCCGTTCACTAGGCGACTGCCTTGAAGCCATTCGCGAATTTTCGTGGCGACCGCGATCTGGCCCGCGTGCGGACGCGCTCGGTGAAGGCGCTCGTCGAATGCGGCCGTATTCGCGCGTGCAGCTTCGAGCGAGAGCGCCGCGACCGCTTGCGCGGTGTCCAGTAATTTCAGGGAGCGGACTAACCCAACGAAGCCCAGCCCCAGAGTGATTTGAGTTCCGTTGATGAGCGCGAGCCCTTCTTTGGGGCCAAGCTTCAATGGCTCTAAATTGAGTTTTCTTAAAAGTTCTGAGCCGTGAAGATGCTCGTTTTTATGGATCGCTTCGCCCTCGCCAAGCAAAAGCAACGCTAAATGCGCCAACGGAGCGAGGTCGCCGCTCGAGCCGACAGAGCCTTTGCTTGGAATGATCGGATACACTGCTTCGTTCAGCCATCGAACGAGATAAGAGAGCAAGAGCGGGCGCACACCCGATCGGCCTTGCGCGAGAGCGTTCACACGGAAAAGTAAGGCAGCACGCGCGACTTCCTTGGGCAGCGGTTCTCCAACGCCGGCAGAATGGCTGCGAATCAAATTCTCTTGGAGCTTTTCGAGTTTTTCACGAGGAACGACTTGGGTGCTGAGTTTGCCAAAACCCGTGTTGATTCCGTAGGCGCGCTGGCCGGAATCCACAATCTTTTGGACGACGCGCTGAGAGGCTTCTACACGCTCGAGCGCGGCTGGGGATAACTGAATTTTCTCGTGCGCAAAGACAATTTTTTCGGCGTGCTCTAGTGTTAGCGAGTGACCATCGAGTTCGATCATAGCAAAGCTGCCACAGTATACTGGCCTCACTCTGCGATGTAAAATGAGGTTTCAGTGCTATGTTTTCTGAATCTTTCTATGTGATCTGTCAGAACATTCGTAGCCTGCACAATGTCGGCTCGATCTTCCGCACGGCCGACGCCGCTGCGATTACTAAGCTCTATTTGTGCGGCTACACGCCCTATCCCCCCAGATCTGAGATCAGCAAGGTCGCGCTCGGCGCTGAGCTGAGTGTATCCTGGGAGCATCACGTGCAAGCCTGGCGGCTGATCGAAAAGCTTCGATCGAAGGGCGTGCAGATCGTCGCGTTGGAGAACAACATCGGAAGCGTTTCCATCTATGAATTCAAGCCGAAATTCCCGCTCGCCTTGATTGTGGGGAACGAAGTAGGAGGGCTGAGCTCAGCCATTCTGCAACGAGCTGATGCAGTCGTGCATTTGCCGATGTATGGCAAAAAAGAATCGCTCAACGTCTCAGTCGCGTTCGGGATTGCGGCGTATGAGTTAAATAAATTTCGGAAATAACACTACTTTCACTTCATCGAGCCAACATAATTCTATCTCTTCATGGCTTATGCGCTTTCGGTCTTAGCTCAGACTCTTTGGCCGTCTCCAGCCACTTCACCAAATTGACTAAGCGCTCGGTCGAGGCTTCGAACAATTGCTTGCCAGCTTTGGGACTTGCTTCACGTGGGTCGAGCGTCGCGCCGGTCTCTGAAAAATCAAGAGTGTCCACGGGCAACTGAGACCCAAATTTAGAAATGCCAAAAACGGGCGAAGCGCCTCGAGCTGCTTCTTCGAACTTGCTCTGGTCTACTAATTTGGGCTTGACTGCCCAGACCATTGACGTTTCGATCGCTCCCGCGTGCGTGCCCTTACTCTTGAAGAGTTTCGCGCACAGTTCAACGATCTCTGCGTCAGTCCACCACTGCCAGACGACCGCGTACGATTGGCCGCCTTGACGAATTTGTTGGCACACTTCTTGCAAGGGCGCAAAATTCCCGCCGTGGCCGTTCACGTAAATCACGCGTTTAATGCCGTGATAGACCAAACTATCAGCGATTTCTCGCATGTACCTCCGAAAAGTCTCTTGACTCACCCAGAGTGTGCCCCAAAATTGTCGATGGTGCGGCGAGACGCCGACGGGAATAACGGGAGTGCAAATCGTATCCGTCTCTTTCGCGGCAGCCTGTGCCAATGCTTCGGCAGCGAAAAAATCGGTGCCCAAAGGCAATTGAGGGCCATGTTGTTCGGTCGCACCTACAGGGATTAGAGCAATTGGGGACTTTTTGAAACGCTCGCGGGCGGACTTCCAGGAATAATTTTCGAGCACGATAATAGCCTCCTTGGGTAAGCTCAAAACAACTCAGTCTAACAGATTCTTTGTCAGATGGGAAAATGCTTGCTCGACTCGCACTCTTACGATAGGCTAGCTTAAGAAAGCAGGTGTTTGGGTATGGCCAAAGCGGCCGTAAAAGCTCTCTGGACCTATGATGATTACGCCTTACTTCCTGACGATGGCAATCGTTACGAAGTGCTGGAAGGAGAACTCGTCATGTCTCCCTCGCCGAGGACGAAGCACCAAATCGTTTCTAACAATTTGTCTTATATTCTTAACGACTATGTCCGCAAACAAAAGATCGGTCGAATACTCGTTGCTCCCATGGACGTGATTCTCACTCCCACGAATATCGTCCAGCCGGATTTGATCTTCATTTCCAATAAGAATGCAAAGATCATCACCGAGAAAAATATCCAAGGAGCACCCGATCTCTTGGTCGAAATTCTCTCCGAGAGCACAGCCGATCGTGATCTCGGTGCGAAGATGCGGATTTATGCTCGGCACAAAGTCGCTCACTATTGGCTGATCGACCCAGAGCCAGAATCACTTGAAGCCTACAAGCTAAAGCGCACGAAGTATGAGCTGGTTGGCCGCTATAGCACTGAGGACATTTTTGAGCCCGAACTTTTTCCTGGCCTGCTTATCACCCTTAAAGAACTTTGGGATTAGTAATGTCCCAACAATCCCTTATCGCGCGCTACGCCTTCCAAAAGCTTAAAGCACCCATACCCGAGCGCGAAATAGACAGCTGAGTTGATCGCTAAAATGAGAATATCCGTAACCGGGATTGCAGAGAGCGATTGGCCATCAAGCAGCACTCGTCCTATCAAGTGCACTCCCCATGTTATACTGTTTTGCCTTCTAAATGTCCGAATGATTGGCTCTTCCAGTCAGCCTTTGCCTCCAATTTATCCAGACATTCCCATGACAAATTAGTATTACAGGTAAGAATTTTACGACGGGAAAAGACTCCATGACGCTCGGCTGCGCTGCGACGATAAAGAGCAGCCAGATAAACTGGAAGACTTGGAAGACGGCTTGCACTTGCTTAAAGACCAACGCCAGCCCGCCCATCGCGAACCCAAAGCCATAGACACCCCAGATCGTAAGCAGCATCAACGGAAGCAAACTCAGCAGATCGAGATGGAGCCATTTGCCCGTGATCGCCATCATCAAGAAGAACATACCCAAGGTGATGGTCAGATTTATCAGTAAGAACGTGAGCACATAGCAGGCGCTGATCCAGCCGAATCCCAAGGGAGACATATAGAGCTGCTCCAACGTGCCTTGCTGCGCTTCTTGGATGAAATCCCACGTGAGATCGGAGAAGGCAAAGATGATAAAAGACCAGAGCATGAAGCCCATCACGATGCCCTCGAGCGTGCTTCCGAAATTGGGATTGTTCCCGCCGACGAACTTGGCTCCGTAAAAGATAACCAAGAAGACCATCAAGATGCTGAAGAGTCCGGCGATTAGATTAAACGGGTAGCGCCAGACAATCAGAAAATTTTTCTTCATCATCGATTTGAGCACATAAGCGTATCTCATTTTTTCTCACCCTTGACAATCTTGAGGAAGATCTCTTCCAAGTTTGGATACTGCCTTCCCACAGATTCGAGCTGGCAGCCGTTATTCTTGAGCACGTCGATGATCTCATAGACGCGAATACCCTCGAGCATCTCCGCTTCGATCACAGTTTTCTGGCCATTCTTTGAAATTTTCACCAGATCGAATTTTTGCTGGAGCTGAGTTTCTAACGAGCCGTTCATCTGCCCATCAATCTCGAAGCGATAAGAACTCGCTTGGAAGAGTTTTTTCAGATTTTCAATTTGGTCATCGACGACGACACGCCCTTGATTAATGATGATGACGCGCTCGCAAATGTCTTGCACGACGTTCATGTCATGGCTGGACAAAACAATCGTTCGCTTGCCTTCGTCGGCCATGCGCTTCAAAATCCAACGCAGTTCATAACTCGTCTCGACATCGAGTCCGAGCGTCGGCTCATCCAAGAGCAAGATCGGCGTATTTCGCACCAAAGCGCAAGCGACGGCAAGTTTTTGTTGCATGCCACGCGAGAGCGTGCGGGCCTGTGCGTTCACTTTCTCTTTAAGATTGAACATCTCAATGAGTTCGTCAATCTGAGAATGCACCGAGCGCGACGACTGGCCTTGAAGCCCGGCGAAAAATTCCAAATTATCTCTGACGTTGAGACGCCAATAGATGTTGCGATTGCCCTCGAGCACGGCCGTGACTCTTTCCAACGCCGCACGCGGGTTCTTGATGGCGTCAGCGCCGTCAATCCAAATTTCGCCTGACGTTGGACGCAAGATAGTACAAATGCACTTGATCGTCGTCTTACCGGCGCCGTTGGGGCCAAGCAATCCGACGACTTCGTTCTTTTTCACACTGAACGAAATGTTATCGACGGCCTTGACTTCGCCCTGGCGACGACTACGATAGATTTTCGTCAGATTCTTGACCTGCAGAACTTGCCCGTTTTCCATAAGCACCTATGCTTTTTGTAAAGTTAATGTTTCTCTTGGGTAATCGATCGTCACCGTGAAATTCTTAAGATAATTATACCCCACGACGCCGTCGAGCTTCGCACCCACAATGCCACTCAGCGAAACAAGAAAGTCTGAGACCACGACCGCAACCTTTTCAAGTTGTGTCATCCCCACAGCCAAGGACTCGACATTGCCCCTAGATGCTCTAACTTTGCCTCCTCCTCCGGTCATCGCCGGTGCTTCGACCGTCTGTATTCCTAAGCTCTGAGCGAACTCGGGCGAGATCACCGTCGTCGATGCTCCTGTATCCACAGCGAACTGATAGGGCCCTTGATCATTCACATACGTTGGCACCAGAATGAGAGGCTTCGCTGGGCCCGCTAATTTAAACTTGATTTGATCGGCCTCGGAACTTGGGGGAGGATTTTCTCCTTGAATCAGATGGAGCGCGTGAGTCCGATAATCAATCATCACCCGGAAAACATTGAGAAAGTTGTATCCAATGTCTCCGTCGATTTTGGCGCCAACGGCACTGCCAACGCCAGACATGTCCGTGATCGCTATCTGAACGTTTTCCAAAGTCGCAGTGCCGATTGCGAGAGACTCCACGTGACTCAGAGTGACCTTGACTTTGCCCCCAGCTCCCATAGCTTCTTTGGACTCACCCTCGTTGATGCCCAGTCGCTGAGCCAACTCCGTCGACAAGAGCGATGTGCACGCTCCGGTGTCGAGAATGAACTCGAATGGTCCTTTCTTATTCACGAACGCTGGTACAAGAATAAGAGGTTGCTCGCCTCCGGCCAATCTAAATTTGACTTCGGTGTGCATTTGAAACTCTCCCTTCTGGATCTTCTCGAAGTGGCGAAAACCAAGTCCACAAGATTGTCGCCAGCCCGCCGCCGTGTAGCCTGCGACCGGCTTTTCACGCGATCTTGTTCGCTTTTCCCACTTTCGCATCGCGATGCGCTTGGTAAGAGTCTGCGTACTCGACTGTCCCGATCTCGCAGCCCGGCCCGAGCGTGATCTTCTTGCCACGCACTACTGCCGCTTCCGTGTACTCCAGATAGATCTCATCGCCCTCAATCGTGTTGGTCTCCAGTTTTGCTTCCCGTCCACTCCAGATCCAACGCAAGATCCAGATGGTCTCTTCGTGCTTGCGCACGTCGATCTTCTCTCCGCCGATCTCCTGCGCTTTGGAGTGTCCATAAAGTTTAATCTCGATCACATCGGCCGAGAGCAGCTTTTCGATCGTAAACGCGCCGCTGGCGAAGAAGCGGTCGGCCTCGACCTGTCCACCGATCTTGGCCGACCCGCTAATCCGCACGTCCTTGGCGTGGAGGTCCTGCTCGATCTTTCCCGAGCCCGAGATATGAAACTCGTCGGCCCACGCCGAGCCTTCTATTTTGCAGCTGCCGGAGGCATGGAAACTCTCGGTCTTCGCGTCGCCTTCTATCTTGCCCGAGCCTGAGATGCGCAGCTCTTGAATTTCCGCAGGTCCAGCAATCTTGCCCGAGCCAGAAATTTTTAGACTCTTCGCTTTCACTCCGCCTTCAATTTTGCCTGCGCCCGAGATCGTGATCGTCTCGGCTTCGATGGCCCCTTCGATCTTGCCCGCTCCGGAAATCCTCACTGAATCGTAAATTCCCCCGCCCGCCTTGCCCGAACCAGAGATTGAAAGACTCCCTTTCTTCGTCGTTTGATCCATGATCGCCCTCCTCGCCAAGAGTTTTTCAGATTTTAGTCCGCGTTTTTACGTTAGCTCCATCTGTGACTTCTAAACTCTCTTTGTACTCGACCGTCTCGACCTCGCAGCCCTCGCCGATGGTCACTTTCTTGCCGCGCACCATGCGCGCGCGCGTATTCTCCAAATAAATTTCGTCACCCTCGATCGTGTCGGCTTCGACGCAACCCGCTAGGTGACCGACGAACGCATAACCCACACGCTCTCCCACTTTGCCCAAATCCTCTCCCATCTTGCCCAGATCAATCCCCACTCGTTCGAGTTCCTCAAAGACATCCTCCAAAATACCGCCTACATCGATATTGACTTCGTGTTCGCCGTTGCTGATCCGAATCTTTTTTGGCGGCTTGGGCGGTCGCGGAGGAGGTGGCGGCGCGGGTCGACCGATGTCCACATGCACACCGACTTTGCCCAATTTGCCGCGCCAGCCCCAGAAGTGCCCGCTGGCTCGGATTTCGATGCGCTCGCCGCCGATCTCTTGCACGCGCCCTTCGCCGAGTTCAATCTTCACTTCATCGGCAGTGAGCAGTCCACCGATCTCAAAGCGCCCGCGCGACAAAAATTTATTGGCTTCGACATCACCCGAGACTTTGAGCGTGCCACCGCTCGAAATCTCTTCGGCGCGCAATGTCCCGTTCACTTCTTGCGAGCCAGCGTTCCTAAAAAACTTCGCTTTGACGTTGCCATCGGCGACGCACGAGCCCGCCGTCTTCATCAACTCGGCCTCGATGTCACCGATGACCCGACACGAGCCAGCGGTTTTCAGTTCTTTTGCTTTGAGATCGCCCCCGACACGCAGCGAGCCGCCGATCTTTATCTGGTTGGCATCGAGATCGCCGTCGGCGCGGCACGAGCCGGCGATCTTAATCGTGTCATAGTAAACACCCTCGAGCCGGCCTGAGCCCATGATGATCACATTCTTGCGCTTCTGTTCGTTCATAAATTTTCGCTCCTCTGTTAGATCCAACGCCGCACGCGCGACTTGTAGTGCACGTATGCGTCACCGAATTTTTTCGCCAAATAACGCTCTTCCCGCGCGATCACGCCGTAATTGACTATAAACAATGTGATGGATAACAAGAGCAAAGGCCAGAGCGCGTTCATCAAGAATGTCACCCCCAGATAGCAAAGAGCCATCGAAAGATACATTGGGTTGCGCGTGAAGCGATATGGCCCTGCGGTCACGATCGCCGTCGTGGGCTTGTACGGATTGGGTGTCGTGCCCGAGCTGTGCATCGTGCGCTCAGCCCAGAGCGCGAGAAAAATCCCGAAGCCGATGAGCAACACTCCCAGCAACCTCCAGAGCCAACCCTCGGGCAAGAAACTTACAGAGTAAATCAGATGCGCGATAATCCCAACCGCCAAAGGGATCGCATAGATCGCTGGAGGCCAGTAGATCACACCCGCGTTATCCTGTATTTCTTCTTTCATGGTCTATCTCTTTAAAATACTGTGTATGCGCGCCGGTGCTGCCACCACCGATAGATCACATAGAGCAACGCGCTCACAAAGACTATCTCAATCACCGGATGGCCAAAGAACCCGAAGATGAGACCGATAAGACCGAAGACTATTAAGAAGGGTAGCAAGAAAACCGCTGAGAGTCCCAAGAATCCAAAGACAACGGCTCCTAAAACAAGCCCTACAATGCCGAGAGCGAATACGACAGCACCTCCAGCAATGACCAACGTCAAGGGCAGCACGAGCAGCAGAACCAGCCCTACAACTCCTAACGCGAACAGTTTTATTAAGATCCCCACGCCACGTCACTCCCTTCACTTTGGGTTTGGGTCTGTTTCAAATTTCGGATTCGGGTCTGGGTCGAACATCGCCAACTTCGGCTTGATCTCTTCAATCAACTTGTTCAGCTCTAACTTGACGACCGTCTGCGCTTGTGGATCGAATAGGATATCTCCCGCATGTAAGAGGCAAACGCTCACTTGGGGCTTCTGGCGCGAGAGCACAAATTGTCCCGGCATTTCTTTGCGAAGTACGACGAGCGTCCAAGCAAATTCCTCTTGCTGGATTTTTCCGAAATCGCTCACGAGCAACGTCGAGAGAGCGAGCTCGATCTCATCGGGAGCAAGCTCGCGCTGACGCAGCCGCTCGATCACCGCAAGAAATAAGACCTCTTTGAAACTGTAAGAGCCCTGTTCTTTTCTGACACTTTCGTAGTATGCAAGAACTTCTGGCGCGACCCAGCCCATCCGGGAGATCTCTTCGCGCGAGAGGCGCCGGTCTTTCATTTCAGGTGACAAGAGATTGGCGATCTCGTCCAGCGAGTGCGCGTCCTTCATGGACTTAATCTTCTCGATGCGTTCTACAATTTTCGTCTTGGGCAGGAACGTTTCTTGGCCCGTGAACGTCGACTTGCGAATGAACCAAGACTCGGGGATCAGTCCCTCGCGCTTCCAGCGATAGAACTGACCGTACGAAATCCCTGTCAGATCCAAGACTTCCTTTTTACTAATGAGTTCTTCAGTCATGATGAATCCTCCACTCCACCCGACTCTTCCAGTTTACCCTGACAGCTCAATCGGAGTGAAGTGGCTTTCTCGGTCCATTGGATGTTATACAGATTACTCTCTTTCTTCTAGATCATAGAACATAACACTGTTCTATTACAAATAGCAAAAAAATTTAACTCCAAACGCTCGGTTTTTGGTAAAGCGCCTGCTTCGGTCTCCGAAAGCCGTGCTTGAGCCGGAGCAGTATATTTTGTAGCAGCCCAAGCTCTATCCAATCGTCCCTTGAGTCTTTCGAAAGCTCTTTGGCCATTCGCTCTTGCTGAGCATTCAAGATCAGCTCCTGATGATGCTCCTTGGATTGTAGTAACTGCATGTAGTCTGACATTTTCGCACCTCCTGAGAGATTTGTGACTTTGCTGACATCGCTATTGTAACATAACACTGTTACGTTGTCAAGAGGGAGTAGTGAGTATATACGACGTTCGACTTGAATCCTTCTTCAGAGCGCTGCATTTCGCTCTACGCTTCTGGATCGCAACTCGATCTTGGCTCTCATCGGTGTCCAGCTTAACGAGAGAATTTTCAACTGTCGAGCGAAGCCTATCGATGGATGAGATGAGAACACCGTGACAGCTCTCGTTTTTCTGAGTAAGATATATTAAGCTGTGAAAGATGTTCACAGGTTTTTTCAGCAGGAGGTAGTCCTATATGTCGGAGTTCGATTTCTCGTTCAAAGCGTTCGCCCAACAGCCCTTTTATAAAGAAGTCAATCGCCTGCTCGTCAATCTCTCCAATATTCAACCCGGTCAAAAAGTGATCGATCTTGCGTGCGGAGCCGGCACCGTGACACGTTTGATCATGGAAAAATTGCAGGGCGCGCGCGAGAGTTTTATCATCGTGCTCGATTCTTCTTCGGAAGCGTTACGGCTCACCAAAGAAGAGCTCGGCCAGTTCAAATCCAACGTGGTTGAGTTCGTGCAGGGGCACGCGGAGCAGGTCTCACAACTCGTGCGGGATCGGGTCGATGCGATCTTTCTGTGCAACGCGATCCATATGATCGAGGACAAGAAGCAACTGATCTCGGGCGTCGCAAGCCGACTCCAAAAAGGTGGCATCTTCGCCTTCAACACCACGTTCTTTGACGGCTCTCAGTTGCCCGAGACCGAGCAATTTTACCGGCGCTGGATGCTGCGCTCGCTCCGAATCCTCAAGAGGAAGTATGATCTAATGCCCGACCGAGCTGAAAAAGTAGAGGCACGCAAACAGCTCACCGTAGATGACTACCTAGAGCTCTTGCACGCCCATCAGTTGGAAATCCGCGAACACCAGATGCAAAAAGTGCTCGTTCCCCTAGAAGGATGGCTCGCGATCAGCCAGTTCGCGGACTTTGTGAACGGCGCGATGCCCAAAGTCCCCGTGGCTCAGGCCAGCGATGCCCTGCAACAGGGGTTGCGAGAAGTTTTTGAGGAACTTCAATTAACAGCCGTTCCCCGCAACTGGTGGTTAGTGATCGCCGCTCGCAGCGCTTAGCGTCGGCTTCTGCCGCCGCCCCCACGCCGAGTTCGCTGCTTCGCCTTTTCCGCCTTGCGTCGCTTACGAAGTGTCTTCTGCTTAGGCACCCAGGACTCCCCCTTCGAAAGTAATGCTTTAGACTACCCGGTCAAAACGGGCTGTGACTATCCCATGCGTCCCTTACTAAGCTTACGTTCGCACATCTCTCTCGCTCCCCTCAGCCAATGCCGAGCGATCATCAAAGAAGTAGGGGCGAAGCATGCTTCGCCCCTACGTGCTTCCAGATTTTAGATGATTATTTCTTCGCGCACTTGAGCTTGGGCTCGACGAAGCTCGGCTGGAGCGTAATCAAAAACTCGGCGTAGAAGACCTGCGAGAGCGACTGAAGATTCACGTCTTGCATCGGCACCGAGATCACTGCGACCGTCCAGAGATAGAGTTGGACTTTGGTGGCATCGAAATCTTCCTCTTCTTTGATGCGATAGGTATACCACTGAGGCTGGCGCTTCGCGATGGGCTCCAAGAGTTGCTTGAGCAAAATTTGAGAAGCGACGCGCTTGATATTGTCCGTCGCGCCGAATTGCGCTTCATGTTCCAGGTCTTCCTTGCTCAACCCTGACAGGTTCTTCCCATCGACGACGGTGCTTTTGATTTCGGGCACAGCAAAGCAGGCATCAATAATTTTGCCTTGCTCAGCTTCTTTGATCGCTTGGCTCAGCTCTTTGAAGCCGCGTTCTTCTTCAGCCTTTTGCGCGACAGGCCTCAAGTCATTGAGCGTCTTTCCGGTGAAGAGATAGGCTGCGACGAGCGTGCGCGAGGCCGCTAGGCGATAGATGGGGATGGTGTCGTTCGTGGCCATCTCTGTAAGGCGAGGAATGTCTTTTTTGTCAGCGAGCGCCTGCCAAGACTGAGCGCTCACGAAGATCATCACGATGAGAAACAATACGAGGGTTTTAGGGAGCAGAGAGGTACGATTCAGATTCACGGGCTCCTCCTTCATTCGTTCAATTATACTGGTGCGCCCGGCAGGAATCGAACCTGCGGCCTGCGGTTTAGGAAACCGCCGCTCTATCCTACTGAGCTACGGGCGCGCATAACCCACGCAGTTTACTCGCCCTCAATCCGCTCGTCAAGAGGATAATCACCATTCTACTTCCCCTATAAAGAGCTTGGCCGAGTAAGCCCCTAAACAGGGGAGACCGCCGCTCTTTTTATGACCCAGTTTCAGACACTTCACTCGCAGAAGTTGGAAATTTTTTCGGAGGCGATTGAGGCGTTCCATCTCTTCGCTCGGATCGAGGGCAGAAGCCCGAAGACAATCAAAACCTATCAGGATGCTTTCCAAGACATTCTCAACTTTGTCGAAGGAACTGTCTCGCTCTCACAACTCACGCCCGGAGAGTTCAGGCGCTGGATCGCTACCAGGATAGACGAAGGCTACGCGAAGTCCACGATCAACATTCGCTTGCGCGTGCTCAGGACTCTTTTTTTCTGGTTGACACGAGAGGGTCATATCCCTGCCAGCCCGCTTCAGCATATCAAGCCACTGAAGGTTCCACAGCAGTATCCCTACGTGCTCTCCGAGCTACAGGCTCAAGCGCTGTTAAGAGCGATTAACCGTCACAGCTGGGCGGGCAAACGTAACTGGGCCATGATGCTCATGTTCCTAGACGGTATGCTCCGGGTTTCTGAACTCATCAATCTCGATCTGGGTGATGTGAGCCTACACGCTCAGTCCGTCCACGTGCGTCACGGCAAGGGAGATAAAGAGCGTGTCGTCTTCATGGGGCGTAAGTTGACTCGCGCCATGCAGGACTGGCTTCAAGTCCGAGGGCATCACATTGGCGAAGACCGGCTGTTTATCACTCGTCAGGGCTACAAGCTCACTCAACGCAACGTGCAACGCATCATAAAGCGCTTGGCAGCCAAAGCTCGTATAGAAGGTGTTCGCTGTTCACCCCATACGCTACGTCACACCGGCGCCACCCTTTTCATCCGCAACGGCGGCGACCCGTTCAGCCTGCAACGTCTGCTTGGCCACAGCGACATCTCAACGACGATGATCTACGTGCACATGGCCGGGACAGCGCTGCGAGAAGCGCACGCGAAGGCCAGCCCGGTGGATCGGTTGCTGGAGGGGTAACTGATAAGAGAATGCCCCGGCCGGTAAACACCGAGGATAACCGGCGCGGGGCTAATTCAGCGGGCGCAGTCTGAGGACAAAACTACCGGTTCGTTGGGTGGGCTGACGGTGGCTTGGAACCACCGTTCGAGGACTTGGTCCGGTAGAAAACCAAAACTGCACCCGCACGGGCATCTTACCGGCTGACAGGGGTAAGAATCAAAGCATCAACGCTACCTCGGCGGCGCTGGACTTGGACTACTACCCAGCACGACTATCAGGGCATTGTAAAACTCTCCGACGGTTTGTGGTTGAGTTTGGATTGCCTTCCAGATGGCGTCAAAGGGTATCGAGTTTGGATCGTCATGCCGGGATAGAAGTCCCATAAATCCCATAAATATCTTGTGATCACGCCTTCTATGTCAGCCTGATTAGGCAAATTATCCAGGCCATGCTCGTAGTTGACACAGTCCCCACTGGGCCAACAGAAGACCGATGTCTGGCCGATGAGCATGGCGAAGAAGGTTGCCCAGCCCTCACTCCAAGCGCATGTCAAACTGGAAGGCTCTGTGACAATATGAGGAGTTGGACAATTGCTCCCGAAGGGGACAGTGTAGACTGCATCCATCACCGCGTGCCCTAGTTCATGCCAAAGCCCAGAGAATCCGTTGACGAGTTCACTGGTCTGCAAGTGGATGACGTTAGGTGTGCTCGTTCCGTCTTGACAGTAAAATGCAGAACAATCTAGCTTGTTTGAGGGCCAAAAGATGGTTAGCTTCTTGGATAAGGGCCATCCTTGCGCACGGATGCGATTCACCTCAGCCAGGATTTTGACGGGCAAATCTCCACCTGGGCGGGGGATAGTGACAGCCTTTGCTTGAGGGATAGCGATGGCTCTGTAAGGTTCGCCCTCTGCATTGAGCACGCGATCGGTCCCTGTGTCTGCATAGATGGTAAGTCGCTCAAGAGGTTGCGGAACGATTAAAGAAGTTTGTATTCCTTCTTGGAATTGTCCTTTTAACTCTTGTCCATCCGTCAGCCTAGCTTGATAGCGAAAATTCAATCCGTCCGGATTGTATATCTGGTAGGTTTGTGGGGTAAGCCCCAACATCGTGCAGCCGGTCAGAAGCCCAAAAGAGACGATACCCAAAAGGCGTATGAAAAACATCCTGCTCAACTCCTTCCAGATTTCATTCTCATTCATCGGGGACAATTTATCAACATCGTTACCAAAAGGGAACTTTCTGTAACGGGTTAAAGGGGAGAAGGCGCTGACGATCCTGTGGGGCTTTCCGGCTTGTCTGGATAATGACCATTTTGTAACAGTCGGCGAACGGTCTGGTAGCTGCACCCGAAATGCTTCGCCGTCTTGCGTAGGCTTCTTAACTCGTCGTATTTGGCTTTGACCGCAGCATGGTCTAGTTCGATCGCGGGGCGGCCCCAGTCTGCCAATTCTCCGGCCTCACGCTTGCGATTATAAGCCGCCTTGACTCGATCGCTGAGCTTGATCGCTTCGAGCCGGGCTTGCCATGCCAGCACTTCAGAGATGAATCGTCGTAAGATCGCGCCCAGCTCGCCTTCAACGTTGAAGGAGTCCAGAAAGTCTTCTTGCACCGAGTGCAGCTGCACGCCCCACAATGATAAATCATTAAGGTCACGCATGAGAGCTTGAGACCCTTGGCGCGTCCACCGATCGAGTGCCCACACAACGATGTGCTTAAATTTTCCGGCGCGGGCGTCGGACTTGCACGCTTCGTAGTCCGGGCGCTCTGTGTCCTGGTAGCCGCTCAATCCGTGATCGCGGTAGACGTGCACGATTTCCCAGCTGCGCGCTTGGCAAAACTGCTCGCACGCGGCTAGTTGGTTTGTTTCATTCTGTTCTTCGCTGGATACTCGGAGATAGATTGAAGCTTTCATGATCGGCAGAAGAGCGCCGGACTCCCTTTCCCGCTTAGCCCGGCGCTCTTCGATCTTGTCACTTTTCCGCCTCCACATCGATCGCCTCCGGCTCTTCGCCGACCAGCTCTTGAAGCTGACCCTCGATATTATCGACCCGCTCCTCAAGAGCTGAGAAACGCCGATTGGTCTGCTTTACGTGAGCGAGAAGCATTCTGCGATCGAATGCCATTTCTTTCAGAATCGCTCGATCCAGGTCTCTTGCTTCGGACAAATCGAGTTTGGTTAGATCGGTGCCCTTGAGAGCTACCAACGATCCATTTCGTTTTTTCTTAGCCATAGTTTCACCCCCTAGCCTCATTCAGTTCTTTCAAAAGCTGCTGTAGTTCCTTTGCTGAGGCACGCAGCTCCGCAACGATCTCAGGCATTAAAGCCTTAAGGCCCGCCCAAGCCAGTGGCTCTGGATAACTCTGGCCACTGATCCAACGACTGTAGGTGCCCTGTTCCACTTTGCAAAATCGGGCTGTATCCGCCTGAGTCCATCCCAGTCTTTTTCGCAATGTTTCGAGGCGTTGGATCATCCCACGGAACTCTTTCTGTTCCTTTTGGCTGAGTCTGGGTGCCATACATAAAGTATAAAATAATTCTTTATGAATGTCAAATGGAAACCTTATACCTGTATCTCAAATCTTTGACAACATCCAAGTTAGGTCTCAGTTCGTCTCTGACTCGCAAAGCAAGGCGATCTCCGGCAGCAAGCTTTTGCTTGAATTCCATGATCGTATTGATGTCGCGTTTCAGAAGCCCCTGGAGCAATCGAGCGCGCTCCGCATCGTCTTTGTCCTTATCAGAGGGAGTATTGCTTTGAACGACAGTTTGGCTAGGACGCGGCGCTATATATCGATCTATCCATTGCCTAATCTTCTCGAAATTGGCCACGGCCAAGTAGATGCCTCCCGCTAGTAGCAAAAATTCTAACGGAAACCTAGAATTCGATTGCACGCGGTGAGCGCGCTCTACTTTGGTCAGAGACTGCGGTTGAGCTAACTTAAAGCTCAAATCTTGATTCTGCGATCTGAGTTGCTCAATTTGGTTATCACGCTCTCTGAGCGCGCTCAAGGTTTGATTTTGCTTTAGATTCAATTCTTGTAACTGCTTTGATACGTGAGCGAGCTTGGTCGTCAGTGCGGTTTCGCGCTCATGAGCTTGCTTGCGTTCGCTATCTATAGATTTAGTAAGAGCCCCAAGCTCTTGGATGTAGGCTAAAGTCTCTTCATCGGCTTGTGCATCTTGATTATTTGATTGAGTAAGCTCCACAGCGCGTTGCTCAGGCCGTCGCGTCACTTGCCCTCTCATCACGAGGGCGGACACAGCACCGGCCAGCTCCCGACCGTGCAGGCCGGTCTGGGCTTCAAGCTCTTCGTAGCTCAGTCGGCCTCCAGTTGACCGCAGTGTTTCCAGAACTTTTTCACTCTTTTCCATCGGTTGCCTCGCTCATGTTAATTAATTACACAATGACCGCGCTAGAGCGCACTCACTGACCTCGGTCGCCATAGTAGGACCGCGCATCAGAGCCGTCGCGAGCGCCGCCAGCATAACCACTGCAAATCGCTGATAAGACATCGTTGCTCCTTTGGGGCCGGAGCCCGTCAAGAACCCCGGCCCGATTATTGTTATTTTATACCCGATTCAGTAAACTCCGAAACGACATTTGTTGGATCGCCCGGCTCTATAATTTTCTCGACGTTACCAGAGCCGGGCGATCGGCTTTCTTGGGGCCAGCGATCGCGGGCATCGGACGCCCGCAAACGGGGCACTTCTCGTGACGACCGAGAAGCCATTTCCGCCACGCTTGGGCCTCACGCTCCGTTGGGCGCATGGTTGCTCCCTTCGGGCGCGAACACGTCCTGAATGACCGCGTAGTCGCCGTCGTCGCCAGCCTTGTGAGTGACGATGATCGAAACCTCTTGACCCAGCAGCTCTTCCAGATCCACGCGCTCGCCTGGTTTGGGCTCGCCCATCAACCGTCGGTAGAGCTGGCCCAGCGCTGCTTTCGACGAGAGACTGAGTGTAAAATGCTTGGTTAGCCTCTCGCCCTCGAACTTGCCCGCAGTGATCTCGAATGTGAGTTTGACCGACTGTTTGGACTCGTCGAACTTGCTCTGCTCCGGCTTGCCGATCGTTACGATTTTCGCCTGATGTTCTCCGCGACCGATGAGAGTCTCGTTAGGAACTTCCACATAGACTGACATGTTTCTCCTTTCGCGCTCACGAGTTACTTTGCGGTTGCGCTTGTCTGTGAGTTCGCACTCGCACTTTCAACGGCGGCGAGCGGGCCGAAGACAGGGTTAGTTGAACAACGAACGCATACCGTCTTTGACCAGTGTGAGATCGGCCAGCGCGATGAAGCGCGTCACGGCGAAGCGCACACTGTCGCCGTGAAGAAACGACTTACGCTCGAACTCGTCGGCGCTGATCTCGCGCACTGATCCGTCCGGGAACTCGAAATGAATAAGATTGACTCGATCTCGATGATCTTGCCAGACCGTTTCGTCAATGCCGATCGCCTGTCGAAGCCTGAAAATGTGGCGCTCGTGGACCCGCTTGACCAACGTGCGGCCTTCTGTGCGGTAGGGTGAAGCACGACTGCCACTTGGACTCAGCACCTCGATTTTGGTCACGCCGAATCACCTCCTTGCTTAAAGGTTGTCACCATCTTTGTCACCACTTCCAAAATGACTGTTTTGGCTGATTTGGAGAGAAAGAGTGCATTTCCATGGGGGGGTGGGGTATCCCTTTGGATACCCCACCCCCCCGCTCAGGCTATTTATTTCCGAGTATTCACCTTCTTGTCGGCATTTTTCGCCAACACACACCTTGGGAAAGGGGTGGTGACAAGAGTGGTGACAAATTCTCATGCGGGGTCTCTCCCTTGGTCCAACAAGTAGAACAAACCGGAGCTGACTTCAAACATAATCTCCTCGTTTTTTCGAAGACCCTCGACGGCTTTTTCCCAAATCCACAGTCCAGCTCAATCAGCGTGGACTTTTCGTTGAAGGTCACGCTTCTTCATAGGGCCACGCTGTAGAGTGCGGCGAATCTTTTCTTCCAACTCAGCAACTTTCGATGACGCCTCGACTGGCTCGCACTCGCGGCGCACCTCTAGCTCGTAGTCACAGAGCGCAGTGACTTGCTTGACGGTTTCCAGGCTGATCTCTTGAAACTCGCGTTTCAAAACAGCAAAGATGATTAAAAACCGATGAGCATAGGTGTCGATTCTTTTTGAAAAATCCGACTCTTCGCGGCTGAGATACCAAGTATGCAAGGCTTCGTCAGCCTGTGGGGATAGATGAAGTTTGAGAACACTTCCGGCGCTATAGGCGCACGCGCGTAGGTCTTGAAGCAGTGTTTGGAGTTTCTTGTTGACCTGATTCTTGTGCTCAGTTGGTATCGACGGCGGTAGATGGAATCGGCGATGCCCTTCGCCGAGAACTAAAAAAAGTCTGTTCAGAAAGCCGATGGCGAAGAAGCGTGAGTCAAACATCGAGGCATAAGTCTCTGGGGTGCAAGCTGCGACGAGGCTGAGAAAAGCATTCTGGATTTCTAGCGTTCGGCCTTTCACAGCATTTTGGTAATGATTTCGTTCGAAGAGTGTCGTCACCGTTGGCAATAAGACTGAGCCTTCGATTCGTGCTTTGTCTACGAAGCTTTTCAGCTCATCGTAATGAAGCACTAAAATTTTCTGATTATTTTCTTGATGGATGAAAGCTTCTGCTAGGCCCTCGGCGCTTCCCGCGCCGTGCAAGACGGGGACGTAGACCAACGCCTCTTGGAAGAAATTATCAGTGAGGCGCAGTGCGGTGCTTTTGCGGGTATCCGCGCTCTTGCCAAGCAGGACGGTGTAGAGTCGAGGTTGCGGATGAATAGAAGAATCAAGGGTTACGTCGGGCGCAATCGCCGCCCCGAGATAGGTCAGAAAGCTCATGTAGTAAAACTCTTTGGGGGCCTCGGTGTGCTCGGCAAAGAGATCGGCGAACTCAGCAGCTACACCGACGTAGCTGCTTTCGGGGAAGGCAAGCGGTTTAGGTTCGTGGAGAAGAGTAGTTGTCGATCGCTTGCTGGACTCACGTTTGGCGATGCTATCGAAGATTGTGCGCAACTCGCGCTCATCGAGTGGAGGTCGGTTTTTGGCGTTCCAAGCTTGGAGAAGGGGCCAAGCAACGGAATCCCAATCTTGAGGTTTGAGCCGTGAGAGCAGCTTGCCGACCATGCTCGCTGCCGTCTCGTTACGTTGGCCCTCCAACACTCCCTGAGAAAGCTTGCTCCAATCCTTTTTCAGTTTTGTTTGCCTTTTTATAAGTTCGATAATCCATTCGTAGCGTTGACCGCATGGATGCAGCGATGGAGGAGCTACAACGTAGCCGCCATCTCCGCGCAGATCGACGCCGGGCAAGATACGCACAGCGTTTGGGACGTGAAAGCGAGGGCGATGGAAATAAATGTGCTGACCACCTGAACCGCTCCTAGACATGGTTGTGATAGGAACTGGATGGTCCTTTTTGATTGAGTCTGAGTTAAGGTGGGCATCGGCTTCAATGTCCAGCACGATTATGTTGGAGATCGCGCCGGTCACGATAGCTACGTTGGCTTCTGGCCAACGCTCGAACCAAGAGCGGACTTCATCTTCGGTCGGGCGTCGCGATTGAAACTCAGCCCAGTCGACTAGCGGGCGCTTGTCGCGCGGCTTGATGGGGATGATGCTCCAGCCACGGTGCAAATAATCGAGAGCGGCATCAAGCGTTCCCTTTTTTTGGTAAGATTCGAATTTTGTGATAGAATCATATTGAGTATCCGGCATCGGGAATCACTCCTGATCGTGTTCGGGACTCAAAGATTACTCCAGTGCGTAGGCCGCCAAGCTCAACGCACTGGAGTTTCCAATTCTTCGCGTTTGCACCTGTCTTCTCTTGCGATCAAGAAATCAAAGTAGCGGTCTAAGCTCCGCTCGATGAGCGCACTGATTGAAACTTCTCGCTCTTTTGAGAGCTGCTTAGCTCGTTCCGCCAAATCTTTATCAAGTGTAGTCTTCAATGTGACCTTCAAGATGGGTCACCTCCTGGGCGCATTATATCATGCGATAAACGATTTTACAAATATGTTTATTATGCCGTGTAAATGATGATTATTTTGAGATCGCTTTAAGAATGGTCTAACGCTTATGTGTTTGCCAGTAGCGGCTCGCGTGACTATTGTTGATAAAGATTTGGTCTCTGCGAGACTTCACAAAAAACCTCATGCAATGGGGGCACTTACCCAACTTGTCAAACCAGCGATCATACGGATCGTGTTCAAAAAATCTGAGCATTCGCCAAGTAGTTTCCTGCTTGGCCAATTCTATTTTGACCGCTGACGTTGTTACACAAATCTGTAAGATAGCCGGATTACCAGGACGGTCTATCGTCAATTCCAGTTTGCGTAAGATATTTTTCTTGAACTGTTCGATCATTTCTTCGTAATCATCGTGCACCTTTTGGCGAAATTTGTCTTCGCCCCAAGCTTGATAGTGTTGCAGTCTGGCTAGACGATAATCATCATAGGTTTTATCTTCGGAGAGCGAAGTAAAAAACATATAGTAGTCATAAATCATTTCCATCCATGACCTAAGCTCCGTCTGAAAGCCTTGAAGCTTTTCAGTGAGTTCATCTCGATTAGTGATGCGAACAGGTTTACCCGCTGGGTATCCAAATCCCTCGTGAAACCGCTCAACAATTTCATGCTCACCGGCTTCAACGAAATTCACGTATCCCAAGAATTTGTCTTTGAGTGAATACTCTTCGCCGTAATCGATTGCCATATTTTCATTTTACGTTTTTTCCCGCGTATGACAAGCACTCTCGTCTTTGCTCGTGCGCCACGCTAGGCCAATGACAGAGGGTCTCAATTTGACAATGCTTCACTGAGAGGTGTATGTTTTGTCGAGGGAGGGTTATGAGTTCACCTCGCAAACTACTCTGCGGAATTTTTCTCCTAGCAAGCATCGGTAGCCTTTTGAGCGGGTGTAGCTTACTGTCAATCTTTGGGTCTCCATTCTTTAGTATAACCAGTTTCACCGGACCAACTTCAGTTGATGTGGGCCAGTCTTCCATCTATAACGTTTCGGTTGAGAATACGGGTCAACAATTTGGCACTGGTGACTTGGTTGTGAAAGTCGCAGGAGAAGAACGTTTCCACGGGAGTTACACGCTAAAGCCAAATGAATCTAAGACGTTTGACGTAACGCTTACCTTCTTCAGTCCGGGGTCTATCGACATCAAAGCGGAGACTCCCAACGCCTCTAGGAGTTTGACTGTCACGGTTCGTTCATCGCAACCTCAGCCACTTCATGCGGATTTCACTGCCGACCCAACGAGCGGCAAGGCTCCCTTAACGGTCTACTTCACTAACCGCACGACTGGTAATTTCACAAGCCTCTTCTGGGATTTTGGCGATGGGCTGACCGGTAGCGAGACTAATCCCATCCACACTTATGCAGTGAGTGGCCGTTTTACGGTGCGACTTACGGCACGCGGGCCAAGCGGGGAGGA
This sequence comes from Candidatus Acetothermia bacterium, assembly GCA_016179105.1. Classification (GTDB taxonomy): domain Bacteria; phylum Bipolaricaulota; class Bipolaricaulia; order RBG-16-55-9; family DRXL01; genus JACOSB01. The sequence goes on from JACOSB010000154.1 coordinate 43,990, forward strand.
TACTGCTACGAAGCAAGGATATATTGCTGTGGGGGCAACACCTCGCCCACTGCGAGCTAGCTTCAGTGCGAGTCCAACAAGCGGGACGGCTCCGCTCACTGTTTATTTCACAAATCAAACAAGTGGAGATTACACGACTCTTCTATGGGATTTTGGAGATGGCACAACTAGCAGTGAGACTAACCCTGTTCATACCTATAGTAGTGCTGGCTCTTATACCGTGCAACTCACCGCCCACAGTCCCGGTGGCGATGACACCGCCAGAGGGTATATCTCAGTCAGTGAGTCACTCGCGCAGCCACCCCATGCCGACTTCACGGCCTCACCTATCAGCGGGACGGCGCCCTTGGCCGTTTATTTCACCAATCGCACGACCGGCTCCTACACGAGCCTACTCTGGGACTTTGGCTCTGGTGTAACCAGTAGCGAAATCAATCCAGTTGTCACCTACAACTCACCTGGAATTTACACTGTGAAGCTCACGGCTCGCGGTCCGGGTGGCGAAGACACTGCCATAAAGAACGGCTATATTTCAGTGAGCGCAGCACCGTCTATCCATGCGGCTTTCGCTGCTGTGCCTACCAGTGGCTCAGCCCCACTCACAGTCTATTTCAAAAATGAATCTAGTGGCCCGTATACCAACCTCCTGTGGGATTTTGGAGATGGCTTCACGAGTAGAGAAACCAATCCAACTCATACCTACACCAGTGCAGGCAATTACACGGTGAAGCTCTCAGCCTTTAGTTCCAGCGGCACGGACATTGCGACAGGGTTTATCACGGTGAGTGCAGCTCCTCCACCTTCTCCAAAGTATGACAGTGCGGCTGGGGAATGGGATGGCTATCTCTACTTGCCCGATTACAAGCCATCTCAGATATGGTTGGATATATTCACTGGTGGGCAAATCAGCGGTTGGGTCTATTTTACAGATACGGGTTTCAAACATACGATCGACAAAGGGCAAGCCAATGGTCAGCAAGTTTGGTTTCAATTCACTCCTTGGGTTAACACTTATGCTGTTGTAGGAACTGTAAACAGTGACTACACGAGTTTTGATACTTGTGAGGTTCAACGCTGGGATAGTAATCAATGGGTTCGCGTTGGCGGCTGTCGGCTTAGTAGACCAGCTAAGTAAATTTCTATTTTGCCCGCTGTGAGCTGGCGCGCGGGGCATCGAGGGGCACAGATTTGCTCGGCGCGGGGTGCTTGTGCTAGGGTAAAACAATTCGGGGTAGACCGGCGCTCTTTGAGAGGGAAGAAATAGCGGAAAGATAGAGTCGAAAGGGATTTCAGGAATCGAACCTGCGGCCTGCGGTTTAGGAAACCGCCGCTCTATCCTACTGAGCTACGGGCGCGCAACTGTCTGTTAGTTTAGCTTTCCTGAACTTGCCCGTCAAGAGACTTCTCAGCAGGTTCTTTCATCCCTCTTGTGAGACGTTTCGCCTACCGTCAACGCGCATATCGCGCTACTTCCCTGGGTTCGTGACGCGGCCCACGAATAGCACCGTTCCAGTTTTCCAGTCACGAATGAGAAAGATAAACGGGTGATTGAGTGTGACCTTCACCGTCGGCGGCATAGAAGTAGGGATAACGATCACGGCAGTGGAGGCAGCCGCTTCTGTGCCCGCTTCATTCACGGATATATAAGCTTTATGCAACACATCCTTGAGCATCAGATTTCCATGACCGTTCATACCAGAAAAATCTGCCCCCGCAGTGAACGCGATCGGCATGCCCAGCTCGGATAACTTCTGCTTTAAATCAATCTCCGCCGTGTAGCTGAACTTCGGCATCGTCAGGATTATTTCCCTGATCTTAAGACTATCAATGATGTCGAGTAAGCGCTTATCGCTCAAAGAATCTTCAAACGCTTCGAAGCTCCCCGTCTGCGGCAGCAAGATAATCATCGATAGCTCATTGCCTTCATAGGGTAGCACGACGGCCTGATAATTTTCGCCCTCGGCGTAAAGCGATTCTAGTCCGCCATGCATCATCGGCACAGTGATCTGATTACGATCGAGCAACGTGAACGTCTCGTCGCGCGTCTCCTCTTTTTTGAACGGAACCAGCCAAGCGGCCTTGAAGTAGATCGCGTTGGTCAAGATTAACCGTGTGTCCGGACTGATACTGCCCGGAGGCAGGAGATTTTCGATCTTACCATTCGTTTCATCACTCACCCACTGGTTGATGAGAAGCCGAGAGTCCTCGTAAGATTTCTGAAAGTCCAGAAGCCGGAGCCCCGCACCGTAATTCTCGGCCAAGAGATCGAGATAACCCGCGAGAAAGTCATATCCCATCTGCCCCCATATGGAATTCGCGATGTTCAACTGAAAACCCTGCATGCCCCGCGCCTCGGCCTCGGCACTACGATTGGCCAGGTCAATATCCAGGGCATTGAATGTCGGGTGTAACCGTGGCTGTGCTAACGCGAAATGCAAGGTATTGGCCATCTGTTGTTGAGTTTCTCCCTCCGCTCCTGCGTAGGTCATCGCCAGTGCTAGAGAGATGCTGTAGGGAGAATAGATAAGGTTGCTCTCTGGTTTTCTCACAGCTCGGTAAAGGTCAAAAGCAAAGCGAGTGTTGCTTGCGACTAAGTCGGTCAAATCCGCCTTTTCTACTTGGGGAGCTTTCTCTCGAGGCTTTTCCGAGTGGATATTTTTGATCTTTCCATCTCCGGAGTCGGGGGATGGTAGAGCAGTACAACTATTCAAAATGCCGACGATGCTAAGGATAAGCAGAGCAAGCAAAAGTTCTTTTAGATATTCTTTCATAAGTCTACCCTCCTATCGAAAATGTTACAGCCCTTCGATGGCTCTATCAACAAAGGGATCTTATTTAGCGCAGGTTTTATTGCTCATGAATTCAACGCACTTGGCTGCATAAAGAGAAAGCCCCCGCGAAGGGGCTTCCCAGTGTCATATAAATCGCTTCGAGCTTACTCTATCTGAGCAAGAAGACTTTTCCCAGATGATAACCCAGCACCAGCCCGGTCGCCGCCTTTGCGGTCACTGCGTATAGATAAACGCCGTTCGCTAAACGACGCGTTGATTCACCCAAAGGAATCTTTAGCTCACTTGCTAGACTTGAAGTTTCGAGCACTAAGCGCCCTTGCGGGTCGAAGAGTTGGACTTCGAGGGCGAGTGCCGGCGTCGCGAAAACGTTCGCGCTGCCCGATCTGCGGCATTCGGGAAACGCACTTGGAGCATCACAGTGATAATAGACCGCCGTTATGGAAAGATGCGTGTGCAGAATATCAACTGTCAAGGGGTTACTCGTCACGATGCGCGTCACTCTCGAGAAGCGCACGCGCCAATGATGAAAGCTGCAATGCTCACCGTTAGCCAAAGTCACAGAGTCTTCGGCCGTCAGCGTGATATTCGAGTTTTTCTTAGGAAGCTTTAGAACGAATGGCGTGACTTTAGAGGAGCTGGTCTGCGTATCATTCACGGTCATTTCAGCATGGATCAAGTGAAAGGTGCTCTCATGACAGCGTGCCTGTGCTGCAATACGCAGAGGAGTTGCGGTCCCACCGGCAAACACAGGAGTCGTGAAGAACCACAAGAATCCAGCGAGAAGCATCCAAGCTGCTACCAGCGAAAATAGCCTACCGAAACGATAAGACGATGGCGTGTAGATCATGGTGACCTCCTCAAGGTGACAGACTAACCATGTAGTGTACGTTACAAATGTGAAGAAGATATGAAGTAAGGATGCTGAGCTCTAGGGTTGTTGTCGCAAAGAGCGAAGAGCACCCCAACCGATCAGCCCTGAAAATGCTCCTCCGGCTCCCGCCAAGAAGAAGAGCCACGGCGGCGCGAGCGTCTCTCCCAAAATTCCAGTGCTGAAGGACGAGAGTGCCATGAATCCGATGACCGTGAGATTGACCATCGCGAAAACTCTTCCCAAGTGAGTCGCCGGGACGATCTCTTGAATGATCGAAGCGCGCGTCACGGTGATGAACGGGATAAAAAGCCCATGCACCAAGATGAGCATCAACGAGAGCCAGTAGGAATCCCAGTGGAGAAATCCCACAAAGGGCAAGTAGGTCGCTCCGTCCATGACGACCCCGAACAAGAGCAATCTCCCTTTGGAAAACCGAATCCCATAACGGCTGACCCAAAGCGTTCCGACGAACCATCCCAATGCCAAAGCGCCCGCAAAGAACGCCAAGTACTGTGCTTTGAGTCCCAATGTGTTTTTGATGAACAGATTCGCGCCGACGGTCGCTGGCCCCATGATGAAAAAATTGTCGACGGCGGTCAGTACCAAGAGACTCATCAGCAACGGAGACTGTGCGATGTAGCGCAAGCCGAGCCGTGCATCGTGCAAGGCCGATGTGGTCGGTGCAGCCGCTGGTCTTGATTCACGCTGAATGCGAATCAAGAGAATCGTGACGAACGAAAAAAAGAACGTGATACTGTCGAAGACGAGCAACCGCACCATGGCTGTGACATCCGTTGGTGTCTGCGATGTCGCTTGCTGCGCTCCGAGCAACGCGCCTGCGAGAAGGCTTCCCAGTATCACAGCCGCTTGTGTCGACGTCTGCACGAACGCATTGACTTGGAGCAAACGTTCTTTCGAAACTAATTCGGGGATGAGCGCATCGCGCGCGGGATTGAAGAGCGTTGAGAAGCTAGACAATAAGAATGCAACGGCTCCGAGCGCGATCCAGTCGAGTAGTCCGAGCTGCCAGAGCAAGGGTACAGCCAACAAGAGCGCTCCCCGCACGGCATCGGAAAGCAACATCACAGAGCGTCGCCGATACCGATCGACGAAGCTGCCCGCGATGAGCCCGAAGATCAAGAAAGGAAGTGTTTCCAGAAAACTAACGACGCCGGCCTTCAGTGCCCCTTGCGTTGGTTCGACCGTGAGGACCAAGAAGAGCACCGTCGCTGCGAAGAGTGAGTCGCCGGTTTGCGAGACGAACTGCCCGATCCAGAGCAACAACAAGTTGCGGTCGCGGATGATGGAGGTCATGCGTGCTGGCAACTATACCGGGAAGGCTCGTTCATTGACAAGGCGCGTTTGCAAACGGACATCGGGACTAGACACGCGCGCTCGGATGAATTAGGATGTTTTGGACAGAATTCGAGGAGGTAGGGTCTATGAAAATCACAGCAATAATTTTAGGAATTGTCGGTGGATTGGCGGCATTTTTGCTAGGACAATTTACGTGGCTAGCCGGTGCTTTAGATAGTGGTCTTGATAATACAGGCCCAAGCTCCCTCGTAGGTTGGGGCTACTTTGAATTGCTGCTGGCATTCGCGGTTATACTGGCAACAGCTTTCACATATCCCTACCCGAAGTTCTCGGGGATTTTGATGTTGTTAGGCAGTATCGGCTCGATCTTAGTTTGCATATTTGCTGAATTACACGAACTATCTAAACCTAACGCAACGTTTGAAAATACTACTTGGGGCATAATTTTGTATGGGATCGTTGCTTCACTCTTAGCAACAGGCGGTGCACTGGCTTTCAGGACAGCTCGCAAGCAAACTATTATTTCCGTCGTTACACCAACTCAGACCCTAAGTTAGTGTCTCCTCATCGCCCAGTTCGTGCGCGCCTTCTAACTTAAAATAGAGTTGCTTCGCAGCAGCTTGCTCGGCTTCTTTCTTGCTGTGCCCGCGTCCCATTCCCTCTTGGCTTGCTACGACAACGCGCACGGTGAACTCTTTGCGATGGTCTTCGCCCACGGCTTCGAGCAGCGTATACATTGGCTTATAGCCCAGTTCTTGCGCTAACTCTTGCAAGAGCGTCTTGTAATCGCGTCGATGTTGCCCGCGCGCGACGCGCTCGATCTCACCTTGGAGACAATCGAGTACGAGCTGAGCCGCTTTCTCATAACCGATCTCAGAGTAAATAATGCCCACCAGCGCTTCAAACGCATCGCCCAAGATCGAGCTGCGGATGCGCCCCCCGGATTCTTCCTCGCCGCGCCCGAGGAGCAAGCAACGATCGAGATCTAACTCTTTCGCTTTCTCGGCCAAGACAGGTCCGCTCACGACTACGGATTTAATTTTCGTCAGCTCGCCCTCGCTGAGCTGGGGATAATTTTCGTAGAGATACGTGCCAACGACTAACTCGACCACAGCATCCCCCAAGAACTCCAGACGCTCGTTCGACTCTAACTTTTGCGCGCTCTCGTTGACAAAGGAGCTATGGAGGAAAGGTTGTTCCAATACCTCAAGACTTAGCTCTAGTCCAAGCCGATCGCGTAAAGCAATGATCGCTTCTCGACTCACAGGGAGTGCTGCGGTTGTGCCATGCTGCTAGAGGAGCTTGCGCTCAGCTCAGTCTCTGCAGCACCGCAGAACGGCAGCACCATCGCACCTCCAGTGACTGCTGGGGCGGGAGGATTCGAACCTCCATTCTCGGCTCCAAAGGCCGGTGTGCTACCATTGCACCACACCCCAAAATTTTCTCAGATCTTCACATCCTCGGTGATGATGTGGGCGCTCAGGCCGTTGTGAGAGTGCCCTATCTCTTCTTGATAGCGATGCAAGACCTGTTCTTCGAGCGAGAGCCGGAACGAATTGTCGATCGGATGAGCGATGTCCCGGAACTCTCCGTTGTTTTCCTTGCGGCTGGGCATCGCTACGAAGAGTCCGTTGCGGCCCTCGATGACCTTGACACTGTGTACGATAAAGACATTATCAAAGATAACCGAGCAGAAGGCTTTCAGGTTTCCCTCGTTCTGCATCGGGCGGATCTCAATCTTCGTGATTTCCATTTGTCTACCTCGCCTTTCCAGCACGATCGTAGTGCGCTTATGATAGCAAAGCCCCCCAAGACATGCAAGAGAACGAGAGAATCTCTTAACACGCGCTTTGTCTGATTTCGCTTCCTTTGAAGTATAATAAACCCTTGATATAATCGCAGATGATAGAGGTGATGTACATGTATGGTTTTTTCTGGCATCCGGCCATGCTAGTAGTAATCCCGGGACTCCTGCTCGCCTTGTACGCGCAGTACAAGGTCATGAGCGCTTACCGAAAATACTCTCAAGTGGGGGCCTCCACGGGTATGACCGCCGCCCAGGCCGCGCGGCGCTTGCTCGATCGCTCGGGGTTATACAACGTCAAAGTCGAAGCCGTGCCGGGCCATCTTTCTGACCACTACGACCCGCGCACAAAGACATTGCGAATCTCCGCTGCTGAAAGCACATCGTTAGCCGCCATCGGAGTCGCTGCCCATGAGGCAGGCCACGCCCTTCAAGACGCTGAGAAATACCCTATGCTCGCCTTGCGCAGCGCGGTCGTGCCGATTGCACAGTTTGCTCCGCCGATCGGGATCATTCTCTTCTTCGTGGGCTTGTTATTCATCCACTCCCAGCCGCTATGGACTGCGGGGCTTATCCTGTTTTCTGCCGCGTTGGCTTTTTCGTTGATCACGTTGCCTGTCGAGTTCGATGCCAGCAGCCGCGCAATTCGCGTGCTACGCGACAGTGGAATTGTGGTGGCACAAAAAGAACTCGATTCCATCCAAACAGTCTTGAGCGCGGCCGCCCTCACGTACGTAGCAGCAGCGATCATGTCTGCGCTTGAGCTCTTGCAGTATTTTCTCATGGCTCGTTCAGCGAGCAACGACCGATAAAAACGAAGGCCTTCTCGACCAGCTTCACTGTTGGCTAAGAAGGCCTTCTTCTTTTCTAAAGCTCTTTAGCTTCCATAAATTCAGAGAGATTCTTCGCGCCCGTTCGTTCTAGTTTCTTCATCAAATCTCTATTGATCTGTTTTACCATCGACGGTCCTTCATAGATAAAGCCAGTATAAGTCTGAACCAGCGAAGCGCCTGCTTTGAGCTTATCAAACACATCTTCGGCATTGAAAACTCCACCGACGCCGATGATCGGAAGTTTTCCCTCAGTGTGCTGAGAAATGTACGTAATGATCTCGTTCGAGCGCTTCGCGAGTGGGGCTCCGCTCAGACCTCCTGCTTCTCTCACTACTGATCCCGGACTAACAAGTCTCTCACGCCCGATCGTCGTGTTCGTTGCGACGATACCCGCCACGCGCGTGCTCTCGGCGACACTCAATATATCGTCGAGCTGCTCCCAGCTCAGATCGGGCGCAATCTTCACCAAGATTGGCCGCTGATTGATTTCCAAATCTCTTCCATGTTTTTCATTTGCTTTCGCGAGCGCGCTCAACAACTCTTCCAAACGCTCCCTGTCTTGCAATTGGCGCAATCCCGGCGTGTTGGGTGAGCTGACGTTGACCACAAAATAATCCGCGAATCTAAACAATTTTTCGAAGGAGTACAGATAGTCTGACACAGCTTCATCGATGCCGACGTCTCGGCTCTTCCCGATATTGACCCCCAAGGGCACAGGCGGTTTGCCCAACTGTTCAAGCCTTTCAGCCACGGCCTCGGCCCCGGAATTATTGAACCCAAGCCGATTGATGAGTGCCCGATCTTGAGGCAGTCGAAAAATTCTCGGTTTGGGATTGCCAGACTGTGCACGAGCCGTAACTGTGCCAATCTCGATGAACCCAAAGCCGAGTTTGGGCAGGATTTGAATCACTCGTGCGTCTTTGTCAAAGCCGGCGGCTAGGCCGATGGGGTTGAGGAAAGATAAGCCAAAATACTCGACACGCAATCGCGGATCGTGATAAGTGCACCAAGAGCCAACCATATTTTTCAGAAACGGTGAGCGTTGTGCTCGTTCGAGTAGAACCAGAACGCGCTCATGACTTGCTTCCGGTTCAGCCCGAAAAAGAAGAGGGCGTACGAGTCTTTTGTAAATCATAGCGTATTTCACTGCGATTATAACGGGCAGGAAAGTCCGTTGCTGGGTGTCCAATGAGAGAAGCTTCTCTTGGTTCAGTTTAGCTATTTTGAACGGCTTTTCCAGAATTCAAGGGAGATTTCACCTCTTGACAGAGTTTCTACGATCGCCTATCGTAGAGAGCCATGACGCCGGAACAATGGATGCGACGCGCCCTCAAACTCGCTGCCCACGGCCGCGGCTGGGTGAACCCCAACCCCTTGGTTGGCGCGGTCCTCATCAAAGATGGAAAACTCATCAGTGAGGGATTTCACCAACGCTACGGCGGCCCTCACGCTGAAGCCGTTGTCTTAGAAAAAGCCGGCTCAGAAGCCCGAGGAGCCGATCTGTACGCCAATGTCGAACCTTGCGTCAGTCATCCCGGCAAGCGCACTCCTCCTTGCGCCGACCAGATTATCCAGAGCGGGGTGCGGCGCGTTTTTGTAGCCATGCGCGATCCCGACACTCATGTGAATGGAAGAGGAATTGCGCAGCTGCGCGCCGCAGGCATCGATGTACAAGAAAGCATACTCGCAGCCGAGGCTCAGAAACTCAACGAGATTTCTGTCAAGTACAAGACCACGGGCAAACCGTTCGTGTTGCTGAAGATGGCGATGAGCGCTGACGGAAAGATCGCGACGCGCACCGGGAATTCCAAGTATATTTCTTCACCCGATTCGCTGCGCTACGCTCATGAGTTGCGCGATCGCTACACGGCTTTGCTTGTCGGCATCGGAACCGTTCTCGCAGATGACCCTCAACTGAACACACGATTAGATTGCCCGGGACATGATCCCGTGCGCGTCCTCCTCGATGCTCAAGGACGTCTGCCATTAGAAGCCAAACTCCTTCAATCGAAAAGTTCGGCCAAGACGATCCTCGCGACGACGGATGCTCTTTCTAAAGCCAAAGAAGAAGCGCTCTTGCACCGGGGAGTCGAAATTTGGAAGCTGCCGATTGTTACGAATAACATAGGGGCGCAGCATGCTGCGCCCCTACAATCAGGCCAAATCGATTTGCACGAGTTGGCAGATCGACTCGGCAAGGCCGGGCTAGACAGTCTCTTGGTCGAAGGAGGCTCGACAGTCACGGCGAGTTTTTTGCAAACAGGCCTGGTTGACAAAATCACGTTTGTGATCGCTCCCATGCTGATCGGGGGACAGACTGCTCCGAGCCCCATCGGCGGCCTGGGTATTGAAAAAATCGAAGACGCGTTTCGGCTGAAAGATATAAGCCTTCGCGCACTCGGTCAAGATATTGTCTATGAAGCATATCTTGATTACACTGGGCTGGAGGATTCTTCATGATCGAACGTTATTCACTCTCCCCGATGAAAGACCTGTGGACCGAAGAGGCAAAATATCAGCGCTGGCTTCGCGTGGAGCTTGCTGTCAATGATGCGCTCGCCGAGCTGGGCCAAATTCCTAAAGATGCAGCAAAAATTATCAAAGAAAAAGCTCGTCTCAATATCGCTCGCGCGCATGAGATCGAAGCTCAGATCAGCCATGACTTTTTGGCGTTCGTGCGCTCGCTTGAAGAGAGCGTAGGCCTCGAAGGGCGCTACATTCATCGCGGTCTCACTTCTTATGATGCTGAAGATACGGCGCTCTCGCTGGCATTGCGTGACGGGTTAAATTTTCTCATTGGCGATGCGAAGAAGCTCGCAGATATTCTGAAACGACGCGCACTCGAGCACAAGAAGACGTTGATGATTGGCCGCACGCACGGGATGCACGCAGAGCCGATCACGTTCGGCCTAAAACTCTTGATCTGGTACGATGAGATGCGACGGAACATAAAACGTCTCGAAGACGCACGAGCCATTGCTTCTGTGGGAAAAATTTCAGGCTCGGTCGGCACGTACGCGAACGTCGATCCTGAGGTCGAGCGGCAAGTCTGCGCTCAGTTGGGTCTAGAGCCTGCAAATATCTCCAATCAAATTTTACAGCGCGATCGCCATGCTCACGTCTTGACGACGCTTGCGATCTGCGCTGGCACGGTCGAAAAAATAGCCACCGAGATTCGCAATCTTCATCGAACTGAGATCGCTGAAGTACGTGAGGGAAGACCGCACGGGTCTTCGTCGATGCCTCATAAACAGAATCCGAGCGCGTGCGAGACGCTCACGGGATTGGCACGCATCGTTCGTGCTAACGCGCTCGCTTCTATTGAAAATATGCCCGTCTGGCACGAGCAAGACCTGACGCGCTCCTCAGTCGAGCGCATCATCATCCCAGACAGCTTTATTGTGACGGATTACTTACTCAAACGGATGGCCGGTGTGATCGAGCATCTCCAAGTGAACGTTGAGCGGATGAGAGCCAATCTCGAACAAAGTCTGGGGACGATCATCTCGCAAGCGATTTTATTAAAACTTATCGACAAAGGGATGGCGCGTGCGCAAGCGCACGACTTGATGGGGGAACTCTCTAAGCAAGCGATCGCACAGCAAAAGCCGCTCAAGTCACTCGTAAGCGCGCACCCTGAAATCAAGAAATTTCTCAATCCAACGGAGATTGACGAATTTTTCAGCCCTGGCTATTTAGAGCGTTATCACACCAAGCACGTGGAGACGATCTTTGCGAGGTTTGCATAAAAAATCTATGCAATGCTAGTAGAGACAGGACTTTCGCGGTTGAGTTTATGAACAGTAAGATAGGGGTATGCAACGCCAGAAATGTTCCCTCGATCTTTATGTGGATTTTCTCGTCGCCAGTCAGAAGCAGTTCTCTGGAATGGAGTTGAGTAAAGTGGCTCCG
>JACOSB010000157.1 GCA_016179105.1 Candidatus Acetothermia bacterium
CATATTCTCTGTGCCTTCTTGGCTTTTCTTAAGCTAGAATGGCAACGCCTCCAGACCGCCGTTTCTTGGTATGACTACAAATGGTCCATTGCTAGGCGGGCGGTTACTGCCTATTTATGCTGAAACGCGAAAGTCCTGTAGATGTATAATAGAGCATCCGAATGAGCGCCGAGGCAACCATTGGCCCTGTGGAATTGTGGGGAGGTTCTCACCGTCTTGGTGAGGAAGGAGGTAGTGAGTGAGCTTAATGCACTTGCTCGTGCCCTGGAGCAGGCTGCGTATCCATGTCTCATTTCGGCGAATTCCAGTCGTGGTTAGCCGCCACGATAAGCTAGGTTTATCGTTCCTGGTTCCGCGAGTCGGAGAAAGCCCGGTGAGGCTAAGGGAGTAAAGGTGGGATCTTGTTGTTGTTTTTTTCCCTAGCTAGTTTGCGGATTCGTTTATTAGTTTTCGTGCTTCTTGCTATCCTCCCCTCATTGGCGCTGATTGTGCACACGGCTTCCGAGCAGAGGCGTCTAGCAACCACAAAGGAGCTGAAGAACATGCAACAGTTGGTACGGCTGGCCGCCAGCAATCAGGAGAGCCTCATAGAGGGCACCCACGAACTTCTCGTCACCCTCGCGGCGCTCCCCGAAGTGCGCAGTCGCGATTCTGCCGCGTGCAGCGCGCTCTTCGGCAGTCTGCTAAGACAATACCCGCCCTACACTAATTTGGGAGTGGCAGCCCTCAATGGCGATGTCTTTTGCAGCGCCATTCTCACCCGAGATACCGCTAACGTGGCCGACCGTAGCTGGTTTCGACTCGCACGCGATACCCAGAGGCTCGCCGTCGGTGAGTATCAGATCGGTCGCCCTACTGAAGCGATCACGATCACTATCGGCTACCCGGTCCTGGAGGCCGAGCAAGTACAGGCTGTCGTCTTCACAGGGGTGGATATAGCCTGGCTCAACCGGCTGGCTACGCAAGCCCAGCTGCCCGACAACGCGGAGCTCATCGTGATCGACCGCCAGGGCACTATACTGGCTCATCATCCCAATCCGCACAAGTGGATCGGGACATCCTTGCCTGATGCTCCTATTATCCTCGCCACGCTTGCTCAAGGGGAAGGCACGGCGGAGGTCGCCAGCGTAGACGGCGTCCAGTGTCTCTGCGCTTTCACCCGCCTCGCCAGCTCCGTGGGGGCAACTGACGTGTACTTGATCATCGGTATCCCGTCCGCGCTCGTCTCTGCCGATGCTGACCGCGAACTGATGCGCAACTTGGCTGGGTTGGGCTTGTCTGCCGTGCTGGCTCTTGCAGCGGCGTGGCTGGGCGGATATGTCTTCCTCCTGCGGCCTGTGCATAGGCTCGTGGAGGCTACACGGAGTTTCATGGCTGGCGACTGGGGCGTGCGAAGCCGCCTACCGCATGGGCAGGGGGAGTTGGGCCAACTGGCCCGGACGTTCGATGAGATGGCCGAAACGCTTTCCAGACGCGAAGCCGAGCGGCAATGTGCGGAAAGGGCCCTGCGCGAGAGTGAGACGCGCCTGCGCCTGGTGATCGAGCAGGTGCCCGCCGTGCTCTGGACTACTGACACGGAGCTGCGGTTCACCTCTTCCGCGGGAGCGGGCTTGGCCGCTCTGGGCCTACGGCCCAACCAGGTGAATGGCATGAGCCTGCAAGCATACTTCCAGACGGACGACCCAGAGTTCATCGTGATTGCGGCGCACCACCGCGCCCTTCGAGGGGACTCAGTCACCTTCGAGATAGAGTGGGAGGACAATTCTTACCAAGCGCATGTAGAGCCGTTGCGCGACGAGCGGGGGCATATCGTGGGCTGCATCGGCGTCGCGCTAGACATCAGCGACTGTAAGCGGGTGGAGGCAGAACTGCGCCAGCACCGAGAGCAACTGCAAGAGCTCGTGTCGGCGCGCACGGCCGAGCTGACTGAGACTAACCTGCGTCTACAACAGGAGGTCGCCGAGCGCCGTAGGACCGAGGAGGAGGTAAAGCGCATGGCGAAGGACAGGCAGGCCCTGGCCGTCCGGGTCTTGCACGCCCAAGAGGAGGAGCGCATGCGCGTGTCTCGAGAACTGCACGACGTGCTCGGGCAGATGTTGACCGTGCTGAGGATGGAATGCGACCACATCCTCAGCGATGCAAACGACCCCGGCGTCCTGAGACCGCTCGCCGAAAAGCTTTACCACCAGCTGGGCCAGACGTTGGACCTCGTGCGAACCCTCGCGTATGGGCTACGCACACCTATACTAGACCGTCTCGGCCTCGGCGCTGCCTTGCAGGACTTGGCCGCCGACATCAGCCAACGATCGCAAATCAGATGCGAATTTCACTGCGATGTCGAAAGCGCAACGATCCCGCGGGAGGTAGCCACGGCCCTCTACCGGGTCGCTCAAGAGGCACTTACCAACGTCGTGCGCCATTCTGGCGCTACTCAAGCGTGCCTTAGGTTGACGAGCACGAGTCGGTCCGTCATGATGACTGTTGAGGACAACGGGAAAGGGCTCTCAAAAGAGCAGGAGAGCAGTGGGAAGTCGCTGGGCATTGTGGGCATGCGCGAGCGCGTGTCGATCTTCGGCGGGGAGCTGGAGATACGCTCCCACCAGGGGCAGGGCACGTCCGTGACCGCACGCATACCGTTAGGTCCAGCCGAGCCGTAGCCAAGCAGACGTAGGGGGAGGTAAAAAGATGATACGCATCGCCATCGCGGATGACCATACGATGGTGAGGGAGGGTCTCCGTAACATCCTCGCCAAACAATCGGACATCCAAATCGTAGGAGAAGTTACCAATGGGCGCGAGGCAGTGGAACTGGTGCGTCAACAGAATCCGGACGTGATCTTACTCGACATCTCCATGCCCGAGAAGGATGGGATAGAGGCAACTAAAGAGATTATGACGTTGGATGTCATCACGAAAGTGCTCATCTTGACTTTACATAGCAATGAAACATTTGCCCTGCACATGCTGCGCGCCGGGGCGCGGGGCTTCATCTGCAAGTCTGCCAAGTCGGAGGAACTGGTGAATGCTATTCGCAAAGTCTCTGGGGACAGATATTATCTCCCTCCGGCCCTGGAGAGCGTCTTCGCGGAGAAATATTTATCTCCCACGGCCAAGAAGCAACCTTCGGAGCTTCTTTCCGATCGTGAATTCCAAGTGATGCGCCTGCTGGCTCTAGGCTTCACCAATCGCGAGATCGCTCAGCAACTGTACATCAGTGTCAAGACCGTCGATAATCACCGCATGAGGATCCTTGAGAAGCTGAAGCTGCGCAACAACTCGGACATCACCCGCTTTGCTATCCAGCATGGGTTCATCGAGAATTGACGCTCCTCGGTGCGCGTCATGCTGGTTGGCCGGTGATTATTCTGACATCAGCCCCACGCATCCGAACACTACAGCTGGAGGGCTGGATATTGTCTAGTGGTCGCCTAGAGCTGGCCATATCTGGCGTTGGAGTATATGACGGGTGGTGGAGTTTGAAATGGCCTGAAGACAGGCCCAAACAGGAGTTGTATTTTCACCAATACCTGGGTTAAGATCTGCCCGGCTTTAAGGGCCCAGTACACTCATGAAAAACTTGTGAGTATTCTTATTTGGTTGATCCCAGCCTGATGGAAAGGAGTACGGATGCGCGCACATCCACTAAAGCTCTTCGGACTCAGCGTCGCCCTGGTTGTTTGGGTGCTCATTGCTGGCAATAACGGACAAGCCGGGTGGGCTCAAGGCTGCACAGTAACGGTACAGCCAGGACAGTCTATACAGCGAACCATCTCCCCAGCGGTGGAAGGTGCAGTCATCTGCTTGACGGCGGGCACCTTCCAAGATAACGTGACCATCAGCAGGAGCTTGGTGCTTCGAGGCGTAGGACGAGAGCAGACGATAATCCAGGGCCATGAAAAGCTGAATCCTGTCATTCGCGTCGTGAGCGATGCGGAGATCGAAGTCACTATCGAGGGTCTCACTGCCATCGAGGCTAACACGGGCATCAAGGTGCAAGGTAAGGTGAAAGTAGCTCTGACTAACTTGCAAATCTCCAGTAATGGGATCGGCCTAACGGTACAGGATTTAGCTACAGTGTACCTCTCTAACTCCCAAGTCTCCGCGAATGAAGGCTCTGGCCTTGAGGTGGAAGGCATAGGGGCGGTGGAGATCCGTGAGAGCCGATTCCTAGACAATTCCGAGTGTGGAATCGCAATCTGGTCAGGGAAAGTCCGGGTACGAGGCACGCCCAACGAGATGCAAGGGAATGGGGCTGACCTCTGCGGGTTTGCTCCGGCTGCCCTCAGAAAGCCGTTGGTTCCTCAGACAAACCAAACTCAACTGGTAGTGCCGGGAGATTATACGAGCCTGCAGGAGGCTGTAGACGCGATTGCACCTGGGGGAATGATCACAGTAGCTGCCGGTACTTATAGGGAGGGTGTGTCGATCTGGAAGCCCTTAACACTCCGGGGGGCCAATCCGTCTCAGACCACCTTAAGACCACGTCCCGGCCGCCATGTCGTGGGTGCAATTACCGCTGAGGGACAGGGAGTGAGACTAGAGGATGTGACTGTCACCGGTAGTCAAGGAGTGGGCCTGCTGATCTATGGCCAACTCAGCTTGCACAACTCTCAGGTCTATGACAACGGAAATGGCCTTCGCGTAGAGGGCTCAGCTCGGGTGAGCCTGATCACCTCCTCTGTCTTCGGCAATTTTACAGGCCTTAGGGTGAAGGACTCGAGCACGGTGAATCTGATCAACACTCAGATCTTTACCCATCAGGGCTTCGGCCTCTTAGTATCGGGCGCCGCTCAGGTAAATCTGATTATCTCCAGCGTCTCTGGCAATTTTAGGGGCCTTAGGGTGAAGGACTTGGGCACGGTGAATCTGATCAACACCGAAATCTCTGACAACGAGTTGGAAGGTCTCTTTGCAGTGGGCTCGGCCCAGGTGAGTCTCAGAAACTCCCTAGTCTCCTTGAACGGGGCCAACGGCCTCTCCGTGGGAGATTCAGCCGAGCTGAGTTTGATCAACTCTCAAATCTTCTTAAACGGAAGCCACGGCCTCTCCGCGGGAGATTCAGCTAAAATAGAGATAAGGGATAGTATCATTTCCGGTAACGGGACGGACTCCCACTGTCAGCAAGCAAAGCCATTGGTCTTTGAGATTTGTAACGGCATCGAGGTCTTGGATAAGGCCCAGTTGCTGTTGACCGACTCGATCATCAAAGATAACGCTGCTTGGGGGGTGGCTGCCTGGCTTAAGCCGTGCGGCTACGACGTAGACTTCTTCACCGGCCGAGTCACTTTTGCAGGCAAAAGTGTGATCGAGAGCAACAACCGATCGGGTAATCAGAAGGGCAAAGGCAATCCAGGGAATCACCCCTTCAAGAGCTTACCCGATGGGCAGGTATGTCTGCTGCGGTAATGGTGACCCACTAAGGTGAGACTGAACGAATTCACATTACGAACGAAAGACATGCGCCCTTGTTAGGTTTGGGTCTCTGCAGATCCACTACAATAATACTCTCGCTATGAGCTTTTTTGGTAATGCGAAATTTTCCTATTTCGAACGAAGAGAAAAGTACTATATTAACATAGTAACCGCTCTCCTGTCGATTTAGCAAGCACACCTCTTCACGAACCCGACCCGAAGGTATATAGTTTAGTAGTGCCCGCTATTAGAGGGGTTAATAATTGTTATTCAAAAGCGAGGAGAAAGAGTTTGAGCTGTTTCTAGGCGCTACGGTGAGTACTCGCTGAAAGAGCATCACACTTTTTAATCGCGGCGGGTCCAAAATTCAGGAGGCTCTCATGGTGGGGTTAAAGCCCTCACGTTATACGCAAGCCAACGAGGATGAAGCGACAGGCCAGTTGACTCTTCACAACACTTCCAGCGGAGTTCTTTGGGATGTCCCGGCGGAGTGGAAAGAGCAAGTTCTGTCTTTCCTACAGAAAAAAGAAGATTCTACCCTGAATGGCTCCACTCACAAAGGGCAAGTGCGCAACCTGATCCGCTGGATGCGTTTGGCTGGGCTTCTCGTGCCTGAACCGATGGACGAGTATGCCCGAGCCCGCGCCGCGCATCGGCGCGCCCAAGAGGGCGAAGGGCAGTTGCAGCTCATCCTCATGCCCACTGAGCAATGCAACTTTCGTTGCGTCTATTGCTACGAGACCTTCATCCGTCCCAAAATGAAGCCGGAGATTCGTCAGGGCATCAAAAATTTGGTGCGCAAGCGGGCAAATAGCCTGAAACAGTTGCAGATTGCTTGGTTTGGCGGCGAGCCACTCGTAGGTTTCGATGTGGTCCGCGAGCTCTCTCGAGATATGATCCGTACATGTACGCAACACCACGTCGCCTACCGCGCAGGGATGACGACTAATGGGTATTTGTTGACCCCGTCCGTGGCGCGGGAATTAGTCGAGGAGCTGGAAGTGCGTGATTACCAGATCACGCTCGACGGCCCGCCTGAAGAACATAATCGCCGGCGCAAACTGATCGGCGGTCAGAGTACCTTTGAACGGATCTTCGAAAACCTGAAGGCGATGAAGCAGCTCTCCGGACACTTCCGGGTCGCGATTCGCATGAACTTTGACATGGGCAATCATAGCAAGATCCCGAATTTCATCGAGCGCTTGGCTCAAGAATTCGGCGAGGACTCGCGGTTTTCCGTGCTCTTCCGACCCGTTGAGGAGTGGGGAGGGCCAAATAAAGCGAACGAACTCCCCAAGCCCTCCGCCAAGAATGGGGGCGTAGACGGAAAGTCCACTGCGCTCCCGAAGCTGGGCAATGAAGTGTTGCAGCCGGGGGCGCGCCCTGCGGTCCCGGAGGGAACCCGCGAAGCCTCGCCCACGCCTGCGGGGAACCCAGTAAAAATTCTCTCGATGCTCGCCGGTGAGCGCAAGATGATGGAGTTTTCTAATTATGCGACGCAGCACAAGCTCAAGTGCCTGGATGCTGACATCTTGCAGCCAGAAGGGTATGTTTGCTATGCCGCTAAGCCCTATTCGTTGGTCGTTGGCTCGGATGGGACGCTCTATAAGTGTACCGTTGCCTTCAGCAATGAGAAGAACCACGTCGGCAAGCTCCTTCCTGATGGTACGCTGCAGATCCATCAAGAGCGCTTCAATCTTTGGGTCAAGGACTATGTAGCCGAGGATAAAGGCTGTCAGAGTTGCCATTTCTTACCGGCTTGCCACGGGAGTGCTTGCCCGCTGATTCGGATCGAGACCGGGAAGCGCCCCTGCCCGCCGCCTAAGCGCTTTATCAAGCAGGCTATCGGCTACACGGCCGCGAACAACCGGCTGCGCCTGTCGGAGCAAGATCTATTCGGAACGTTAGTCTCACCCGAAGAGGGCAAATCACAACCGGAGAGCGTCAAGACGTTCATTCCGTTATCTCCAATGTCGTAACACAATGTCGTAACACGCGGAAAGGGGTGAGAGGGAGAAAAGTCTCAAATTCGTCAACCTCGTCAAGTCGACGTAGCCCTGTCGATAGGGGCACAAGGGGCGTTAATGCCGTATAGCCGTACACATCACAAATTTCTAGGAGGTTAACATGCCAGAGAAGGCATTAAAGCGTCGTCAATTTCTCAAAGGTGCGGCGGGTGCAGCCATCACTGCATCTTTGCTTGGGAAAGTTCATCTGGGACGGGCAGCCACTGCCGTCGGCGTATTCGAGGACACTTCTGCCATATTCGCGGGGGCCAAAAAGGCCCTGCGAGAGGCTGCTGATTATGCGGCAAAGAAGTTCGACGTTACGCTACAAACTGTGACGTCGGCAGCCGATGCCAAGGGTATGGCGGGTGTCCTCTCGCTCTCGTTCCAAGATGCTGCTGTAGCCAAGCTTGCCAGCGAGCTCAAGGATGTCGCGATCATCGATGCAGTCGGTACTGCTCCATACTCGACCCGGCTGAACAAGAGCGCGCCCAGCTACTTCCGTATGCCGGCTCATGAGTTGATGGCTTTGCAGAACTTCTACAAGGCCGCTGCCGGCTTCAACGTCAAGGAGCGCGAGTTCCTCTACGTCAGCAAGGATCGGCCCGGTCTGAATGATGACCTGACCCTCCTGAGCAAGGTCATCTCCAAGTTCGACATCGGACCCAACAAGGAGCATTTCACGGTCAAGCTCAACTCGATCCCCGCTGACACCACAGCCGCGACCATGCCGGACCAGGCTGCGGCCATCATCGCCAAGAAGCCCAACGGGATCGTCATGAGCTTAGATCCGGACTTGGCCGCTGTGCTCGTCAAACAGGTCGCAGCCGTAGCTGACAAGGATGCTCGTCCTGCGGTCATCGTCCACGAGCCCTATGGCTTGAACATCGACTACTTCTTGAAGAACCTCTCCAAAGAGGAGCGGACGGCCCAGAAGTGGGTCTTCTACAACCTGCAGTACATTAAGCCCGCTGCGGATAAGGAGCCGGCTACGTTCAAGTCCGTCAACGCTGATTTCAAAGCCAAGCTGGGTAGAGACATCAGCGCCCTAGACTTCGTGGCCTACACCGGTGTCCAGGCCTTCGCGGGCACGAAGAAGTCCACGGCCGCCGACGTGCTCAGCGTCCTCAATAAGGGCGATACGGTCGTCAAGTCCGGCAAGGACATGCTGATCGATCTGTGGGGTGATGTGGCTTTCGGCGAGTTCGACTTCCAAGATGTGCGCCAGAACGTGGGCGCTACACCGTTCATCGCGCGCATCAACGACAAGGGCGAGTTCGAGATCGCGCCCGTCGGTGTCTCGCCGCTCAGCAAAAACGTCTTCATCCAGATCGGCAACTTCATCTGCAACAACCTGATCTGCGGCAGCTTCTAGAACGTGCCCTATAGAACGGGCAGAGTTCTCAGAGGAGGTGGAGTGGGAGAAACACACCAACGAACAAAAGAGTTAATGATTTAAGAGAAGGAACTCACCCAGCCTGAGCAACCCAAGTGGGTCGCTCAGGCTGGGTGGGCATGAAAGTGTCAGTCATTCTTCAAAAAAAGTGGGCCAAGTGGAGTCTAGGAATTTTCCCTATTGCTTTTTTTGACAAACTCTATGATAATTTAAACAAATCGTATATTGCTATCCTGAGGTCAATGACATTAGGAAAGTAACTATGGATGCGGTGCCAAAGGGCGCAGGGCTCGATGTGATGGATATTTTTCAAGCTTATGTCTTTAATCAAGGGTAAAAAGGGTAAAACATGGTTTTAAGGAGGTTACCAGAGTATGAAATTAACGACCATGGTAAAGCGGGGTTTATTGGTAGGGTTGGCACTAGGTCTTAATCTTTTTCTGGTACCTGGGGGGATTATAGCACAATCACAATCAGCACCCGTTCTCACCATAACACCCAGCTTTCAGAATTTTGGAAATGTCACGGTAGGGAAATCTAAGGACCTAACGTTCACCGTGCGAAACAGTGGCGGCGGTATCCTCACAGGAAACGCCCTAACCACCTTGCCCTACAGCATAGTTGCCGGTGATTCATTCAAACTGGGAGCAGGACAAACTCAAATTGTCCGGGTGAGCTTCTCTCCTACCTCGGCAGGTACTTTTCAGAAAACTGTCATCTTTACAAGCAATGGGGGCAACGCCAGCCGCTCAGTCACAGGTGTGGGCGTACAGCCCGCACCACTAGTAACTTTTGGTAGCTGTGACTTTGGTGGTCCCACTCCTGGTGTGCTTAATTTTGGGAATGTCACTGTCTTTAGCTCAAAGACTTTGACATTCAGCATTACGTATACACAAGTTGGCGACGGTGAATTTGGCCAGGGCTGTCCCGAGCGTAGTGGAACTGCCTCTATTACAAACCCTAACCCAGCTAGCCCGACGGCCTTCACTATTTCTCCTAACGCGTTCACAATCCCCGGCACGTCGAGTGCCGGACAAACTCGGACTAAGATTTTTAACGTGACCTTCCATCCTTTCTTAGCTAATGGATTCACAGCGGATGCCTGTGTAAGCATCATCGCAATAGTCTCCGGACCGAGACTCGTCATCAGTTGCGATTTTACCGTGACACTCAATGGCACGGGCCTTAATCTCGGTCCTCCCATCGCCCAACTGAGCGCTACGCCTCTAAGCGGTAATGCCCCGCTGCTGGTGTCCTTCACCGGTGCAGGCTCCCGAGCTGGTGCACCTGTCTGTCAGCTGACGGAGTTTCGGTGGAATTTCGGGGATGGGACATCCCAGAATACGGGAATGACCCCCACCGTCCAGCATCGGTATACCGCGACAGGGAGTTACCAGATCGTCTTGACGGTGATACAGACCGGCTTCGAAGGCTTGTGTGATGGGCAGGCCAGCGCTAGCGTCCAAATCGCGGTGCGCGAGACAGTCGTGCCGATACCGAAGCTTATTCAGTTCGTCCAGAGCTGCACGGCTCCGGGCTCCTTGGCCTTCGTGCTCGGGGATAATTTAGAGAGTCGCCTCTGGCCCACGCGCGAGGTCGCTGCAGTCGATGGGCGGCGCGCGCTGGTGGCTGGGACGACACGCAAGTTGGCCTCTGTCGTCGTTCCGACGGTCACTCCGCCGCAGGATCGCGCTGCCGTCACGATCGGATCCCCCACCGAGGGTCGGTCGAACACGCTCCCGATCGATGTCGATCCCTCGTGCACCTCAGGGCCGATCACCCCGGAGGACGAGCGGGCCAGCTTCAAGTTGGGTGAGAACTTGCTAGTCTTTAAGCCCTCTTGTCTCAGCAGCGTCGAACGCAACGCCTTCAAACGAGAAAACGGGTACGCCTCGCTACAAAGCTGGGGTCTTGGCGGCGACCTGGAGTTGTTTGTCATCGGACGGCTTCAGAACAAGACAGCCCTCAATACTGTCAATACAGCGCAACGCGTAAGGCAAAATAAGTGTATTGCTTTTGCCGATCTCAACTACCTGCAAGATGCCTTACAGCAACTCCCCAGTGACCCGGAGGTCGCCAAACAAGACCATATTCTGAAATTAAATATCTTGCAAGGCTGGGAGACCTTCTTCCCGTCCCGGGGATCTGGCGCGATCTTAGGGGTAGTAGATAGCGGTATCGACCTGAACTATGTGCAGACGGCGCCCGAGAAGGTGGAACAGGCTAATGACACATCCTTTCCATACGGCATTTCCATAGCCCCCGGAGCCGAAGAAGAGCTGAAGAAGGGAAAGATCCCCTACGCTGCTGATGAGTTCGGCCACGGGACGGAAGTCGGGACGATCGCAGCGGCTAAAGCGGATAACGGGGTTGCTGGCGTTGGGGTGGCCCCCAATGTGGCGGTCATCAACATGAAGGTCTTCAGCCTCAAGGGCAGGACCACGGAAGCCCACGTCGCGATCTCGATGTTCATCATGACCTTGTTGCAAGCGGATGTAGTCAATATGAGTATTGGCTGCCTAGGCTGCTTCCGCGCTGTCAAGCGCAAGCAGGGAGAGTTTTACGAAAAGATGCTCGATGGGCTAGAGAAGATGCTCTTCAAGGAACGGATCATCAAGATCCCGATCTTCGTAGCCGCTGCAGGCAATGACGGCCTCGATATCGTCGACGCCCCCGCACGCAACGCCACAGCCTGCAATGGGCCAAAGCAGCGCGTTATCGCCGTAGGCTCCTACAGCTTCACGACTAAGACGCGAAGCCAGGACTTCTCTAACTACGGACCGGAGCTCTGCTTTGTCGCCCCCGGCGATGATGTGCAGACGCTCCACCTAGGGGGAGAATTTAAGGGCACGGGTCCTGGCACATCGTTCAGCACGCCGCAGGTAGCGGGTTTGGTCGCGCTGATTCTCAGCATGGAGCCCGAGTTGGTGAATGGTGGGGCAACCGCGGTCATAGAGAAGATCAAGAAGTGCTTCGTGCAAGATGTGGATCCGCCCGGGTATGACGAAGAAACGGGTTGGGGCCTAATTCGCATTCCTAGCCCTGAACAAGTGGATCCCAAACAATGTCCGTATTTCCGGAAATGAGCCGAGAGTGACTTTTGTGCTAAAGGAGTGCAGAGTTTCGCCGGGGAAAAGGAAAAAGTAGATAGGCTGGAGGAGAAAATGAAAAAATGGGCCAAGAACAAAGTGGCTGACTTGCGGTGGGCAGTACAGGTTTTGCTGATCTTCGGCTTAGTGGTTCCCATTGCGGTGCTAGGAGTTGCAGGTTATGCAGTGCCAGTGCCGCCGTTGGGCGAGCTTCGGACGCGCGTGATCATTCATCCGCCCAACTGCGAGTTCATCTCACCCGAGATTCTCTGCCCTGAACCGAGGTCGGTCCACAAGCTCCTCGAGCCCAAAATGATCCTGCAAACACAGCTCAATCTGACCCTCCCGCACCTGTTCAGCACAGAGCAGGGTTTCTTTCGCTCCTTCACCATCTTCTCGACGCATTTCTTGCCAAGAGCCGTGTGCACCGACCCCGGTCCACTGCCCCGCTGCCCCGTGCGCACGCCGTTCGAGATGCAAGCCTTCAAGCTTCATTTCCCGCTCAACGAATTCCTTTTCATACGCGAGACGCTCGTCTTCTCCAATCGCCTCGTCGTCCTGGATAACGAGCTCGCTCCCTTACAGGAGTTCGGGAGCTTATTTAGCCCCACGGTCTTCCGTAAGAATCGATTGGAGTTCGAGTTTGGTTTCGGCGGCTTCATTCTGGTCGCTGATCTACTCACCGATAATCGCAATTGCCTAGAGCCCAGCGTTATACCCCAAAATCCCACTTTTCCACTCCCAATCGTTTGCACGGTGATGAGTCCCGACGTTGTCCACATTCCCCAACTGGCACACGGGTTGAAATTCATCTTCATACTCCCCTTCCCCGGGATCTTGATCTCAGACCTTCAGATCTTTATTAATGCTGACGAAGGCTTAGAGTATGTGGGAACGGGTACCCAGCCGGAGGAGCTCTTCCCCGAAGCCGTGATCAGACCGAACAGCGGCTTGCAGAAGATCGCTCTCACGATTCGTAACCTGACGATCGCGGGGGTAACGTTCAAAATCACAGCGTTCACCAAAGCCAATGAATTTGGCGGTATTGCGATCAACGCAGAAGGTAAGCTTCAACCGATCGATTTCGTGGCGAAGGTGACTTTCGCGACAAAACCCGGCATGGGCTTGATCTATGATAAGGCCTTGCTCGACGGGAAATGGGAGATCTCCGAAGAATTGACTTTAGAGCTGCTGCTGTCAGACTCCACTCAACCTAATCGTTTTCCCCCTTTCCAGCCCATTGCAGGAGGGGATGGCGAAATCGACAGTCGGGCTTTGATCTTCACCTGGACGCGTGAGGATTTCTCATTCGCTTTGGGAATTACGCTCTCGGGAGATACGATCGGTACGCAATCGATCACCGATTTTACCAAAGCGATTGTCCCGGAGGGCAGTGAAATTGCGGCCGAGGATATCGACTTCTTGTACGAGATCGTGCTCGGATTTCATACAGAATACGGTGATCCCATCGTGGGTCCATGCGATAGGCGAGGAGAACCCGATTGCGTCATTGCGGGCGCTGACTTGACCAAGTTTGATTCCATCGCCCTGATCGCGACGCAAAAATTCTTTACTTTCACGCCACCGATCCGGCTGACCTTCGTAGCAGCTTTCGGACCAGGCGGAGGGGGCGGAGCTGTGGATGTGAATATTGAGTTTTAGATGTACAGTCTTTCCCTCATGTCTTTACGTCCTTACAAACGCTAGCCCTTTGTTCTCCAGAAGGAAAGTTGTTATATTTTCTGATAGATCCGGGGTTACACTGGTTTCTGCCGGGTGTGTCCTACCTAACCAGGGGGATGGGAATGCGCAGGAGTACAAGGAAGTTGCTCATATGGGGAGGGATCGCGCTTCTCTTAGTCTGGGCTGCGGATGACATCGCTCCATTGGGACTGGCGCAGAGTTGTAGTATCGTCCTGCAACCGGGAGAATCGGTGCAAGAGGCCATCGATGAAGCATCGGATGGTGCGATCATCTGCCTGGGAGACGTAGGGGAGGGTGGTTTTCTTCCCTTGGCTCCGCAACGTTGGTCGGAAAACCTGAAGATCGATAAGCGACTCACATTGCGTGGTATGGTTGGCCCCAAAGTCAAGACCACGAATTGCGAAAATTAAGGTGGACTTTTGACTCCGCTTCTGCAACGCCCAAATGCACCTCCGCTGGGGTCCGGTAACCCAAACTCTGGTGCAACCGTTCCTGGTTGTAGAAGG
>JACOSB010000158.1 GCA_016179105.1 Candidatus Acetothermia bacterium
CGCGCAGGCGTTGCTCGTGGGCTTTCAACTCGGCGAGACGCTCACGAATCTGACGCGAGTAGTTGATCCACATCTCCCTCGCACCTCCTTCACTCCTTCCAGATTAGCATCATGACTTTTCTATTGCAAATTAGTATAATTGCGTGTCAATTCAGGTTGATTCTGCGGCCATGACATTTCGAGTAGTGGCTATGTGCTCATGGGAGAACTTGCTTCCTGCCTTTTCATCAGTTATATTTTTACGGAATACCGTAATACCGGAGCATAACTCGTTATGAAACTAAAAGAGCGCATCGAGTTCAAGCTGGATACGAAAACAAAGCGCCTTCTCGAAGAGATGGCCCGCGACCAAGGACGGTCCTTAGGCGAGCTCATCCGTGAGCTTCTTCGGAAGCAACTGGGAACGCTTACTCCCTCCCGGGTGCAGAAACAGAGGGCGGCCCGATATCTCGTTGATCTGAAAATCAAGCAACTGCCGCCTCCGGAAAAACTAGACGAGGAGATTAGCCTTGCTTTCGGAGAAGACGGAGCGTAGTGCACCGCTCTTCATAGACAGCAATATCTTTATCTACGCAGCAGGCTCAGCCGAAGACGAAGAGGACTCTCAGCTTCGAGATCTGAAGCTGGCTGCCAAGGCGATCATCCTGGCTTTGGGCGGGGAGCGCCTGCACGCGGTCACCAGTCTCGTCGTCTTGCAAGAGATCGTCTATTTCTTCCATCGCTGGGCGCGCAAGGATAAAGCCCTCGTGAGGACAGGCAAGCAAGTTGTCTCTCAAGCTCTGGCTCTTATGGCGGAGGTCTATCCGCTACGTTCATCAGAATTCACTCGTGCTCTCACCGTTTATGAGCCGTCGAAGCACGATTTCAACGATCTCTTGATAGCAGAGGTAATGCACTCCCAGGGCTTGACGGAGATCTTGACGGCGGACCGGGATTACGAGCGATTTGAAGAGATTAAACGAGTAGACCCATTGATGCTTGTGAAGCAGCTAGAACGAACGACTGAGCCGGATTGATGCTCGCAGCGGCGTTCGTCGTAAGCTGCCGACATGGATGATACCTGGCTAACTTTGGATCAGCAAGTTAGAACTGGTATTTCCTCTCGTAGGGCTTGGCAAATTTGGTTCCGATGTGAATAATCTCTCGATACCCTATTGACATTTCGGCGCGAGTGTGCTAGAGTAGGGGCTACCTTAGAGCTATTAGGAGGTCACAATGTCCACACATAGAACCACACCGTATGCTGAAACTCTTCAGCACCATCCAGAGTCTCCAACGACCTTCACTTCTCTTTCCCTCTCCATCCTCCTCCTGAGCATTAGCATCTCCATTAGCCTGGCTGTCCTGGTTATTCTGCCCCTGTAGGGGCTAATTCACTCTTTCACAGAACTTTAAGTAGCGTCTTTAATCAGCTCAGAGACGTTTTGTCGATGAGCTTGTCGCGTCGCCCCAAGAAGTTTATGTTCGCTTGAGCCGATCGCGCCAGACTGGGAGCTCCCAGTCTTGTCCATAGGAGGTATATCAATTATGCAATGCCCGCACTGTCAGAGCGCGATGTCTCCGCATCGTGCCGTATGTCAGAATTGCGCGAGTGTGGTCGAAGCATGGAAGTGCACTGTTTGTGATCACGCGTTTGAAATTCGCGCCAGCGACCGCGATGTCTATTTTTACTTTGAAGAAACGAGGCCAGCTCCCTTCTCCAACGGTTCGACCGTGCCACTCGTGCTGACTGAAGGCGAAGATTTTTCATGTAACTGCTGCGGTTTCCCCGACGAAGTCTACGGTTTCGTTCCTGCCCAACGGCTGGCGCGTGCTTAGAGTGAGAGAGGGTAAAGCCCATGAGCCTGCAAACCCAAAGCGTAGCTCTTCAGACCGCGCCGCCGAAACGGATCGCAGCGGACGTGGTCGTCGAAGCGCTCAAAGCGGAAGGAGTAAAAGTCATCTTCGGCATGACGGGGGGTGCGATTATGCCTTTGTATGACGCGCTCTTCCGAGATGGCTCCATTCAGCATATCACCATTGGGCATGAGCAAGGTGGCACGCATATGGCCGAAGGCTATGCGCGCGTCACGGGCCAAGTCGGCGTCATTCTCACCACGAGTGGACCCGGAGCGACCAACTTGGTCACCGGGCTCACGGACGCGTATATGGATTCGTTGCCCATCGTCGCGCTCACGGGCCAAGTGCCCACGCGCGCCATCGGCACGAATGCTTTTCAAGAAGCGCCCATCACCGAGATCACAAGGCCCATCACCAAGAGAACCTATCTTGTTCGACAAGCCGATGATCTCGCACGGATCATCCCCGAAGCGTTTCATCTCGCACGATCCGGGCGACCAGGCCCGGTGCTCATCGATCTCCCCAAAGATGTGCTGAGCTCTTCAACGAGTGCTTCATTCGTCGGGCCGTGGCGTAACGGTCACACCGTAAGAGCGTTGCCCGATCCGACGCAGATTCAAGAAGCCGTCAGGGCGTTAGTGCAGGCGAAACGACCGATCATTCTGGCGGGTGGCGGGGTGCTGCTGGCAAGAGCCAGTCACGAGCTAAGAGAGCTCGCTGAGCGTCTGCGCATCCCGGTGACGACGACGCACATGGCTGTTGGCTGTTTTCCTGAAGACAGCTCGCTCTCACTCCAATCGTTGGGTATGCACGGGACGGCCTATGCCAACAAGGCCGTTCCCGAATCAGATCTTTTGATTGCTATCGGGACACGTCTCTCGGATCGGGCGACGGGAAATTTACAAACGTTTGCGCCTCACGCGAAAGTTATCCATATCGATGTCGACGCCAAGGAGATTGGCGCAAAATTGCCGACCCATATCGGCATCGTCGCGGACGCTCAGAGCGCCCTTCGAGCGCTCAATCGCGCAACCCGTACTCTGACACTCGATCACAGCGCTTGGCTTTCTCGTATCGCACAACTCAAGCGAGAATATCCGATGCGCTACGTGCCCAGTGATCACACGATCAAGCCCCAGTACGCCGTCCAAGTGCTCCGTGAATTGACTCAACGAGATGCGATCGTCGCGACGGACGTGGGCCAGCACCAGATGTGGGTCCTTCAGTACTACACGTTCACTGAGCCGGATACTAATCTCACGAGCGGCGGGTTGGGCACGATGGGGTTTGGTTTTCCCGCCGCGATGGGAGCCAAGATCGCCAAGCCCGAACGGCAAGTCATTTGTGTTTCGGGAGATGGCTCCTTCTTGATGAATGTTCAAGAATTGAATACGGCGGTGCGCGAGCGCCTTAATGTAATAGTCCTCGTCTTCAACAACCGTGCGCTTGGCATGGTGCGCCAATGGAACCATTTTTTCTATCAAGGTCGCTATGCCGAATCGCTCTTGCACTCCCCGGCGTTCGATCGGATTGCCGAAGCGTTTGGGGCCAAAGGACTGCGCGCCGAGCGTCCCGATGAGTTGCGCTCGGTCTTGAGAGAGGCGCTCTCTTACAAAGATGGCCCGGTGGTCGTCGATGTACATATTGATCCTGAAGAAAATGTCTTTCCGATGGTGCCGCCCGGAGGATCGAATGCACAGTGCTGGCTGAAGGCTGAAGATGCTCATGCTTAGAACAGAAAACAAACGAAAGGATGAATCAACAATGAACTTAAAAGTCTACTACGAGCAGGATGCGAATCTGGCCCAACTGAAAGGCAAGACGCTGGCTGTTCTCGGCTACGGAAGCCAAGGTCACGCGCACGCTCTCAATCTCAAAGATAGCGGCTTAAATGTCGTGGTCGGGCTACGCAAAGGAAGCCCATCGTGGGCCAAGGCGCGTCAAGACGGACTCGACGCTCTCGAAGTTAGAGAGGCAGCGAGCGAGGCAGACTTGGTTGCCTTCCTGCTGCCGGACCCGACCCAGCCCAAAGTCTATCGCGAGGACGTCGTTCCCTCCTTAAAGCCAGGCAAGACACTTCTCTTCGCGCACGGCTTCAATGTGCACTACGGTCAGATTGTTCCCCCGGCAGAAGTAGATGTCGTCATGGTGGCTCCCAAGGGGCCAGGGAGTTTGGTCCGCAAGCTCTATCTCGACGGTCAAGGAGTTCCGTGTTTGCTGGCCATCGCGCAAGATGCGAGTGGCCGCGCCAAAGAAACAGCGCTTGCGTATGCGCACGCTCTCGGAGGGACGCGCGCTGGTGTCTTGGAGACGAGTTTCAAAGAAGAGACCGAGACCGACCTATTCGGGGAGCAAGCCGTGCTCTGCGGCGGCGTCACAGAATTAATCAAAGCAGGCTTTGACACCTTGGTCGAAGCGGGTTACTCGCCCGAGATGGCGTACTTTGAGTGTTTGAACGAACTTAAATTAATTGTCGACTTGATCTATCAAGGCGGCATTGACTTTATGCGCCGCTCCGTCAGCGACACCGCCAAATTCGGCGATCTCACCCGTGGCTCTCGCGTAATCGACGAGCGTGTGCGCGAGACAATGAAACAAATTTTGCGTGAAGTGCAAGATGGGACTTTTGCGCGCGAGTGGGTTTTGGAGAACCACGCGAACCGCCCCGTCTATAATGCGCTCTTGGCCAAAGAGCGAGAGCACTCCATCGAACAGGTCGGCGAGCAATTGCGCGCGATGATGAGCTGGCTTGGATCGTCTAAGACACCCGTCGGTGCTGGAGAGGGTGAGCGCCGTGGGCGTTGATGGGATTACGCCAGAAGTCCAAATTTTTGATACGACGTTGCGCGACGGCGAGCAGACGCCCGGCATCGCGTTTTCCGTCCAGGACAAAGTGAAAATCGCGCAAAAGCTCGACGAGCTGGGTGTGCACGTCATCGAAGCGGGCTTTCCCGTAAATTCTCAAGAGGAATTCGATGCCGTGCGCCAGATCGCCGAATCTGTGAATGCAACGGTCTGCGGCTTGGCGCGCGTCGTGCCTCAAGACATCGAAGCGGTCTTGCGCACCGGAGCAGAGATGGTGCACGTCTTCGTCTCAACGTCCGATCTCCAGATTGCGAAGTCGATGCACACGACACGCGAAGTAGTCTTGGGTAAGACGCGTTCGGCGATCCGGCATATCAAAGATGCAGGCCGTATCTGCATGTACAGCCCAATGGATGCGA
The DNA here is from genome assembly GCA_016179105.1 of Candidatus Acetothermia bacterium. GTDB lineage: Bacteria > Bipolaricaulota > Bipolaricaulia > RBG-16-55-9 > DRXL01 > JACOSB01. Next base: position 5,064 of record JACOSB010000158.1, read on the forward strand.
CACGTACAGACCCAGCGTTTTTGATTGAAGTCTGTCAAGCGGCCGAAGAAGCAGGCACTGACTGGATCAATTTGCCCGACACAGTAGGCGTCGGCACTCCCTCAACTATCGCAACCATGGTGGAGCGCGTACGCGCGGCCGTCAAAGTACCTATCAGTATCCATTGCCATAACGATTTTGGTCTGGCCGTCGCCAACTCGCTCGCAGCTGTCTCAGCCGGAGCCCGTATGGTTCAAGTCTCACTCAATGGCATCGGTGAGCGGGCGGGCAATGCGGCGTTTGAAGAGGTCGTGATGGGTTTGCGCTGTCTCCATGGAATCGATTGTGCTATTCGCATGGAAAAAATCTACGAAGCATCGAGGCTGATCGAGCGTCTCACGGGCATTCCAGTCACGCCCAACAAGCCGGTCATCGGAGCGAATGCTTTTTCACACGAGAGCGGCATTCATGCCGCGGGCGTGCTCGAAGACCCCAAGACATTCGAGCCGGGCGTGATGACACCAGAAATGGTGGGACATCGTCGGCGGTTGGTCGTGGGCAAGCATACAGGGAAGCACAGCGTTAAGAAAGAGCTCGAGGCTGTAGGCTTGTGCCCTTCTGACTCGGAGTTAGACGAGATCGTGCGCCGCGTCAAATCTCTGGGTGGCAAGGGCCGAGCCGTGATGAGCGCGGATCTCTTCGCGATCGCTGAGAGCGTTATGCAATCGCTCCCGGCGAGCGAACGAGCTCTTGCATTAGAACAAATCGTCGTCACTACGGGCAACAAAGTAACCCCGACGGCGAGCGTCGTGGCACGTGTGCACGGCGAAGTGCGTACAGAAGCTCAAACGGGCGTCGGCCCGGTGGACGCGGCGCTCCGAGCGGTTCAGCGCATGCTGGGAGTCTCTCCTAAGCTCGAGATCAGCGAGTTTCACATCGATGCGATCACCGGCGGGAGCGACGCCGTGGCCAAAGTCACACTCACCGTCGAAGACGAAGCGGGTCGGCGCTGCAGCGCGCAGGCCGCTCATGAAGACACGGTCATCGCGAGCGTCGAGGCGCTCGTCTCGGCTGTCAATCATTTGATCCGGCTGAATCATCGAGCGACAACAGTCACCGAAGCCCAAGCCACAAGGTGAGATTGCATGCCGACGCTCTTCGAAAAGATCTGGCGAACCCACCTCGTCGACGAAATCCCCGGCCAGCCGGCCTTGCTCTACATCGATCGCCATCTCGTCCATGAAGTGACCTCGCCGCAGGCGTTTCAAGGGTTACGCCAAGCCGGTCGGCGCGTTCGTCGGCCGGACTTGACGGTCGCGACGATGGACCACAATGTACCCACGATCGATCGCCACTTGCCAATTCAGGACCAAATCTCAGCCAAACAGATCGAAGTGCTTCGCAAAAATTGTGAAGACTTTGGGATTACGCTCTTCGATCTGGGAAATGCGCGCCAAGGCATTGTCCATGTGATCGGGCCAGAGCTGGGCCTCACTCTGCCCGGACTAACGATCGTGTGCGGAGACAGTCATACGTCGACGCATGGAGCGTTCGGCGCACTCGCGTTTGGCATCGGAACTTCGGAAGTCGAGCACGTGCTGGCGACGCAGTGTTTGCTCCAGACAAAACCTAAGACGATGGCTGTTCGCTTATGGGGAAAACACCAGCCGGGAGTGACGGCTAAAGATTTGATTCTGGGAGTGATCGGTCGCATCGGCGTTGCCGGGGGAGCAGGTCACGTCATCGAATACGTGGGTGAAACGATAAAAAACCTTTCGATGGAAGAGCGCATGACCGTGTGCAATATGTCGATCGAGTGCGGAGCGCGCGCAGGGATGATCGCGCCCGATAAGACTACGTTCACTTATTTAGAAGGCCGTCCTTATGCACCCAAAGGCAAAGACTTCGAGCGCGCCGTCGCGTGTTGGGAGACTCTGCCTACGGATGACGGTGCACGCTACGATCGCGAAGTCTCCTTTGATGTCTCAACATTTGCTCCTCAAGTGACTTGGGGAACAAATCCCGGCCAGGTCGTCGACGTGACCGGACGCGTGCCCGATCCGGCAGACATTCCAGATGAAGCTGGACAACGAGCCATCGAACAAGCTTTGAAATATATGGCGCTTGAACCAGGTATGCCGATTCGCGAGATCCCGATCGATCGTGTCTTTATTGGGTCCTGCACGAATGCTCGTCTCGAAGACCTGCGCGTCGCAGCCAGTGTCGTGTGGGGCAAGAAAGTCGCTCCGCGTGTGAAAGCGATGGTCGTGCCCGGCTCACAGCGAGTCAAAGTACAGGCCGAATCCGAAGGGCTCGATAGGATTTTCAAAGATGCTGGCTTTGAGTGGCGCGAGTCAGGCTGCAGCATGTGTTTGGGGATGAACCCGGATATTTTGAAACCCGGCGAACGCTGTGCTTCCACGAGCAATCGCAACTTCGAGGGCCGTCAGGGGCGCGGTGGACGAACGCATCTCGTCAGTCCTCTGATGGCTGCAGCAGCGGCGATCACGGGCCATTTTGTCGATGTGCGCGAGTGGCTCACGCAGGGAAAGATCACGGAGAAGATCAAGATTTGATATGAAACCATTCACAAGGTTGAGCGGCGTGGTAGCTCCGCTCGATCGAACAAACGTGGACACGGATCAGATTATTCCCAAACAATTTTTGAAGCGTGTCGAACGCAGTGGTTTCGGTCAGTTTCTCTTCTATGACTGGCGCACGCGCGAAGACGGCACGTCAAACCCGGATTTTGTGCTCAATTGGCCCCGTTATCAGGGCGCTCAGATTCTCTTGGCGCGAGAGAATTTTGGCTGTGGCTCTAGCCGTGAGCACGCCCCGTGGGCTTTGAAAGGCTATGGGTTCACAGTGATCATCGCTCCTTCGTTCGCAGATATTTTTAAGATGAACTGCTTCAAGAATGGGATGCTGCCCATTACGTTGGAAGGAGCATTAATAGAGGAGTGGTTCCAGCGGGTTGAAGCTAGCGATGGCTATCGCATCCGCGTCGATCTGAACGCACAGACTCTCACGGACAGCGACGGATTTTCGTGTACGTTCGAGATAGATTCTTTTCACAAGCGCTGTCTCTTGGAAGGACTCGATGAAATCGGGCTGACACTCACGCGTACAGATAAGATTGCTGTCTATGAAACTACTCATAGAGAACCCTGGCAGGCAACGATCGCAATGCCTCGCAGGAATAGCAATGAATATGACTAACAGACAGAACGAAATAAGAGAAACCGGTGAAGGAGGTTGTCACAAAGTATGGCTCAAGCAGCATCGTTTCCCTATGCATTCTTCGAAGGAAAGATTGTGCTCATCGAAGAGGCTAAAGTCAACATCATGACCCATGCGCTTCAGTATGGCACGGGCGTTTTCGGAGGCATCCGCGGCTATGTCTCCGCCGAGAAACAGTCAGTCAATGTTTTCAGACTGCAAGACCATTACGCACGTTTTCTGCAGTCGTTAAAAATTCTAGGCAAATCCTTCAAATACACCCACCCAGAGTTAGTGGAGATCACGCTGGCACTCGCGAAGAAAAACAATCCTCAGACAGATTGCTACTTTCGGCCCCTGGCCTATGCGTCGAGCTATGAGCTAGCGCCCGATCTTTCTCGTGTGGACTTTGAGTTTGCCATGTATATGCTCCCGTTAAAAGAGTATTTATCCACGAGCAAAGGACTCCGATTGATGATCACTCACTGGACTCGGATCAATGACAATATCATTCCGTCGCGGGGTAAAGTCACCGGCGGGTATATCAACTCATCGCTTGCGCGGGCTGAAGCCGTGAGACACGGTTATGACGATGCGCTCTTGCTCACGCACGACGGCCATTTGGCCGAGGGCAGCGGCTCGAACTTCTTCATGGTGCGCGAAGGGGTCTTGATCACTTCTCCCAAGTACGCGGATGTTTTGGAAGGGATCACGCGACGCACCGTTCTTGAGTTGGCACAAGACTTAAAGATTCCAGCAGAAGAGCGAGAGATAGATTTAACAGAAGTCTATATCGCTGAGGAGGCCTTCTTGACCGGCACGGCGGCGCAAGTGGCTTGGATCGCAGACATCGATGGACGACCGATCGGTGATGGGAAGATGGGGCCAATCACTTCAAAAATTCAACAACTCTTTTTTGATATCGTCCGGGGGAAAGAGAGAAAATATTCGGAGTGGTTGACTAAAGTGTAGTCCAAGGAGGCTTTTAGTCTATGAAGAAACAGACGTTCCTAAAAATTAAAAGTTTTGAGATGACCGAGGGCGATGAGCGTGCCCCCAACCGAAGCATGCTCCGGGCAGTGGGTTTCAAAGATATCGATTTTCAAAAACCCGTAATCGGAATTGCCAGCACTTGGGCTGAGATCACTCCCTGCAATATGCACATCGATGAGCTGGCACGCCATGCGAAGCAGGGCGCGAAAGAGAGCAACGGAGCACCTCTGATTTTCAACACGATCACCGTCAGTGACGGAATCTCGATGGGCACGGAAGGGATGAAATTTTCTCTCGTCAGCCGTGAGGTGATCGCCGACTCGATCGAGACGGTAGCTGAAGCCGAGCGCATGGATGGGCTGGTAGCGATCGGCGGCTGCGACAAAAATATGCCGGGCTGTTTGATGGCGATAGGCAGGCTCAATATTCCTGCAGTCTTTGTGTACGGGGGCACAATTCTCCCCGGCGCGTGTGACGGGAAAATTCTCGACATCGTGAGCGTCTTCGAAGCCGTCGGCCAGTACAATGCTAAGCGCATCACACGAGAAGAGTTTCAAGCGATCGAAGCTCATGCGATTCCCTGCGCCGGCTCCTGCGGAGGGATGTACACAGCCAATACGATGGCCAGTGCCATTGAAGCCTTGGGCATGAGTCTTCCAGGAGGAGCTTCCATACCCGGCACAGACCCGCGCAAAGAAGAAGAGTGCGTCAACGCCGGTCAGCAAGTAGTCGACTTACTGAAACAAGACTTGAGGCCACGAGAGATTATGACGCTAAAGGCATTTGAGAATGCGATCACGCTCGTGATGGTCCTTGGGGGCTCAACCAACGCCGTCTTGCATCTGATCGCGATGGCCAAATCAGTAGGGGTTAAACTGACTCTAGCAGACTTTCAACGCATCTCCGACAAGACTCCGTATTTAGCAGACCTGAAGCCCGGAGGACGATACGTCATGTCCGATCTCGATCGAGTTGGGGGTGTGTCGGCAGTGCTCAAAATGCTCTGGAAAGCCGGGTTCATCCATGGAGATTGTATGACCGTGACGGGAAAGACGATGGCGGAAAATCTGAAAAATGCGCCCGACTTAAAAGCCAACCAAGAGATCATACGCCCTCTCTCCCGCCCGCGACACAAGACTGGCCCCATAGTGATTCTGAAGGGAAATCTGGCTCCAGATGGCGCAGTTTGCAAGATCGCCGGCATGAAACGATTGAAGATCACGGGACCTGCCAAAGTGTTTGGCAGCGAAGAAGAGACGCTCAAAGCGATATTACAAAGCAAAGTGAAAAAGGGAGATGTCGTCGTCGTGCGCTACGAGGGACCCAAGGGCGGGCCGGGGATGCGAGAGATGTTGGCTGTCACGTCCGCGATCATCGGGAAGGGACTTGGCGAAGAGATTGGGCTCATTACCGACGGGAGATTTTCTGGCGGAACCCACGGGTTAGTTGTCGGTCATATTTGCCCGGAAGCTCAAGCTGGAGGACCTATTGCGATCGTCAAAGAAGGAGATGAGATTACCATCGATGCGGAGAAGCGAGAGCTGAGCGTCGCGCTCTCTCAAAGAGAGATAGAGCGTCGATTGAAATCGTGGGAACCAAAGGAATCTCAGTATGAAACAGGTGTTCTGGCAAAGTATATCAAGCTCGTGGCGAGTGCGACCGATGGAGCGGTGACTTGTTAGCCGAACCGCCAAGGCGCCAAGAACGCCAAGAAAATCTAGGACTCCTCTGAGCATTCCTCGAACTTCTCGGTAAGCCGGGTTAGGGTTCTGAAAAAAATGGTGGATATTGATGAAACGCAAAACCTACCGAATCGCAGTCATTCCCGGCGATGGCATCGGACCTGAAGTCATCGAAGCTGCTCTGGAAGTACTGGAAGCAACCGGAGTAAATTTTTCGTTCCAACACTGCGAAGCGGGAGATGGCTGTTTCGCCAAGCATGGCGCGGCGCTCCCCGAAGAGACGCTGAAGCACGCGTTAGAGTCCGATGCAGTGCTCTTTGGGGCGGCGGGAGACACGGCAGCGGATGTGATTTTACGCTTGCGCCGAGAGCTAAATACGTTTGTCAATTTGCGCCCGGTCTGGGCGCTCCCGGACGTGCCCTGCTTATATCCGAAAACCAAGTTGGTGATCGTGCGCGAGAACACCGAGTGTCTCTATCGGGGCATTGAGAGCGAAATCACTCCAGGCGTGGTCACGGCTACTCGTGTAATCACTCAGAAAGCCAGCGAATGCATTGCCCGCTTTGCGTTTGAGTATGCACAAGCCAATGAATTTCACAAAGTAACGGCGGTTCATAAAGCCAATGTGCTTAAGAAAAGCGATGGACTTTTTTTGAGCAGCGTTCGCGCTGTTGCGAAAAATTTCCCGAAAATTATTTATGACGAAGCCCTCGTGGACGCAGTCGCAATGCACTTGGTCATGCAGCCGGAACGCTTTCAAGTGATCGTGACGACCAATCTCTTCGGCGACATCTTGAGCGACCTCGCTGCTGGACTGATCGGCGGGCTTGGGCTTTGTCCCAGCGCGAACTTGGGCGAGCATCATGCGCTTTTTGAGCCTGTTCATGGCACCGCGCCGGACATTGCCGGGGAAAATATCGCTAACCCGACGGCAGCCATCTTGTGTGGTGCAATGATGCTGCGTCATCTCGGTGAGATGGCTTCTGCACAACAGATCGAGAGTGCTTTGGAGGAAACAATCGCTATGGGCCAGACCACGCCCGACTTAAGAGGGACTCTGTCCACAATGAAGATGGCCCAGACTGTCATCGAACAGATGAAAGCGAGATAATCCCGTGTAGGGGCAAGGCATGCTCGCCCCTACAGCAGATCATTTTAGAACCTGTTCAGCTAATTGAGTTCCCTTCACGAGATTTTGGAGCTTCTGATACGCAATTTCCCAAGTGCGCGTGCGTAAACCGCAATCAGACGCCGGGCAGACTAAGCTCGGATCTCCGAGCACTTTCACTGAGTATACAATACGATCTCGCACAAGCTCAGTCGGTTCGATGAAATCATTATGGATATCCAAAACTCCCAAGCCGATGTTGAATTTATGGCGTAATGCGGCAAGTTTGTAGAGCGTCTCATAACCCGGTCGATCCACTCGTTGAGTTCCGAGCTTGCGCGAGTCATAGTTCGCAAACCCGATCGTCAAGCCCCAACAGTTCTCTAGCTCATCGATATGCGGGAAGAGCAAATTATAGTCACTAAAACAAAGATGGACTGTGAAGCGACATTTGATTCCGCGTGTCGACTCATTGAACGATTCGACAAAGAGCGGAACTTCCTCGGGATGGGTTGTCACGGCGGGTTCGTCAATCTGAATCCATGTGGCTCCGGCTTGCACCAAGGCCTCCAAATTGGGGCGCACGAGATTTTTAGCGACGTCGAGCAAAAACGTTCGGCGAGCTGCTTGACGCTCGCGCCGCGCCTGGGCTGAACCAATCTGGGTCACTGCTTTCGCATAGTACTCATCGAAGGACCAGTCGATCAGAGTATAAGCCCCGGTGATCGGCACTTTGAGCGGTTTGCGAGCGATTTTTTGGATCGTGCGGTACTCCTCGACGTGATAAGGCTTTTTCAGTTTGGGCTCAGCCACGCACGCGGCTTTCTGATAGTACTTGTTGTCGAACGAGCGCATCTGCCCGCGAAACTCAAAGCCTTCCGAATGACTGACCGGGTAGTGATACATCTCGCTACGCTGCTGCTCGCCGTCGTAGACGACCGAGAGCCCGGCTGTCTCCAGAAGACGCACGCCATACAGAGAAGCCCACTGACGGACTTGCTCTTTGTCAGCCGCGGAGAATTCTTTCTTTTGTAAGAGCGTGAGCAACGGCTGATAGTCAATCTGAAATCGGTCTCCCCAAATTTTTGCAGATTTGATCTCGGATGCCCCCAAGAGCCGTCCCATCACGGCTTTCACTCGCCATTCGGGCTTGGCGAGGCTCCCAATTTCATAAGTCGTGAACAAGCTCATAAATATCTCCCTTCCCCAAGTTATTTGGAGCTAAATTGTGCAGCGACCCGACCGAGCAATTGGACCTTGCGGCGGGCGACAGGTTCAGGCACAAACTCTAAGTCAGCGTTCGTAGAGAGTGATAGGACTCTGGGAGCCAACGTCTCCTGCACGCGCTCGACGAATTTGACGATGATCGCTTCGTCCTCAACCCAAGAGTTTCTTGCATCCAGACAGCCACAGATCAGCTCTTTCTCAGCGAAATCGAACGATCTTAAATTTTCCAGATCAGTCTCGCAGAAATCGATCCCCACGGCATCGATGTCCAACTCGAGCAACGGTCCCAATGCTGGAGCCGCATCGCCGAAGTAAGTGTGTAAGCCGAGCACCAAGTTTTTTTTCTTGATGTTTTTTCCGAGTGTGCCAATGGCTTTTTCAAGAGCTCTCCAATCGGCCGGAGCGGCGTCCACGCTGTTGCACGTGACCAGCCACGGTTCTTGCAGTTGCAAAAATTTGACGCCGCGTGCGGCCAACTGCTCCGCGATCGGCGTAAGCACAATTTCAGTGAACGCTTCGATGAGTTTGGGTTTGTCGCGATAGGCCGTGTCGTGGGCCACTTGGGCAAAAAAGTAGGGCGACGGGAGCGAGGCTTTCCACGCGCCGCGTGCGTTGGTCTGAAAATACTGACTCAGCCAAGTTTCTAAATTTTCTCGGCGCAAGTGGAGCGGGGCGGCCACGACTGGCTGTCGGTAGAACGTGTTGTTATCGAAAAAGCGTACGAGCGGGCCGGCTTCTAACCCCTGAACGATCTCCAAGAAGGGCCTGAAGAGATCCTGCCAGTTGAGCAGTCCGTCCGATAGATACGTCAAGTGTGCCGATTTTTGCAGCTCTACTAATTGATCTTGGTCAGATTGTCGTTGCTGGGTGAGTTGTTCAGCGCTGACGCGCCCTCGGTCATGGTCTTGGGTCGCCTTGGACAATGACTCCGAGCGCGCATAGAGCCCGGTCAAGAATGCGTTGATCTCGGCCATAGTTGGACCTCTTTTCTGTGTTTGGCCAAACCCACATGGGCATGATATTCCTCGGCAAGGCACGCTATCATCTCTTTAGAGACTTCAAAGTTGTGTTTCATAATATGTTCGATGTTCAGCCCCAAAGGGATCTCAATGTTCTCGCTACGGACAAACTCCAAGATCTCGCGCAGGACTTGCTGTGACACTTTGATGGAGCGCCAGGCAGTGCCGATCCAGCCTTGCAAAATATGCCGTTCCATCTCCTCCGGGATCTGTACGCCCAGCCATTTAAGAAACGCGATGTCCTTCGCCGTCGATACGGGCGCAAAGCTCAAGAAGATGCGCCGTGGTTTTTCTCCGAGTTCTCGGCAGCGCTGGTCATAGTCACGCAAAAGCTGTTGAGTGCTCTTCGCTTCATAGATGACTTGGCTGGTGAAGAAATCAAAACCGTGGCGAGCTTTCTCGATCAAGCGCTGGGGTTCATCGAGAGCAGGATCGGGCTTGCGCCGGGTTGGAATCGTGATCCCACCGCAAAAATAATCCGTCCGACAGAGCGTGGGGACGAGGTCGCCCCGGACTCCTTGCTTCCAGCCTCGGTTCAAGCACTGTGTGATGAACTCCGAGGCTTGGGTGAGCGAGGGGCCGGGGTAGCGTTGCTGGCTCGATTCGCCCCCGACCAAGACGAGATTGCGAATCTCAAATTTCTTCCACGTCTGGAGCAGCCATTGTTGGTGAACCTGGGGAGGATCGTAGACGATGCCACGATTAATTATGACTTCGTACGAAGCTCCCAAGTGCTTTTGTACGTGATGCCCATAGACGCGCGGCTCGATCTTGGAGATATAGGGATTGATGTTTGTCCCATTGCGGTTCTCGTTACGGATCTCCGGGATATTGATCCCATCGATCGGGGCTCTGTCTAAAAGTTCGCCTAAACTCTCCAGAGATGCTCCGAGAGACGCTTCGGAACTCTCTTCGGGCGGGGGAATGATCTCGTACAGAATCACTCCTTGCGCCGGGTTTTTCACTTTGTCGCGAAAGAGCATACAGATTCACTTTCTCTGGCAGCTCAAAACGGAAGCGCGGGGATTACGGTAGGCGGAGTCTCTACAGTCTTCTGGGTGAGCGGCTCTGGTTGATGGACGCATACGATCCTCCTGTGACTCAATAAGAGTCTCTTAAACGAAAAACCTCTTCGGATGAGTAGAAGAGGTTACAGAGGACTGTATCCGTCTCTTTCTCATCTTTCCCCGAAGCAAAGTCAGGGCAGGACTTAGCACCGGACATTCAGCGAGGTTCTGCTGAATCGGTTGCTACGGCGTCAGCGGGCCTGATCCCTCAGCCGTTCTCGATAAGAGTCAACGTTGTGAAAGACCAAATGAACTAAGTTAACTATATACAAAGAGAACTTTTTTGTCAACCGCGGAATTTTCGGACCTGTTCAAAAAGGGACCGAGCTTGCTCTCGTCTCAACCGCTAGGAGAAAGAGTACATTCCTGCCGATTGTCAAAAAACTCTCATCCGAAGATATTTATAGAGAGACCGAAACTTTTCATTAGGGTCGGTGTACAACATACGATAGTTCCAAAGTCGGGAAGCATAATTTTTTCACAGAAGTAAGGAGGGACATCCGATATGTTTAACTATCTTAACCGAAGTGGCATTTCGTTCGTCGCGGTCTTATCGGTCATTTTTATCTGTGGGTTCCCCGCCAGGGCGAACCATTTGTCGACCACCGTGGTCTCGATCGTACCGGCCATCGGCACTCCAGGCCAGAGTATGACGGTCCAAGTCATCGGCACAGGTTTTGCCGGTGTCAGGATGATCAACTTCGGTCCAGGCGTTGTGGTCCAATCCTTCGCCATAAGGAGCAGCAACGTAATCACCAGTGCGATCAACATCAGCAACAATGCCGTGATCGGCTCGCGCGTTGTAAATTTCATCACTGCCGATGGCGTGGCAACGGTGCCCGCTTTGTTCACCATTCGTAATGGGTTGGTGGTAACCAATCTCTCTGCGAACATTGGCAGGCCGGGCCAGACGATGACACTCGCAATCCTCGGCTCAGGCTTCACGGGAGCAAATGCCCTCAGCTTCGGCCAGGGCGTCACAGTCAGATCCTTCAACGTTATGAGTGACCGCCTCATCGTGAGCAGAATTCATATTAACGTACTCGCGCCCCTTGGGTCTCGCCCGGTCACCGTTGTGGCGCCTATAGGCATAGTGACCGTGCCCAGTATGTTTACAGTCAGCTGGCGAGCCTCGATCCTACCCACTTGCAATGTGGGTATCGTCTCTTCGCCAGACAGTGTTCCATTCCGCTACGTTCAACAACGGCGCACGATAGACATCACCTTATTCAACCAAGGCCCCTCGACAGCGGTGATCACCGCCATGGCGGCTCCTTTGGGAGCAATCTTCTTTGTTGAATCGATTCTCCCCTCTCTTCCCCTTGCGTTGCCGCCGGGAACTCAGCAAACGTTCAGACTCAGTTTGAGAGGCACCGCCATCGGCGTCGTTTCAGCTCCCTTCGTGGGCATGAACCTCTTATGCACTTTCGCGGCTTTCGTGAGTGAAGCCGGGGCTTTTGTCCCGTCGATGACTCGACACGACGATCCAGAAAAGCCAACGATCTGGGCCGAGTTGGGACAGCTCTCTGCGCGAACGCAGGGTGAAGACATCCCCAGCGTACAAGTGCGAGTCTTCGATACCAATGGCCGGTTGCTATTGGACCAAGCCGGAGACAGCCGAGAGCAGTCTTGGATTTTACCCACAGCGCAGCTCGACGGGAAACCGTTCGCTCGCGGCGTCTATCTCGTCGTGATCACACTACGCGACGCGACGGGCGCTGTCATACGCAGCGAAGCGAAGAAGCTGATCCTTCGCAGATAACAGCCGAGACTTAGATAAAGAGCAAGATTATCATTGGGGGCCGAGCTCGTGCCCGGCCCCTTTTGATTTTTTTCTGGCTAATATGCGCTCTGTTGCCCTGAAGACTCTTATCATGGTATCCTCAAGCGAATATGAATAACTTAATCGCGTATCAACGATTGCACGAGCAATTGAATGATCCCAACGTTGCTATTATCGATTGCCGTTTTACTTTAGGCAAACCCGATCAGGGTTTGAACGAGTATCGCGCGGGACATATTCCCGGCGCGCTCTATTTCGATCTCGAGCAAGACCTTTCAGGGCCCAAACAAAAACACGGCGGTCGGCATCCTTTGCCGTCTGTCGATTCTCTGGTCTATCTCTTCTCCAACGCGGGCATCGATGAAGATGTGCTCGTCGTCGCCTACGATGACCAAGAGATGGCGATGGCCGCCCATCTCTGGTGGCTGCTTCGCTATCTCGGCCATGAGAAAGTTGCTGTGCTCGACGGCGGGCTGAACGCCTGGAAAGCCGCTGGTCTCCCGATCACAGACAAGATTGTGTACCGCCCTGCTCGTCGTTTCATCCCGAAACTTCAGTCACAGATGCTTGTGGAAATCGAGCAGGTTAAGAACCGAAGCAAATCTACAGCACTACTCGACTCCCGAGCCGGGGAACGCTACCGGGGTGAGAGGGAAACGCTCGACCCGAAAGCCGGGCACATCCCCGGCGCGCTGCACTATTTTTACAAAGAAAATCTTCATCAAGATGGAACGATGAAGTCTCCTGAAGAACTCAAAAAGCGTTTCGCTACACTCTCGCAAACTTCAGAGGTCATCGCGTACTGCGGCTCCGGCGTGACGGCCTGTGTCAACCTTCTCGCGCTCTATCAAGCCGGACGCACTGATGCCAAACTCTACGCGGGCAGCTGGAGCGACTGGTGTTCGTACGACCTGCCTATCGCGCAAAGCTAGTTTCTATGGTTAAATCCCGTTAAAAGCGTTGCGCCCCGGTCACCACACCGGGGCGCTTTCGTTTGAAGAAAAGGTCTTCATCCGCAACCTGACTTCACTTCATCCGCCCCTAGTGTACGGTTGGGGACGTGGAAAAAACATGGAGGATGAGTGACAAGAGGGTGAATCGAGAGTCGTTTTTGGGTCGCGGAGAGGGTCGGTATGGACGGACATCCGTCACCATCTGCAAAGAAACACTAATGAAACAAAACGCCTGAAAAACATTCAGAGTTGATTGACCAATTGTGTCGAATTGGACGAGGTCACTACCTAGCTCTATGATTCAGAATATGTCAGGACTTTCGCGGTTGAGTTTATGAACAGTAAGATAGGGGTATGCAACGCCAGAAATGTTCCCTCGATCTTTATGTGGATTTTCTCGTCGCCAGTCAGAAGCAGTTCTCTGGAATGGAGTTGAGTAAAGTGGCTCCG
>JACOSB010000037.1 GCA_016179105.1 Candidatus Acetothermia bacterium
CCGGAGCCACTTTACTCAACTCCATTCCAGAGAACTGCTTCTGACTGGCGACGAGAAAATCCACATAAAGATCGAGGGAACATTTCTGGCGTTGCATACCCCTATCTTACTGTTCATAAACTCAACCGCGAAAGTCCTGATCTATACATTTATACATCCCGAATGTTAAATTTCCATCGTGAGCGGTTCAACCTCCGTGTTTAGAAGTATATTCCTTGAGCGTCTCATCAGCGTCTCACGAATTATTAGCTTCTGAAAGCATGGCATATACCAGACGAATGTATCAGCCGCAAGAAATCAGGGTTTTGGGGTAGTTTGACACCATCCCCTGAAATAGCTGTAAGGATCGTACACTTCATGCTGGTCCCCCTGAAGGAAGCAACTATTCAATGTATTCATATTCCTCCGATAGACGCTTTGTGTATGTGCACACATTTGGAGCATAAACTATGAGCGTCACGAAAACGTCACCCGATTTATGCTCACGAGATAATAATTATCGGTTAGTCACGCTTCTAGAAGATGGTCCTGCGGAAGAGCCAACTCGATGGCACACTTCAAGCTCAAGCTCTTCCCTATTCCATTGCGAGATGTCTTTACTAGGGTGTCAAGCCCTCTTTCGCCTCTATGATTGAGGGATTTCACTAAGTCTCGAGAGCTAGCGGTCTATAATCTATTACCCTTGATAAGGTTGACGAGTGGCTTTGAATTTTCTCGGCTTACGCTTGTATTATTTGTTCCTTAGTGTCTGCTGCATTGACACACTGTCTCTAGCTCCAGGCCTATGCAAATAAGAAAGCACCAAGAAGAAGCACAAAAGCAAAACTGTAAAGTAGGAAGTATCATCACCAGACCACACTAAGGAGGAAATTCTCATGATTCGATTCACACGGTTTATAGCTGTCGTTGGCGTAGCTTTCATGGCGGGGTTGCTGGCAGTTGGGATACAAGCATGGACGCAGGAGCAGATTACACCAGAGAAAATCCTAGTGGCCGTCGGCCAGCTTCAGCCCTTGGTCAAAGTGTATCGCCCGGGGAACCTCGGCTTTCCCAGGGATCACCATTTCATAAACAGATTCTGCCTGCAATCGTTTGACACGCAGAACTGGTTAGACTGCGCTCTCCTCCCCGTGGGAGGATCATACCTGCCGGCGATGTTGGCCGCGCCTCGAGATGGAGTCTTGCTCTTCAAGCATCTGCCTGTGTGTGAGGTCGATCCTAGCGGGAAGTCAGACTGCGGTGCTCTTGTCTTGAGTCTCTTTTTAGGACGCCGCGAGGGCGTCATGCCGCTGGGAGCCATTGAACTGGTGCCCATAGGACACTATAAGTTCGGGAATGGGTTTCTGTCCAAAGGGCGCTACAACATCACGGCTCTTTATGACCCGGAGAATAAGCTAGACGCGGCTGTCGATCCTGACAATAAGATTAACTTCTTTCTCGCTTTGGTGAGCGTGCAAGGCGGTGAGTCACGACCTGAGGTGACGGGTTTGATCGGCTTGTCGCAATCTGAGCTCGCCCGCGTGCTCTCCGCGATCCTCGGGCCGGGGGTGCCTGTACAAGAGCAAGGCGAGTTCGGTGTGATCGTCTTACTCAACTTGGTATCGGCGTTGATACAACTATAGCCGAGCAAAGTGCTCGAAGAATTTCGTGACAGGTCGCGTGAGCGAGGCTAGAGGCACTCATGAGAGGAGGAGAAAGAATGGGCACACTTCACTCATACGCGCTGGCTGTTAGTGTGGCGTTGACGGTGGGGCTTGGGTAATGGGGACGCAGGTGAAGGCTCAGGAGGAGAAGGAAAATCCTATGTCCTCTAGCGAATTCACACTTGCTCAAGTGCTGGAGGCAGTCAATCAACTGTTGCCCACCGTGAAAGTCTACCGCCCGGAGGATCCCGATTTCCCAGGGATACAGAGGCAATCCCCACAGCTCCTCCAGGAGGCGATCTCACAGACATCCACTCGCGATTTCAAGATGCTAGGGGTGACCGCTGTGGTCGTCCCCCGAAACGGGGTACAATTCATCCGGTACACGTACGACAGACTGCTGGAAGTTGCCTTGAACGTCCTCTTGGGGCGGCACGAGGCTGCAGCAGCCCTAGGGGCCATCAACATCAATCTCGACAGCTATAAACTGGGCAGCAGCCCACTGCTGAGGCGATGCTACGGGCTCGTAGCCGTCTATGATTCGGAGAATATGCTAGACGCAGCTTTCGATAACGGGAACGAGGTGGACTTCTATCTCGTCTTACTGAGCCCTGCTCGTATTGAGTTCGGTTGCGGGTTGCGGACAGACATGCAGCCCGTGGCCTTTCTTGGCCTGGGGAAGCTCGCTCGCGCTCGCGGGAATATTTGGGTTGCATTCTCTCAGGCACCGATGACGCAAGTTGAGTTCGCGACGGCTGTCTTGCTCAACCTAGTACTCCGACAACTTTACTTGGATGGGTCAAGTTGGTTAATTTCGCTCTTGTCATCGACGTTCACAACATCACAACCCATCAATTTCAAGTAGCTGAAGTACTAGTTGCAGCCCTGCTGCACTGACAGGAGCTGGGGAGAGCGCAGGAGAGCAAGAAACGCGCTCGCTTTAGGGGCTGCAACAATGGCAGCGCGGGCAGATCCATCTTCAGGCATTCACTATCATCTGCTTCACTCGTTCGTGTTCACGACTTCATATATCCGGTAATTCCCGTTTCCTTCTTGCTCGCTCTGCCCTTTGAATATCACTTCCACTGTCACTTCTCTATTAGTAGAAAACTCAAGCACCAGAGTGTAGGAGCTCGGTTGATCCCCATGACCCTCAGGCGCTATCACGACACTCTCTACTTCTTTCTTATTCACCGTTATACCGACGTTCGAGGTGCTCGCCGGTATCCTTAAACTCGGCGAGAGGTTCGAACCGATCGGCTTCTCAGGATAATTACTGATCGTGATATTCAGCGTCCTCACCTCGCCGGGCTGCGCCGTGGGTGTATAGGCGAAGATCTTACTCGTCGGGTTGCCCTCGTTGACACTCCAAACACCTCCACCTATGAGCTTCAACTCCGGCTGCTGTTGAGCACCCACGAGTCCGGAGTGTCCCAGCGGCAATACTATCACGACCAAGGCCGCACCGACTAACCTGAAATATCGAAATACGCGTATATGTATCATGCTTCTCCTCCTTATGGGTGAGAAATTTCTTAATTCATTTGGCTCTAGACCAGGACTTTAATTAGATGGTATCATGGCGTTTGAGGATTTGCCAGAGTTCACGTGCTAAGCTAGGGGAATTTTTCTTCCACCGCCACTCACACTCCTTGAGGTGCAACGGGAAATTCACCTTGACTCCG
>JACOSB010000156.1 GCA_016179105.1 Candidatus Acetothermia bacterium
GACCAAGGCGCGGTCGTAGTCGGCCCAGTTACGAATTCGGTATACTGACTTCTGGCGCGGACGAGTTGGCTTGTTGGTAGGAGACATACCTGCAAGTTTACCCGAGCCGCGCTACTTCTTTATTCGTGCACCAACGCCGAATATAGCGATAGCAATAATAAAGGAGAAAATTCATGAATCAGAGTTTCACACGTCGGACGTTCTTGCGCTTAGGGGCCGGAGCTCTCGCGACGTCGCCTTTTTTGTTTAGCTCCCAGAGAGCTACCGCCCAGACGCAAAGCAATGAGTTGTTAGTACCCGTTGCCAAGATAGAACTGCCTCCTGTAGGGTTTCGCGGTTTGGGCAGTTTCAACGCGACGGGGATGTGGGCACGGGAGACTCTGGCGGTCGTCCCCAATGGCTCCTTGATTAACTTAGTCGAGTTCAGCGATGTTAAGAATCCTCAAGTCGTCACTCTCGACAATAAAGCGATCGATGCGGACTGCCGTGACGTGGATTTTTACCAAAATTATCTCGTGTGTGGGCTGGTCGGCGCCGCCGATAATCGTCGCGTGTTAATTTATGACATCAGCGACTGGAAGAATCCCAAGCTCGTCAGCACCGTGCGCTCGACCGATTACGGGACGGTGCATAACGTCTTCGTCGCGGGCAAAGTCTGTTTTCTCCCGACGATTGGCCAGGGCGACGGCGAACTCTTTATGCTCGACCTCACCGACCCGACGAACCCTGTCCAGATGGGTCCCGTACGCTTTCTCGACCGATTTTTTGGGGATGTTCACGACGTGACGGTGATCGGCAATCGGCTCTACGCCGCAGCCTGGGATACCGGTTTCTGGATCATCGACTTCGAGAATCTCGATAACCCCAAACAGCTCAAATACACATTCAGAGCCCAGCAGCACTACGGGCGTGGGGCCTCGCATAATTGTTGGCCATCTCCCGACGGGAAGATTCTCTTCACGGGCGATGAATCGCCGGGAGATTTCATACGCTCTTTTGACATCTCGGACCTAAACAATATTCGGGCTCTGGGGCAGTACGGTCTTGGGCCGGGCACGATCCCGCATGATCTCGTGGTTGATGGCGCTTATGTCTACGACGCATACTATGCGAACGGCGTGCGCGTGCTCGAGTATTCGGACCCCAGAGAACTCAAAGAAGTCGCAGCATTTAATCCGCATAACGGGCGAGCCCGCTATTCGCACGGTTACGACGGCTTCTGGGATGTCTATCCCTTCGGCAAATATGTGCTCACGAGCGATATGCAGACCGGGCTCTGGATTCTGGAAAAGAAGGGAATCTTGGCGGGGAAATAAAGATTTCACCGCAGAGGAACCCTAGATTTTCTTGGTGTCCTTGGCGCCTTGGCGGTTTCAGTAGACGTTCTAAGGAAAGGAGACCCAAATGCCTCGTCCCATCACGCCGGACCTTGTCTATCACATCACAGCAGTTGCCAGCCCCTCGGTCGCGCCCGACGGAACCCAATTGGTCTTCACCCGCGCCAAGATTGCTCCTGAGACCCAATCCGGTCATTCACAGATTATGATGATGGAACTGCCCAATGGCGAAGCAACCCCGTTCACCCAAGGGCCTAAAGACTCTTCACCCAAATTCTCACCCGACGGAAAAACGATCGCGTTTCTCCGCGCCGATGAGAAGAGTCGTGCACAGCTCTGGTTTATCCCTGCAAATGGGGGTGAGGCGCGGCAACTCACACGTTTACCCAGCAGCGTGATTGAGTTCGAGTGGTCTCCCAATTCTCGCTCTATCGCCTTTGTGTCTGACGTAGACCCCGATCGACTCCCCGAAGACCACGACCCTAAAAAAGACCCGCGTGTCAAAGTGATTCGACGAATTCGCTATCGCTATGACACGATCGGCTGGCGCGGCGACGCGCATCGCCATATTTTTGTGATGGGCATCAATACTGATGAAAAACCCCGGCAGATCACCGACGGCGATTGGGACGATCTCTCGCCCGTCTGGTCTCCCGACGGGAAGCGCATCGCGTTCATCTCCAACCGTCGTGAAGATCGAGATTTAACGATGTTTACAGAAGCGTATGTGGTTTCAACTACGGGTGGAGAGCCGGAGTGCTGGTCGAGCCATTTGTCTACGATCGGCAATATTATATGGTCACCAGATGGAAGCCAGCTGCTCGTGATCGGCTCGGAAGATGAAGAACTCGGCGCCGGATGGCAAGGGTTTCTCTATATGCTAAAACCGAGCCGAGCTCCGAAAAAACTTACAGATGACTCCTTTAAAATTTCGGCTGGCTTTCGGCCGATCTTGCCCGCGCCCGAGCTGCGCTGGACCGACAAGGGACGGATTCTCTTTCTGGCTGAAGCCAAAGGCGAATCGTTCTTGTACGAGATGAGCGAGAGTGGAGACGAGCTACGCTCGATCGCCGGCGGAGACACGCTCTTCAGCGATCTCACGCTGGATGCAAAAGCGAAGAAAGCCGTCGTGCTTTCTATTCCACCGGCGTCTGCGGGAGAACTGCATCTGATTGATACTGAAAAAGGCGCGCCGCGATCGTTGGTGAACGAGAACAAAGAATATTTCAAAGAACACCCCGCCGCGACGCTAGAAAAATTCTCGTTCAAGCGCGCGGGTATGGAGATCGAATCGAGACTTTTGTTCCCGCCCGATTTTGATCCGTCGAAAAAATATCCCTTGATTGTCGATGTCCACGGAGGCCCACACGGGGTCTTCTATGACACCTTTAACCCCACCCAACAAGTCTTAGCGACAGCCGGCTATCTCGTGCTCTGCGTGAACCCGCGCGGCTCTTCAACCTATGGGGCTGAGTTCGTGAAAGCCGTGCTGAGCGACTGGGGCGGCGAAGATTTCTTAGATATTATGGCTGCCCTCGACAAAGTCTGTACTCGCCCGTATGTCGACACAGATCGCTTGGGCGTGCAAGGCTACAGTTATGGCGGGTTCATGACGGCTTGGATCGTCGGGCACACGAATCGCTTCCGAGCAGCCATCGTCGGTGCCCCGTGCATCGACCTTCCCAGTTTCTACGGGACTTCGGACATCGGGGTCAGCTTCGGGGAAATTCAATGGGGCGGCACACGCATGGAGGCACTCAAAGCTTTCATCGAGCACTCGCCGATCCATTATGTACAGAAGGTCGAGACGCCGGTGCTCTTGCTCCACGGCGAAGCGGACCATCGTTGTCCGATCGAGCAGAGTGAACAGTTCTTTGTCGCTCTGAAACGCCTAGGAAAAGAAGTAGAGTTCGTGCGTTTCCCCGGCTGTTCGCATCTCTTCTTGCGCAATGGACATCCGAAGCTGCGCGAAGAATATCTTATGCGTGTCAAAATGTGGTTCGATAAGCACTTGACACCCCAAGCGTCACGCAATGGAGCCAAACGAGCGGCGACAGCTTCTTCTAAGCGCTAGGGATGAACATTTTGAATGAGCAAACGTAGCCCCATAGCAACGCAAGAAACGAGAGACGAAAAAGAAACAAGTCGCATCGAAGCCTTCAGCGATGGAGTCTTTGCCATCGCGATCACACTCTTGGTGCTGGACATCAAAGTGCCGCACGATCTGACGGAAGAAGCAGGGCTAGCCCAGGCTTTGCTCCATCTGTGGCCGGCTTATTTGGCGTTTGTGATCAGCTTTGCCTTCATCGGCATTATGTGGATCAATCATCACAAGCTGTTCAGATTGATTCGACGTAGCGACCATGGGCTGCTTTTACTCAACACGCTTCTCTTGATGGGGATAACGTTCGTTCCTTTCCCCACAACGCTTCTCGCTGAGAATCTACAGCATCCCGATCAGCGACTGGCCGCGATGGTCTACAGTGGCATCTACGAAGTGATCGCTATCTTCTTCAACCTGTTATGGTGGTACGCCTCGTATAAGAATAGACTCTTGAGCAAAAACGCCGATCCCCGGGCTGTACGCGCCATCACGTGGTCTTATGCTTGTGGACCGTCACTCTATCTGGTCGCTTTTGGCCTTGCGTTTGTGAGTGCCATGGCCAGTCTTGCTTTCAACGTAGCGCTCGCTGTCTTCTTCGCCCTGCCCTTGGGACTCCAGCGCGTTTCGCTTGATTAAGCGCTCAATCGACGAAAGGCGAAAAGCGCAGCACCGAGAGTGACAAGCCCAAAGAGCGCAGCCGCTAGAAAACCTACGGCGATCGTGCCCACAGTCTCGGGACCGACGCCGTTCAACATCAGCGCCCGCATCCCTTCCAAAACATAAGTGACGGGATTGATCATCACGGCTGCTTTGTACCATCCAGAGAGCAAGGGCAGGGGCAACTGTGAGGTCGTGATGAAGCTAAAGGGAATGAAAAAAACGAAGCTCGACTGGACAATACGCGGGTTTTTGGTGAGAAACGCGAGGGTCAGCCCGATGCCCGACCAAGCCATCCCGAAGATAAAAGCGAGCGCCAAAAGGATGGGCACTCCCAGAAGACCTGCCTCAAAGGGTGCGCCAATGAGCATCACAAAGGCGAGCATGATCGCCGCTTGAATCATGGAGCGGGCTCCAGTGGCCAAGAGCTTTCCGAGGACGATGGAGATACGATGAACCGGCGAGACGAAGAGACGGTCCATGTAGCCGTTCGCGATGTCGGTGACCACCTCAATGCCAGCGCTGCCGGTGCTGAAAAAGATCGCCATCAAGAGCGCCACGGGCGCGTAAAACTCCAGATAATTGCCGGCATAGTTCTTAAACTCTGCAAGGTCTGACACGCGTTGGAATCCCGCTGAGTTCACGACAAAGAAAAAGATGGGCACCGCAAATTCGGGCATCAACGCGATGTACGGCCGGAGCGATTGCTTAAACCCTCTGATAAAAAGGTAGTACGTGTCTCGGAAAACTTTGTTCATGGTTAGGTATTCATTTGAGTATACGGGTCTGCGGCTTTCGGGTTCAACCCTTCGTCCTGGATGCGATGGCCTGTGTAATGAATGAAGACATCGTCGAGTGTTCCGCCCACTTTCTCTTTGAGTCTTTTGGGTGAATCCGTCACGACGAGTTTGCCTTTGTCGATGATCGAGATACGTTCACAGAGATAGTCGGCTTCATCCATGTAATGAGTTGTTAAGAAGATGGTTGCACCACTCCCATTCAGTTTCTTTAAGTACTCCCAGATCACGCGGCGCCCGGCGGGATCGAGTCCCTCGGTCGGCTCATCCAAAAAGAGCACCTCGGGCTTGTGCATGAGCACAGCGGCTAAGTCTAGTCTGCGCCTCATGCCTCCAGAGTAATTTTTGATCCAAGAGTCTGCGACTTTGGTGAGCTGCATCAATTCCAAAAGCTCTGAGCCACGCTGATGCGCTTCTTTGCGTGAAAGCCCATAGAGCACTCCGAGCAAGAGCAAGTTTTCCCATGCCGTCGCCAAGGGATCGAGCGTGACCGCTTGCATCGCAAAGCCAATGGACCGACGCACGCCGTCAGGATTTTGAGAGATTTCAAAACCATTGACCCACGCTTGCCCCGAGGTTGGTCGAAGGAGCGTCGCGAGCATACGCATGGTGGTCGTCTTGCCCGCGCCGTTGGGCCCGAGAAAACCGAAAAATTCCCCTTTAGGAACGTTGAACGAGACACCATCGACGGCGGTCGTTGTGCCAAACTTTTTGGTCAGCGCTTCCACACGAATCGCTTCGTTCATAATAATGAAGCTACTCTAGCGCCAAGAGAGAAAATATTCAAGAACAGTGTTAGCTCGTTCATCTTACTTTTTTCTTTGTGGCTGTTGAGTTGTTGTGCAGGAACATTTCCACTTTTTTAAGATCAATCTCTTCCAGCGTTGCGTAGAAAAATCTTTCAGCCTTCTTGCGCTTCGCTACCAAATCTTTATGATCTTTCACGAAGAAAAGATTTTCTAACTTTCTTACGATGGGCTTCGGCAGGTCATAATGAATATAGCGAGTGTGAAAATTGTAGCGCGTTGGCGCATATTTAATGCGCAAGACTTCGACCAGCGGGCGCAGCGTGAACCCGTGATAGAAGTTCAGCGCTTCGATGTCGTTATGGCGATAGCTCTCTTTTGTCGTCAGTATCTGAAAAAGATTGAACGTGACACGGAGAGTCTCTAGACGTTCTTTAAGTTTCGATACCAACGCTTTATGGTCCAATGGTTGCCAATGCACAACATTGCACTTATCGAAATGCACCACCGGGGGGTTGTGAATCTCCGGCTGCAAGAATTTGTTCGGATTACTGTCTTTGATGACGCACACATCCAAGAGCAAATAGGGGCTTGCGTGTTTCAGGCGATAAAACGTCTGCGCATGTCCATGCCAGGTCGGTTGCGGCAGTGCATATTCCAGGTCAATCGGAGAGAGCTTGGTGAGCGCTTGCTCGATAACAACGAATGTATCCGCGACGCGGTCAGCGGCTACGTCAATCTGCAAATCTATGTCGGACCACTGGTCCACACGCTGAAACGAAGCGGCGCCGCCTTCCCACATCGCGTTCACATGTGCGAGTGGCTCTAATTTTTCTCGTAAGGCATTCAGTATCTTCTCTCGAGAGATGGATGATTTACGCACGTGCCTCCAGTCAAAGTATTCGCTATTTCTCTACTTATCCGAAAAAGGCGCCACGCGACCCTAAAGTGAGACGAAGATACAGCTTTTTTTGTCGCTCTACCATCCTGCCACGCATCCGGGTCGCTTAATGATTTGCATTTTGCTCCTCCAAGTAGTACCAATAAGCAAGGTAAACTCCGATCTTTCCAACACTTTCGAGGGTATGAAGAGTGTTGATCAGAGGGGGGATTCAGATGCGTCGCATACGGTTCAAGCAGCTCAGCCTCGGGCTGCTCGGGTTCCTCGTGCTGTTCGGCGTGGGAGCAATGACCCAGACCAACCAAGTCGTCACGATCAAAGTTTCTCGCGGTTCTTATGGTGCGATCGAGATCAATGTCAATCCCTTTGCCGTCACCATCTCAGCCGGTGGCACGGTTATTTTTCAGAATGCCGTTTCCAGCATCGCCAACGTCATTCTGTCCAGTACGCCCTTAGAGCTTTACAGAGAGATCAAACCGGGAGAGCAATACGTGCACACTTTCAAAAATGCCGGAGATTTTTCTGTGACCATCAGCGCTCCGCCGGAATCGACGTTCGTGAAAGTCACCGTGACTGGAGGTACAACAACGACACCGACGCCACCGGGAGCTAAGCCCCTGGTCGTGATGGCAGAAATCCTGATCGATCCGACCTCGGGGGAACAACTCATCGCGATCGCGAACTTGGGCAAGGGCACGGCTTCGCTGGTCGGATGGTACTTGTGTCTCAGCCCTTCTTATGCGAACCTGCCCGATCTGACGCTCGCTCCACAGAGCTGGCTGATCGTGCACTGGGGCGTGAGCGGTGCCAATACATCCACCGACGTGTACGTCTCGCTGCCGCGCTTGAACCGATCCGGGGATGAGCTGGCGATTTACAATTCGAATCGTTTCGATGATTCCACGAGCATGATCGACTATGTACGCTGGGGCTCTGGGCGCAGTCAAGGGCGTCTCAACGTAGCGATCAATGCAACCTTATGGACAAGCGGAGACACGGTAGATGTCTCGCGTCTACTCCGTGGGCAAGTAATTCGTTACGACGGCACTGGGCGACGAGCTTCTGACTATTCGGCGAGCGCACCGACGATGGTCAGCTCGGCCAGTCGTTAAAGTCGCTGTCTGGTCAATTTATCATTAAGGCGTCTTTCTTCGCCGGAAGGGGCGTTCGATGGATGACTGCAAAATCCCAAATAAGAACCGCACTCTCACGATCGGCTTAAGACAGTTAGGCGCACTGTTGATGCTCTCTTTGCTCATCGTAGGGAGTTCATCCTGGAAAGATGGGCAAGCCCAGTCGATTTCCATCCAATGGTTCCAGTTCGATCCGATGGCCATTCGAGCAGACAGAACCGATCCGGTGCAGTTCAGCCTGAAGATCGAGGGAAGCCCGTCGAGCGTGCAACTCCAACTCGCCGCCGGTGGCAGGGTCAATTTGACCGTTGGAAGCGGCGGTGTTTGGAGCGTTACGCTAACGGCGGCACAGGCACTCTTCGATTATCAGCCGGATGATGCCAATCATAACTTCGTCGGCTTTCTGGACATCTTCCAGGGCAGTACACGGGCCTTGAGATTGAACACGTTCATCGATGTCTTGGACAAAAGTGTTTCTACGATAGAGCTCGTAAACCGAGGAAACCAGATTCGCTCCGGCAAACACGTCGTCAACTTCTGGAGGCCGGATTTTTCTCCCGACCAGCTCCCGTCGATCACGAAATTTTTCTATGCGTTTTTCGGCGATGACTATGACTTTATCAATCTGGTCTTCGCGCTCCCATCCTTTCAGGCGAATCGCTATCATTTCCCCGTCAAAAATGAAGTACGCGGGATCGGCCTACGAATCTTCAACGATACGGTTAGCTATGGTAGCGCTGGCAAACTCCAGGGAATCACGGTCTTCCCCATCGACAGTTTTTTCGATCTGGCTGAGACGAGCGCGATCCATGAAATCGGTCACCAATGGATCAACTACCTGGAGTTGCCCCTCCTGAAAACGGGCAGCCCTCACTGGCCGATCTCGAGCTTAGCGCATGGGATTATGGGGTTTAATATCTCCGGCTCCGGGGTCGGCGGGGATTTCCCGTTCGAGTTGGTCTTACTTCCGAATGGCCAGTATCAGTTCCAGTCGGCCGCGCTCCCCCGTGAATTCACAGATCTGGACCTATATTTGATGGGGTTGTTGCCCGCGAGCCAAGTGGGCACGCACCTCGTCGTCAAGAACCAGAATCAGCAAATTTGCCATGATTGTTTCGTACAGGGAGCTGTCGAGAAGGTGAGCATCAACGACGTGATTACCGTACAGGGCGCGCGCTTTCCGGATGCCTCCAGCGCGCAGAAGCAGTTCCACGTGGCTACGATCGTCATCACCAGAAATAGACTACTGAACGATGAAGAGATGGGCCTTTTCGATTATTTTGCGGCTCGAGGGGAAGCGACCGAACCGCTGCTATTTTCGAGCGGGCTCGCCAAAGGGAAGACAAAACCCTTTTTATTAGCTACTCGCGGTCTAGGGATGCTGATAACTCCCATTTCGCCCAAGTGAACGCTCTGGAAAGACCGTAGTGATGTGCCGATGAGAGCTATTGGCCTAGAGCACAAAGAAGTAAAGCAAGAAGAAAAATAGATTTGACCCGATGTCATTGTAATGAAGATTCCTTGACAGCTTTTCTCACCCCACTTATAATCAAATCAGCCCAAGCCCGTTGGCTTTTGGGTAGAGGAGCGAACTGGGATGCATGAGATGTACAATCTCTTCTCACGCGACTCCCAACAAATCATGGGGGTCACGTACCAGGAAGCCGAAGCCTGGAACCACGATTATGTCGGCACGGAGCACTTGTTGCTCTCGCTGTTGAAGGTGCGAGGGACGGAAGTCAACAAATTTTTGGAAGCCAATGGGCTCACGTACACGCGCGTCGCCCGTGAGATCGAGCGCGAGGTCGGGCGCGGCGAGTCGCGCTTCTCCTCGGGAGAGCTCCAGCCGGTTCCCCAACTCAAGCGCATCATCACGCTCGCCTACGATGAAGCGAAGCGCTACGGGCACACGCTCATCACTCCCGAAGACCTTTTGCTCGGAATTTTGGAAGAAGAACAAACGGTCGCAGCACACGTCTTGCAACGGTTCGGGATCGACGCGGGTAAAGTGCGGCGTTACCTTTCGCCCGCCTCTACCCCGCCGGGCATGATGACCCGCAGCGGCAAGCGCGAGGAACGCAAATGGAAGAATTTTGAGTTCGGTCGCAATTTAGTAGAAGAAGCGCGCGAGAGCCGGCTCGATCCCGTGATCGGTCGCGAAGAAGAGATCAATAGAATCATTCAAACACTCAGTCGGCGCAAGAAGAACAATCCCGCGATCGTCGGCGAACCCGGCGTAGGCAAGACGGCGATCGTTGAGGGCTTGGCCCAGCGCATCGCGTCCGGCGATGTTCCGACGCCCCTCTTGGGCAAAGAAGTGATCGAGCTCGACATGGCCTCGATGGTCGCTGGCACCAAATACCGCGGCGAGTTCGAACAGCGTTTGAAAACATTAGTCAACTCTGTCGTCGAGGCCGGCAACGTCATCATATTCATTGATGAGTTGCATACAGTCGTCGGCGCCGGCGGAGCGGAGGGCGCGATCGACGCTTCAGCCATTTTGAAGCCGCCGCTCGCCTCGGGTTTGATTCAGTGCATCGGCACCGCGACGCTCGATGAGTATCGAAAATATATCGAAAAGGACCCGGCGCTCGAGCGCCGCTTCAAGAAAATCATCGTCGACGAGCCCGACATCCAGCAAACCGTCAAAATTCTGAAGGGCTTGCGCGCGCGTTACGAGACGCACCATCGCGTCAAGATCAGTGACGACGCGCTCTGGGCCTCTGCCAAGCTGAGCGACCGTTATATCACGGATCATTTCATGCCCGACAAGGCGATCGATCTCATCGATGAAACAGCGGCCAAGAAGAGATTGGAGAGTTCTTCGCTCTCCCCCGAGATTCGCGAGCTGGAAGAACAGCTACGGGCGTTGACCGACCAGAAGAACGCCGCCGTCAGCGATCAAGATTATGAAACAGCCGCCGAATTGCGCGACCGTGAGCACGCTCTGCAAGACAAGCTGCGCGCGATGAAAGCCGAGTTCAGCGACTACGAAGTCATGGTCACGGGCGATGACCTCGCGCATATGGTCTCGAGCTGGACGGGCGTTCCTGTCGGCCACATGAAGATGGAAGAATCTCAACGTGTGCTCTTCATGGAGGACGAGATTCACAAGCGCTATATCGATCAAGAAGAAGCCGTGAAATCGGTCGCCCGCGCCATTCGCCGCGCTTACGCGGGTGTGAAAGACCCGAAACGTCCCATCGGAAGTTTCTTGTTCTTGGGTCCCACGGGCGTGGGCAAGACGGAACTCGCCAAAGCCATCGCCGAGTTTCTCTTTGGCGACGAAGAAGCAATTGTTCGCATCGATATGTCCGAGTACATGGAGCGCTTCAGCGTCTCCCGGCTCATCGGCGCGCCGCCGGGCTACGTCGGCTACGAAGAAGCCGGCGAACTCACCGAAGCCGTGCGCCGTCGCCCCTACTCGGTCGTGCTCTTTGACGAGATCGAAAAAGCACATCGCGATGTCTTTAACATCTTGCTGCAAGTCATGGACGAGGGCACGTTGACGGATTCTCAAGGGCGCCATGTCGATTTCAGAAACACCGTCTTGATTATGACGAGCAACATCGGCAGCAAGATGATCACCGACCGCACGCAGCTCGGCTTTGGCAGCAACGAAGTCGATTCCAAAGAAACGTATCAGGACATGAGGCTGCACGTGCTGGGCGAAGTGCGCGAGGTTTTCAGGCCCGAATTCTTAAATCGTTTGGATGACACGATTGTCTTCCATCAGCATACTCGGGAAAACATCCATCATATCGCCGGCCTCAAGATCAAAGAGCTAGCGGGACGCCTGAGTGAACGCGAGATCCACATCGAGATCACGGATGGAGCGAAAGAGCTGCTCATCCAAGAGGGCTATGACCAAAAATACGGCGCGCGCCCGCTCGTGCGCACGCTCGAAAAGCTCGTCGAGAACCCGATCTCCGATAAAATTCTCGAAGGCGAATTCACTAAGGGCAGTTTCATTCTTATCGATGCTGAGGACGGCAAGATCAAGCTGACCAAGAAAGAAAAAGAGCTCGTGAAAAAATAGGTGAGAGATGTATCGGTGCCGGGAGTGCGGATACCAGTCGTTAAAATGGCTGGGGCGTTGTCCGCAGTGCGGCACCTGGGAAAGCTTAGAGCCCTACCAAGAGCAAGCTCGACCTAGCGCTTTTGAGTCTGTCTCTCCGTTTGCTGCAAAACCCCAATCGCTCGCGGAAATTCCGAGCGAAGAGAGCCGCCGCTGGCCCACGGGCTTTTCCGAGTTCGATCGCGTCTTGGGCGGAGGCGTCGTGGCCGGCTCTTTAGTCTTGATCGGCGGCGAGCCCGGCATCGGCAAGAGTACGCTTCTTTTACAGATCGCTCAGCAATTAGCTCTCGCCACTCGCGAGGGCGAGCCCGTTCTCTATGTTTCGGGCGAAGAAGCCTCGGGGCAAATTAAACTGCGTGCCGATCGCATGAGCCTGTCCATCGCCAAAAATTTATTAGTCTTGAGCGAGCAGAGCTTACCCGTCATCGCAGGGAATATCGCCGGCACCAAGGCTGCTGCGGTGATCGTCGACTCGATTCAGGCTGTTTTCCCCGAAGGCGC
The DNA here is from genome assembly GCA_016179105.1 of Candidatus Acetothermia bacterium. Classification (GTDB taxonomy): domain Bacteria; phylum Bipolaricaulota; class Bipolaricaulia; order RBG-16-55-9; family DRXL01; genus JACOSB01. The sequence continues at coordinate 12,255 of JACOSB010000156.1, forward strand.
GAAAGAAGGCGTCGGCAGCACCCAGCAAGTCGGTCAAGCCACGTTCGCGCTCAATCAAATCGCGAAATCCCAAAAGATTCCGATCTTTCTCATCGGGCACATCACGAAAGCCGGGGATTTTGCCGGCCCCAAGGCGATCGAGCACATGGTCGATGTCGCGCTCTACTTAGAGGGCGGCCGCGACAGCGACGTGAGAATCTTGAGAGCCGTCAAAAATAGATTTGGCTCGACCGATGAAGTCGGCGTCTTTCAGATGAAGCCCCAGGGACTCGAAGAGATTTTGAACCCATCGCAGTTCTTCACAGAGAGAAGTCGAGAGCCCAAGCCCGGCTCCGTGATTGTCCCGAGCGTCGAGGGGACTCGTCCCATTCTCGTCGAGATTCAAGCCTTGGTGGCTTCTACGCGTTCGGGCTATCCGCAGCGACGCGCGACGGGTCTGGATTTTAACAGAATCGCGCTCCTGATCGCCGTGCTCGAAAAGAGATTAGACATTCATATTGGCAGCGACGATGTCTATCTGAACGTCGCCGGCGGGTTGACCCTCAAAGAGACAGCAACAGACTTGGGAATCGCAGCGGCCGTCGTCTCGAGCTTCAAATACAGACCCGTCGATGTCGACACGATTGTTGTGGGTGAAGTGGGCTTGTCCGGTGAAGTGCGTCGCGTCAAGAAATTAAGAGAGCGCCTGATGGAGGCGGCTAAGCTCGGATACAAGCGCGCGATCATTCCGAAGGGCGAAAATTTTGGCAAAGTTGATTTGGCTGATCTCGCGCCCGTAAAAGACATACAAGAAGCGATGGAGGCGTTAGGACTGTAGTAGGGGCGAGGCATGCCTCGCCCCTACCATGAAAAATTATGCCGAAAAGCATTCGCGAAGAGAGTCTCTTAAAAATTTTGGAGAAAGTCGCACCCGGCACGACCTTGCGCGAGGCGATCGACAGCATTATGCGCATGCGCAACGGCGCGCTCATCCTCATCGCGGATTTGGACAAAGCGAACCAAGTCGTCCAGACGGGTTTCTTCTTGGACACGCAACTCACGCCGCAGCGACTGGTCGAGTTGGCCAAAATGGATCGCGCGATCACCGTCAGCGAAGACTTGGAGAAAATTTTCTACGCCAACGCTTATCTCGTGCCCGATCCCTCGATTCCTTCGAACGAGACCGGCACGCGCCACCTCACGGCCGAAAAAGTCGCGAAACAGTTAGGCTGCGCGACCATCGCGATCTCGGAGAGCAAGATGGGGCGGGTCACGATCTACTACGGACACTTAAGATATATTCTGCCCGACATCACGGTGCTTAGCGCTCGTGTCAATCAGGCGTTACGCATTTTGGAACAATATCGCATCACCTTTGATGAGCTCTCCCGCGAGCTGACGGCATTGGAGCTCGAAGGGCGCGTCCTGCCCTATCATGTCGCAAACATCATCCAAAACATCGTGCAGATGCTGGATATCGAAGATGAGATTCGCCGTTACTTCGTCGAGCTCGGTGAAGAACGAGAGCTCATGGAACTCCTGCTCGAATGGCTGATGCTCGGAGTGAGAGATCAATTTGAGTTGCTCATCGAAGATTTTAGGGTGAACAACCGTAGTATCCTCTCGATTAGCGAAAATATCCGTCATCTGCCGCCGGAAGAATTACTCTCGACCGAAAAAATTATGGAAGTGCTCGGCTACGAAGCGGGCGAAGAAGCCTTGGACTCGGTCATTCCCTCCAAGGGCTACCGCGTGCTCGATCAGATTCCGCGCTTACCGCGATCGATCAGCGAGCGTTTGGTCGAAGAGTTGGGGAGCTTGAGAGCGATCTTGCGCGCGAGTGAGAAAGAATTGATGGAGATCAAAGGCATCGCTGAGGTGCGCGCCCGCGCGGTCAAGTCGGGCTTGAAACGACTGAAACAGAGTTTGGCGACTCTCGAAAGTTAATACACCCAAGGAGCCATCGTATGTCCTTAACCAATCCCAAAGAAGAATTTGAACGTCTGCAAGAAGCAGCAAACTTTTTGAAGAAAAAATTTAAAGAAGCACCTCGCCTTGGACTGGTGCTGGGCTCCGGGTTATCTGATGCGCTCGGAAAATTGATCAGTGAGAAGCGCATCACTTTCGAGGACGTCCCCCATTCCCCCAAGCCCACAGTGCAAGGCCATGCGGGCGAGTATGTGTATGGACAGCTTGAAGACAAGTGGGTTTTGATTCAGCGCGGACGTGTGCATTATTACGAGGGCTATGAGATGCACGAAGTCGCCTTTCCCATCCGCGTGATGCAACTGATCGGAGTAGAAACGGTGATCATCACCAACGCTGCCGGCGGCATCAATGAGAATTTTTCCGTGGGAGCTTTTGTGCTGATCCGGGATCACATTAATTTCATCCCGAGCAACCCGTTGCGCGGCAAGAACATTGACCAGTTGGGGCCTCGTTTTCCGAATTTGTTAGATGCGTATTCGAGCAAGCTGAGGACGCTCGCCAAGAAATCAGCCAAACGAGCCGAGATCGAACTGAAAGAAGGTGTCTACGTGGCGCTGCCCGGCCCGATGTACGAGACGCCCGCCGAGATTCAAGCTTATAAGAGATTGGGCGCTGACTTGGTAGGCATGAGCACGGTGCCCGAAGTGATCGCGGCTCGACACGGCGGGCTGAACGTCTTGGGCATTTCGGTGGTGACCAACATGGCCGCGGGCATCGATCCGGGGACGCAGCTCACGCACGAAGAAGTGTTGGAGACGATGAAGCGGCGCGAGAAAGAGTTTGCTCGATTGATTCATGCGATCCTGCATGATCTGTAGAAATTATTGAAACCGCCAAGACGCCAAGAAAATTGCTTGTGTAGGGGCGATTCGCGAATCGCCCCTACGGCGAAAATCTCTGTGCTTTTCATCGCTATTCCCACATAAGGATAAAACTTCGATGGGGGTCTTGACTTTTTGTTCGAGTTGTGCTATACCAAAGTACAAGCTTCTGAAACGAAACGCTACTCCGGGGAAAAGCCGGAGCAGAAAGCTGCAGATCTTGTCCCAAATGAGGACAGGAACAAGAAAACTGAGCTGCCGAAATCAGAGCTGAGGACAAACTCAAACTCAAGGCGCTCAGCGCAGAGCAGCCTCTTTTCGGGACAGAGCACAAAAACATTCGAGGAGGGCATCTTTATGATGTCAGTTGGTTGGAGTCTGCGTCGCGGTCGAGGACTTTTCGTCTTGTTGGTTCTAGGGTGGGTGGTCGGGTGCACGCAATTTAATGCGGTGAAACCTTCCGATGAGGCAAGCGTAGATTCTTCCGCGACAGAAGAAGCTGCCTATAACCTCAATCCCAGTGCTGACCAACATAGTACAGCAACTTCTTGTGGCCTAATACTAATTTGTCATAGGAATGTCTGGATAGAGTGGAGACCCCTGAGCCACCAGGGATAAGCGGTCAAGCATCGCAAGTGCGCCGGTGCTTCCCAATAGGGGCGCAGCGCTTCCCCCAAAGCGTGCTCCAGCGCCTCCA